>NZ_JAENRY010000007.1 GCF_016612545.1 Streptomyces sp. MBT65 | reverse complement strand
CGCACGGCCTGTTCCGGGCCGCCGACGGCTACCTGGGCGGCGGCCCGGAACAGGCCGTGCGGGACGAGCGGATGGACGCTGCCGGGGCGCGGCGGCACCCGGTCCTCGTGCAGATAGGCGAGCGTCCCGGCCTCCAGCGCGGCCGCGACGCACGCCTGCGCGGAGACGTCGACGAGCTGTCCCGGGCCGGTGCGGCGGGCGCGCAGTCCGAGCAGGGCGGCGATGGCCGCGTTGACACCCGCGAGCTGCTCGGCCTGCTGCTCCGGGTCGGAGCGGCGGGCCGTCCGGGGTGCCGACCTGGGCGAGCATCCCGCCCAGCGCGGCGACCACGAAGTCGGTGCCCTGCCAGTCGGTGCGCGGGCCGATCAGCCCGAAGGGGGTGACGCGGACGTGCACCAGGGCGTCGAGCCCCGCGGCCAGTGCCTCCGCGCCGCCCGGACTCCCGTCGAGCAGCACGTCGGCGCCGGCCAGCAGACCGCGCAGTTCCTCCGGCGACGCGGGGACGACCGACCGTTTGCCCGCGTGCCAGTGGACGAACGCGTCGCCGTCGAGTTCGCGGCGGCTCCCGTCGCCTTCCGGCGGTTCGACGAGCACGACCTCGTACCCGAGCCCGACCAGCAGTCGGCCGGCGAACCGGGTGAAGGGGCTGGGCAGTTCAACGACGCGCGGCACGGTCTCGCTCACGTCTCCTCCCCGGAGAGTCGGTCGTACGGGGTCAGTTGTGCTGCTGGTTCAGGAAGCCGGTGACGACGCTGTGGTAGTCGTACGGCCGTTCCTCCTGCGGGTGATGGGAGGCCTGGCTCATCACGTGCAGGTTGCCCTTGGGGATCATGCGGGCCAGCATCAGCGGGTAGTCCGGCGTCAGGAACGCGTCCTGCATGCCCCACACGAAGAGCGTCGGCGCGGCGATCAGGCCGAGTTCGGCGGTGAGGTCCTGCCAGTCGCCGCGCGGGTTGTCGGAGGCGCCGGCGAGCGCGGTCTCCTCGGGGTCGAGGCTCTGTTCGTAGCGCAGGGTCACCGTGCCGTCGGGGACGGCGTCCGGGTCGAACCACTCCAGGCGGGCGATGAGTTCGCGCATCTTCTGCCACGAGGGGCCGGTGCCGCCGTAGTACACGTCACGGGCGTTACGGCCGCGCCGGCCGCCTTCCGGCAGCGGCGCGAGGGGGCCGTAGAAGACGGGCATGCTGCCGGTGATGACCAACGACCGTACGCGCTCGGGGTACTTGGCGGCGAGGTCGAGGGCGATGGTGCCGCTCCAGGAGTTGCAGACGAAGTCGGCGCGGTCGATGCCGAGTTCGTCGAGCAGGGCGACGGTCTTGGCCGCGTGGTAGTCCCACATGGGGCCCTCGATGACGGGCTTGGCGGACTTGCCGTACTGGAGGATGTCGACGAGCAGGCAGCGGCGGTCCGCCGCGAACAGGGGGGCCACCTGCCCGAAGTCCGACCAGCCGGTGCAGCCGGGGCCGCCGCCGTGCAGGAAGACCGTGGCGCTGCCCTCCCCCAGCTCGACGTAGTGGTACTTGACGCCGTCCGCTTCCGCGTAGGTGCCCTCCGGGGGCGCCTGGATGTCCATGAGGTCCATGTCCCGATGGTGTGACGGCGCCGGATCGCGCCCAAGCGGAACGGTCCGCTGAGCGGGCCAGGTCCGTGGCGGTCGGGGGCGCGGAGTCCTTAGCGTCCGGGCATCGGATGAGGACAGGAGGCAGCGCATGCTCCGGAACGCCGGGTTGGAGCTGGTCGAGGAACGGGCCCGGGCGTCGGTGGGGAGGTGGGACCGGCGGTCGTTGGGTGTCGTGCGGGCCGAGGACGCGGCGGAGTTCGCGCGGGCGGCCGGCGAGAGCGCGCCGCATCTCGTCGACCCCTCGCACACCGGCTTCGCCGTCCATCCGATGTACGTGGTGAGCATGTTGCGGCCGCGTCCCAGTCCTCGGCGTGCACGAGGTCCGGGTGGACGCCCTCGATCGTCTCGGGGACGTCCACGTCGATGCCGGCGAGGGCGAGGAAGGACGCGCCGCCGTTCTGGGCGATCGAGGCGCAGATCGGTTTGATCAGGCGGGCGTCGGCCTCGATGTCGTCGGTCACCTCGCAGAACGCGGACACGGTCACCGGCAGTCTCTCGGCGTTCCGGCCGGCCGCCTCGGCGCCCTCGCGGACCCGGGCGGTGGCGGCGGCCAGGGTGCGCGGCGAGACTCCGCTGAGCAGGATGACCCCGTCGGCGATCTCGCCGGCGAGCCGCAGGTTGCGGGGGCCGCTCGCCGCCAGGTGCAGCGGCACGGACGGCTGGGGGTCGCGCAGCCGGGAGCGGACCTTGCCCTCGAAGTCCCACTCGCGCCCGTCCAGCAGGGCGCGCAGCATGCTCATGCCCTCGCGCAGTGCCGCCGAGCCGGTCTGCGGCAGACCGACGGGGGCGACGGAGCTGTTGCCCACGCCGAGGCCGAGGGTGAACCGGCCGGGCGCGAGTTCCGCGACACTGCGGGCGGCCGACGCGACGACGGACGGGTGCCGGGTGGCCAGATTGGTGACGGCGGTGCCGAGGCCGATCCGCTCGGTGGCGAAGGCCGCGGCGGTGAGGGTGGTGAACACGTCCCGCCACAGCAACTGCGAGTCCGGGAACCACACTTGGTCGAAGCCGAGGTCCTCGGCCCGGCGCGCGGTCCGGGCCACCCGGTCGGCCCGGTCGCAGGGCGGGACGCGCACGCCGATCCGCAGCGGTTTCTCGTCGACGCTCACCTGATCGACGCCCGCCGATATGTCGCAGTTCATGAAAGGGACCCTAGGGACGAACGAGAGGCCGTCGAACAACAGCGGTCCGCTCAGCGGGCCGCTGCGCTGATTCAGTGCCGACGCTGCTGAATCCGATGACGGGGATCGGTTGGACGCGTGCGGCGGGCGCGGGCAGAGTGGGCGGGGTGAACCACATCGCAGATCCGGGGCGCTACGACAGCACGATGCGCTACCGCCGCACGGGCCGCTCGGGGCTCGACCTGCCCCTGCTCTCGCTGGGCTACTGGCACAACTTCGGTGACGACCGCCCGTTCGAGACCCAGCGCGAGATCGCGCTGCGCGCCTTCGACCTCGGCATCACCCACCACGACCTGGCGAACAACTACGGTCCACCCTACGGCGCCGCCGAGCAGAACTTCGGCCGGCTGCTGAAGCAGGACCTCGCGCCGTACCGGGACGAGCTGATCGTCTCCACGAAGGCCGGCTGGGACATGTGGCCCGGCCCCTACGGCCAGGGCGGCGGCTCCCGCAAGTACGTCCTGGCCTCGCTGGACCAGTCCCTGAAGCGCACCGGCCTCGACTACGTGGACATCTTCTACTCCCACCGTCTCGACGCGGGCACCCCGCTCGAGGAGACCATGGGCGCGCTGGACACCGCCGTCCGCCAGGGCAAGGCCCTCTACGTCGGTATCTCCTCCTACGACGCCGAGCGCTCCCGCGAGGCCGCCGCGATCCTGCGTGAGCTGGGCACACCGCTGCTCATCCACCAGCCGTCGTACAGCATGCTCAACCGCTGGATAGAGACCGACGGGCTGCTGGATGCCGCGCGGGACGAGGGCTTCGGGGTCATCGGTTTCACGGCGCTGGCGCAGGGGCTGCTGACCGGGCGGTACCTGGACGGGATCCCGGAGGGCTCGCGGGCCGCGCAGGGCACGTCGTTCGACGCGGGCTGGCTGACCGAGGACATGGTGCGCCGCCTGCGGGCGCTGAACGACATCGCGGCCAAGCGCGGTCAGACCCTTGCGCAGATGGCGCTCGCCTGGGCACTGCGCGACGAGCGTGTCACCTCGCTCGTGATCGGCGCCTCGCGCCCGGAGCAGCTCGAACAGAACGTGGCCGCGCTGGACAACCTCGACTTCAGCACCGAGGAGCTGGCCGAGATCGACTCGTACGCCGTCGACGGCGGGGTGGATCTGTGGCAGGACGCGCGGACTGGGAAACTCGGCTGAGTTCCGAGGTGCCGCCGGGCGCCTCGGAGGACGCAGCGGAGGCGTGGAGTACATGACAGTTGACGGCTCGGTCGAGCACCTGGACGGCACCAGCGGCGGCGAGACCGCCCCGACCACGCAGGCGGTGCTGGAGTCCCTGACTCCCAGCGCGACCTTCCTCGTCGTCACCGTGGAGCCGGGCGGCGAGGAGGCGGTGCGCCAACTCCTCGGCGATCTGGGCGGGTTGATCCGCTCCATCGGCTTCCGCGCGCCGGACGGGCGGCTCAGTTGCGTGACCGGTGTCGGATCCCAGGCGTGGGACCGGCTGTTCGACGGCCCGCGCCCCGTCGAGTTGCACCCGTTCCAGGAACTCACCGGCGCCCGGCACACCGCCGTCTCCACCCCCGGTGACCTGCTGTTCCACATCAAGGCCGTACGGGCCGACCTGTGCTTCGAGTTGGTCACCGAGATCATGGGCCGGCTGGGCGGCGCGGTCGCCGTGCGTGACGAGGTGTCCGGGTTCCAGTACTTCGACGTGCGCGATCTGCTGGGCTTCGTCGACGGCACCGAGAACCCCGTCGGGGAGACGGCCCGCCAGGCGGTGGTGATCGGTGGCGAGGACCCGGAGTTCGCGGGCGGCAGCTATGTGATCGTGCAGAAGTACGTCCACGACATGGCGGCCTGGAACGCGTTGACGGTCGAGCAGCAGGAACGGGCCGTCGGACGCTCGAAGTTGACCAACATGGAGATGGACGACGACGTCAAACCGGCCGACTCGCACATCGCCCTCAACGTCATCACGGGTCCGGACGGCACCGAGCGGAAGATCCTGCGCGACAACATGCCGTTCGGCAGCGCGGCACAGGGCGAGTTCGGCACCTACTTCATCGGCTACGCCCGTACGCCCTCGGTCACCGAGCAGATGCTGCGCAACATGTTCCTGGGCACCGACTCCGCGTCCCACGACCGCATCCTGGACTTCTCCACGGCGGTCACCGGAAGCCTCTTCTTCGTCCCCTCGGCGGACTTCCTGGACGACCTGCCCGCTTCCCCGGGGCAGGCAACTTAAGTGAACGGTTAACCAGCCGTTGACACCCCCGTCCGCCGGGCGCCCAATGAGGCCCGGACACGGCACCCGGCCGACCGGTCAACTGCCGTGCAGGACAGGGGGATTGCGGAATGCAGGTTCCCGCTCCGTTCGAGTACCAGCGGGTCGGCAGCGTCGGCGAGGCGGTCGCGCTGCTCGACCGGCTGGGCGACACGGCACGGCTGGTGGCCGGCGGACACAGTCTGATCCCGATGATGAAGTTGCGGCTGGCCAACTTCGAGTACCTGATCGACATCAACGACCTGCACGACGAGCTGGGTTACGTCCGTGTCGAACCCGGACTGATCCGCATCGGCGCGATGACCCGCCACCGCGAACTGCTGGAGTCGGACGAACTCGTCGCCGCCTTCCCGGTGTTCCGGGACGCCGAGCGCGTCATCGCCGACCCCGTCGTCCGCAACCGGGGCACGCTCGGCGGCTCCCTGTGCCAGGCCGACCCGTCCGAGGACCTGTCCGCGGTGTGCACCACGCTCGACGCCAGCTGCGTGATCCAGGGCGTGGACGGCCAACGGGTCGTGTCCATGGAGGACTTCCACCGGGGGCCGTACGAGACCGCCGTCGGCGACGCCGAGATCCTCACCGAGGTCCGCTTCCCCGTCCGCCCGAACGGATCCAGCGCGTACGAGAAGGTCGAACGCCGGGCCGGTGACTGGGCGGTGGTCTCGGCCGGTGCCGCGGTGTGGCTGGACGGCGACGGACTGGTCACGGACGCCCGCGTCGGGCTCGCCGCCGTGGGACCCAACACGGCCGGCATCCCCGGCATCGCCGACGCCCTGCGCGGCCGGCGCCCGACCGAGGAACTGTACGGACAGGCCGGGGACATCGCCGCCGAGGCCTGCTCCCCCGTCACCGACCGACGCGGCAGCGCCGAGTACAAGCGCCATCTGGCACGGGAGTTGACCGTGCGCGTACTGCGCCGGTCGGTGGCCCGCATCGACGGACAGGAGGTGTGATCGTGCAGGTGAGCATGGTCGTGAACGGCGAAGAGGTCACCCGGGAGATAGAGGGGCGGCTGCTGCTGGTCCACTTCCTGCGCGACCACCTCCGGCTGACCGGCACCCACTGGGGGTGCGACACCAGCAACTGCGGTACGTGCGTGGTGTGGTTGGACGGCGAGCCGGTCAAGTCCTGCACCGTGCTGGCCGCGATGGCGGGCGGGCACGAGGTACGCACCGTGGAGGGGCTCGAACAGAACGGTGAACTCGACCCGGTACAGCGCGGGTTCGTCGAATGCCACGGTTTGCAGTGCGGCTTCTGCACCCCCGGCATGATGATGACCGCGCGTGCGCTGCTGGACCGCAACCCCGACCCCTCCGACACGGAGATCCGGGAGGCGATCTCCGGGCAGATCTGCCGTTGCACCGGTTACGCGACCATCGTCCGTTCGATCAGGTGGGCGGCGGCCGAAGAGGCGGGCACCCGAACTTCCCTGGAAACACAGGCCACTTCTGCTTCTGCTTCTGCTTCTGCTTCTGCTTCTGCTTCGGGGAGCGCGTCATGACCGCCGTCTCCGAGAACGGCCACCGCACCGCGTTCGTCGACAACGACAAGAAGCCCTGCGGCCACGGCCGGATGCTCCGCAAGGAGGACCCGCGCTTCGTCCGTGGCAAGGGCCGCTACGTCGACGACCTCGACCTGCCCGGCATGCTCCATCTGGCCGTCCTGCGCTCGCCGTTCGCGCACGCCCGCGTCCTCTCCGTCGACACCACGCTCGCCGAAGCCCACCCGAAGGTCCGCCTGGTCGTCACCGGCGCGATGCTCGCCGAGAAGGGCCTGGCGTGGATGCCGACCCTCTCGAACGACGTGCAGGCGGTCCTCGCCACCGACAAGGTCCGCTTCCAGGGCCAGGAGGTCGCCTTCGTCGTGGCGGAGGACCGCTACGCGGCCCGGGACGCCCTGGAGTTGATCGACGTCGAGTACGAGCCCCTCGACCCGGTGATCGACGTCCGCACCGCCCTCTCCCCCGACGCACCCGTCATCCGCGACGACCTGGAGGGCAAGAGCGACAACCACTGCTTCGACTGGGAGACCGGCGACGAGGCAGAGACCGAGGCGGTCTTCGCCCGCGCGGACGTCGTCGTCACCGAGGACATCGTGTACCCGCGCGTGCACCCGGCCCCCATGGAGACCTGCGGTGCGGTCGCGGACTTCGACCAGGTCGACGGCCGCCTCACCCTGTGGTCCACCACCCAGGCCCCGCACGCCCACCGCACCCTCTACGCGATCGTCGCAGGACTGCCGGAGCACAAGATCCGGGTGATCTCCCCCGACATCGGCGGCGGCTTCGGCAACAAGGTGCCGATCTACCCCGGTTACGTGTGCGCGATCGTCGGCTCGCTGCTGACCGGCAAGCCGGTGAAGTGGATGGAGGACCGCGCGGAGAACCTCATCAGCACCGGCTTCGCCCGCGACTATGTGATGCGCGGCGAAATCGCGGCCACCCGCGACGGCCGCATCCTCGCCGTCCGCACCCAAGTCCTCGCCGACCACGGCGCGTTCAACGGCACGGCCGCGCCCGTGAAGTACCCGGCCGGCTTCTTCGGCGTCTTCACCGGCAGCTACGACATCGAGGCCGCCCACTGCAAGATGACCGCCGTCTACACCAACAAGGCACCGGGCGGGGTCGCTTACGCCTGCTCGTTCCGCATCACCGAGGCCGTGTACCTGATCGAGCGGATCGTCGACTGCCTCGCCTACGAACTGGCCATGGACCCGGTCGAGTTGAGGATGAAGAACTTCATCCGCCCCGAACAGTTCCCCTTCCGCACCAAGACGGGCTGGGTCTACGACTCCGGAAACTACGCGCCCACCATGGAACTGGCGAAGGAACTCGCCGGCTACGACGCCCTGCGCGTCGAACAGGCCGAGAAGCGGGCCCGCGGTGAACTCATGGGCATCGGCGTGTCGTTCTTCACCGAGGCGGTCGGCGCGGGACCCCGCAAGGACATGGACATCCTCGGCCTCGGCATGGCCGACGGCTGCGAACTGCGGGTGCATCCGACGGGCAAGGCGGTCGTACGGCTCTCGGTGCAGTCTCAAGGGCAGGGCCACGAGACGACGTTCGCGCAGATCGTCGCCGAGGAACTCGGCATCCCGCCCCAGGACATCGACGTCGTGCACGGCGACACCGACCAGACCCCCTTCGGCCTCGGCACCTACGGCAGCCGCTCCACCCCCGTCTCGGGCGCCGCCGCCGCGCTGGTCGCCCGCAAGGTGCGGGACAAGGCACGGCTGATCGCCTCCGGGATGCTGGAGGTGTCGGTCGCCGACCTTGAGTGGGAGAAGGGGTCCTTCCATGTCGCGGGCGACCCGGAGGCCTCGGTCACCATCCAGGACATCGCGATGCGGGCGCACGGCGCGGGCGATCTGCCCGAGGGTGTGGAGGGCGGGCTGGAGGCGCAGATCTGCTACAACCCGGAGAACCTCACCTATCCGCACGGCGCCTACATCTGCGTCGTCGACATCGACCCGGGCACGGCGAAGGTCACCGTCCGCCGCTTCGTCGCGGTCGACGACTGCGGCACCCGTATCAACCCGATGATCATCGAGGGACAGGTGCACGGCGGTCTCACCGACGGCGTCGGCATGGCACTCATGGAGATGATCTCCTTCGACGAGGACGGCAACTGCCTCAGCGGCTCACTGATGGACTATCTGATCCCGACCTCGCTCGAAGTCCCGGACTGGGAAACGGGGTTCACCGTCACGCCCTCCCCGCACCACCCCATCGGCGCCAAGGGGGTCGGCGAGTCCGCGACGGTCGGCTCGCCGCCCGCGATCGTCAACGCGGTGGTCGACGCCCTGAAGCCGTACGGCATCCGGCACGCGGACATGCCGCTCACACCCTCGCGGGTGTGGGAGGCGATGCAGGGCCGACCGACTCCGCCGATCTGAAGGTGGCTGTGATGACCGGCAAGTTGAGTGCCCGGGCACTCGAACTCACCGAGCGGCGTGTGCCGTTCGTCCACGCGCGTGTGGTCCGCGCCCAGGCACCCGCCTCGGCACACCCGGGCGACGAGGCCATCGTCCACGGCGACGGCACCATGGACGGTTTCGTCGGCGGCCAGTGCGCCGAGGGCTCGGTCCGTACGGCCGCGCTCGGCGCCCTGCACGACGGCGGACCACTGCTGCTGCGCGTCCTGCCGCAGGGGGACGCCGAGTTCCCCGAGACACCCGGGGCGCGGGTCGTGATCAACCCCTGTCTGTCAGGCGGGGCGTTGGAGATCTTCCTGGAGCCGGTGCTGCCACCGCCGCTGATCGAGGTCGTGGGGACCACGCCCGTCGCGGAGGCCTGCGTCGCGTTCGCGGCTCTGCTGGGTTACGCCACGGCCCGCTCGCTGCCGGAAGGACCGCCCGGCGAGCACACCGCCGCCGTGATCGTGGCCGGGCAGGGCCGGGGCGACGCGGAGTCCCTGCGCGCCGCCCTCGATGCGGGGGTCGGGCACATCGCGCTGGTCGCCAGCCACCGCCGCGCCGCCGCCCTGCTCGACGAACTCGGCCTGACGGAGGCTGAACGGGCCCGCGTCCAGGCTCCGGCGGGGTTGGACATCGGCGCCCGTACGCCACCCGAGATCGCGCTGTCGATCCTCGCGGACGTGGTGCGCGTCATCCACGCCGCGAAGGCCCCCGTGCCCGAGCACCCTTCCCAGGCGGTGGACCCGGTGTGCGGCATGACCGTGACCGTGCACCCCGACACGCCCCATCTCGCCACCGCGGAGGGCGAGTTCTGGTTCTGCGGGACCGGCTGCCGGGACCGCTGGTCCACAGGTGCCACGGGGTGAGCGAACTCTTCACGGACGCCGACGACGTACGGCGACGGCTCGACGCGGTCGGCCACCTCGTCGACGACGGCACGGCGACCGCCCTCCTCCTCGCCACGCTGCTCGACCGGCCACTGCTGCTGGAGGGCGAGCCCGGCGTGGGCAAGACGAGTGCCGCGAAGGCTCTTGCCAAGGCGCTGGACACCCCGCTCATCCGGCTCCAGTGCTACGAGGGACTGACGGCGGGCGAGGCACTGTACGAGTGGAACTACCAGCGCCAACTGCTCGCCGTCCGGCTGACCGAGGCGCACGGGCGGGAGCTGTCCGACGCCGATTTGTTCAGCGCGGAATTCCTGCTCGACCGGCCGCTGTTGCGGGCGGTACGCCATCAAGGCCCGCTGCCGCCGGTGCTGTTGATCGACGAGATCGACCGGGCCGACGACGAGTTCGAGGCGCTGCTCTTCGAGTTCCTGGGCGAACGGTCCATCAGCGTCCCGGAGTTGGGCACCTTCACCGCCGTACGGCCGCCCGTCGTCGTGCTCACCTCCAACCGCAGCCGGGAACTCCATGACGCGCTGCGCAGGCGCTGCCTCTACCACTGGATCGACTTCCCCACGCCCGAACGCACGGCGGAGATCCTGCGCCGCACGGTACCGGCCGCGAACGAGCCACTCATCGCGTCCACCACCGAATTCATCGGCCAGGTACGCGAGTTGGACCTCGACAAGGCGCCCGGCATGGCGGAGGCCATCGACTGGGTCTCCGCTCTGGCGGCCCTGCGGGTCGCGCGGCTGACCCGCGACGACATAGTCCGCACGCTCAGCACGGTCGCCAAGAGCCCCGACGACCGCACCGCCGTCGTCGGGGCCCTCGACGCGCTCGGCTATCCCGAAGAAGCGAGGAGACCATGAAGATCGACAACGAGTTCAGCGTCGGTGTGCCGGTCGAGCGGGCGTGGCAGGCGCTCACCGATCTGGAGGCCCTCGCCCCGTGCATGCCCGGCGCCGAACTCACCGGCGTCGACGGTGACGTCCATCGGGGCAAGGTCAGGGTCAAAGTCGGTCCCATGGTCAGCCAGTTCGCGGGCACGGCACGCTTCGTGGAACGGGACGAGACCGCCCATCACGCCGTGATCAGCGCGGCCGGCAGGGACATGCGCGGGGGCGGCAACGCCTCCGCGACGGTCGACGCCCGGCTGCGCGGCGAGGGCACGGGCACGGTCGTGACGGTCAGCACGGACCTCAACATCAGCGGCAGACTGGCCCAGTTCGGCAGCGGCATGATCAAGGAGATCTCGGAGAAGCTGTTCGCGCAGTTCGTGGCGAACGTGGAGACGCAGTTGCTGGCGACGCAGGCCCCACCGGAAACAGAACCGGAAGCGGAGGCGGTACCGGAGATTGCCGCGGTACCTGAGGCGGAGACGCTACCGGAGCCGGATGTGAAACCGGTGCCGGAGACGGTCCCGACCTCCGTGGCCCCGCCGACGCCGGCCGAACCCCTGGATCTGATGCGGGTGGCCGGCGCATCCGTCTACAAGCGGCTGATCCCCGTCGTCGTCGCGGCCGTCGTCGTCGCCGTGGTGGTCTATCTCCTGGTCCGATGACACCGACTGGCCCGCTGCTGCCCGCAGTCGACCGGGCCGCCTTCGCCACCGCGCTGGCCGCCCGGCTCAGGGAGCACGGCGTGCCGGTGGGCCCGACCGCCGCCCGGGACTTCGTGCTCGCGCTGGCCGCGGCCCCGCCCAGGACACGGACGTCGCTGTACTGGACGGCCCGCGTCACCCTCGTACGCGACCGTCCCGAACTGGCCCGCTTCGACGAGGTCTTCGACGCGGTCTTCGGGCAGTCGGTGCTCGCCCTCGACCCGAACGCGCGCCGCAATGGGCACGGCGGGGCGGGTGGTGCCCACGACTCCGGGGGCACCGACGCTCACGGCCGAGACCCCGTCGGGGGTTCCGGTCTGCCGTGGGTGACCCTGCCGCCCGCCGTGGACACCGCCGACCACCGCGCGGACCGAGCCCTGACCGTGCCCGAGCGCCTGCCGAGCGATCTGGCGGGCGCGGTGGACACCCCGTTCGGCGAACTCGCCCCGGATCAGGCCGAGTTACTCGGCCGCTGGCTGGAGGAGCGACTGCGCGCATGGCCCGTGCGCCGCACCCGGCGCCTCACCGTGCGGACGGGCGGTCATCGGGTGGCGGTCCGGGAGACGGTGGCCCAGGCCCGGCGCACCGGCTGGGAGCCCGTACGGCTGGTCCGGGCGGGCCCGCTGGACCGGCCGCGCCGGGTCGTGGTGCTGTGTGACGTGAGCCGGTCGATGCAGGCACAGGCGGTGGCGTATCTGTACCTGATGCGGGCCCTCGCGCTGACGACCCGTGCCGAAGTCTTCGCGTTCGCCACGTCGTTGACCCGGCTCACACCGGCGCTCGCGCACCACTCTGCGCAGGAGGCGCTCGACGAGGCGACCGCCCGGGTCACCGACCGCTTCGGCGGCACGCGCATCGCCCACTCCCTGGGCACTCTCCTCGCCTCGCACCACGGCGGCAGCCTGCGCGGCGCGGTCGTCCTGATCGCCTCGGACGGCTGGGACGGGGACCCGGCGCACCAACTGGCCACGGTCATGGCCAGGTTGCGACGCCGCGCCCACACCGTGATCTGGCTCAACCCCCGCGCCGCAGCCCCCGGCTTCAGGCCTCGCACGACGACGATGGCGGCGGCTCTGCCGTACGTGGACCTGCTCCTACCGGCCGACAGCTTCGGCGCGCTGCTGCGGGTGCCGGACGAGATCGCACGGCTCGGCAGGCCGCGCGGAGCGCGCCTCCCAGGGCCGGTGGGAACTGCGCGTCCGGCCACCACCGGCCCGCAGCACAACAACCACGCCCTCAACTCCACAACGTCACATGAATCGCCGGCCGAAACCGCCCCGCAGTGACCCCCGCCCCACGCAACATCGCCTGCGTCGCCCGCGGCGTGGTGACGAACCGCCTCAACTCCGCCGCGGCGGCCCCCGCTTCGCGATCGGGAAGGGTGAGCAGATTCCAGGAGCCACGGGCAGGAAGGTGCGGACCGGCAAGCTGACGGAGGTCGCCCTCTGCGAGATCCTTCGTCACGGCGAAGGCGACCGCGAGAGCAACTCCCTTGCCCCGCTTGGCCTCGTCGACGGACGCGGCATGACTCTGAAAGATCCGCTGGTTGTGTTCGGGGATGCCCAACCGCCGCAGCACCGACGGCACCATCCCCGTCCGCCCGACCGCCGAGGGCCCCAACAGCCAGGTCTGTCCCCGCAGTTCGGCCACGCCCGCACTCGCGCCGGTCCCGGTGGCGAGCGGATGATCGGGCCCTACGACGGCGATGACCTGGTAGTTGAGGAAGTGCGTGCAGGTCATCGCGTCGTCGAGGGTGGCGGGGCGGGGCCCGATCGCCACGTCGACGGAGCGGTTGAGCAGCAGGGAGGCGAAGTTCTGCGGGCTGTGCACGCTCAGTTCGACGTCGAGGTCGTCCGCGCGCCCCGCGAACAGTTCGATCAGCCCGGGCGCCGCGTGCTCGGCGAACAGGCTCGACGCGGCGACGCGCAGCAACCTCCGTCCGGAGCCCGCCTGTTGAACTTCCTGGATCGTCCGGTCCTGGAGTCCCAGCAGTTCGGCGGCCCGGCTGGCCAGCCGCAACCGGCCGGGTGTGAACGCGAGCCCGTTGGCCGTGCGGGCGAAGAGTTTGTCGCCGAGTTCCCTGCGCAGATGCGCGATGTGGATCGACACGGCCGACTCGGTCACGGCGAGGTCGGCCGCCGCGGCCTTCACGGAACCGAGGCGGACGGTCGCCGCGAAGGCCCGTAACTGTGCCGGAGTCAACCAGAACCTCCCGCACTCACCACGGGTGCCCATTCACCTGTGCCGTGGACCTCAAATTAGCGCACCTGTTCCCCGAGGGCCATGGTCGCGCCGAGAGCCGCGGTGACACAGGAAAAGCACAGGCGGGAGAGTTCAGCGGTGCGCCAAAGTTCGTACACCGCAAGGGTGTTGACGTGCACACACCGGCCTGCAAAGGTCTGGACCTGGCGCAGCCAGTAGCGCCCCCACCGCCAGGAACTGGAGCCAGCGTGCCTGATCTGACACCCCCCACCGACAGCCCGGCGAGAGCCCCGAAGTCCCGCCGCCGGCGCCTCCGCCGCTCGGCCGTCGTCACCGTCCTCGGTGCGCTCGGCCTCGTGATCGGGCAGGCGACAGCCGCCCAGGCCAACGTACTGACTCTGCTCCCGCAGAACGCAGACGGCCTGGAGCAGAGCTTCTCCCCGGCTTACGACTACGACGGCGACGGCTGCTACGCGACCGCCGCCATCGGTCTGGACGGCACCATCAACCCCGGGCTCAAGCTCGGCGGCGACGTCAACGGGCACTGCCACGACATGGCCCAGCTGAACAACGCGAACACGTACTCCCGCACCAAGTGCAACAACGACTGGTGCGCGGTGATGTACGCGAGCTACTTCGAGAAGGACCAGGTCACCCTGGGTCCGGCGGCGATCGGGCACACCCACGACTGGGAGCATGTCGTGGTGTGGATCAAGGACAACACGGTCCAGTACGTGTCGGTGTCGCAGCACTCCGCCTACCAGGTGTCGGCGGCCTCGGGGGTGCGCTTCGACGGCACACACCCCAAGATCGTCTACCACAAGGACGGCATCGGCTCGCACGACTTCCGCTTCGCCAACACGAACGACGAGCCCGCGGAGAACGCCACCGGCAACTGGTTCTACCCGCGTCTGGTGGGCTGGAACGGCTACCCGGCCGGTCTCAAGGACAAGCTCCTGGCAGCGGACTTCGGTTCGGCGACGCTGAAGATCAGGGACAGCGACTTCAACTACGCGCTGTCCATCGCGAAGCCGTCCGGCATCTCGTTCGACCCGAACGCGTGATGCCGGCCCGGCCTCGGAACCTCTCTCACGGGCGGGTCTCGTAGCGCGGTTTCGGCGCCGGGTGGATGTTCTGGTTGAGGTGGAAAACGTTGTCCGGGTCACGGTCGGCCTTGATGCGGGCCAGCCGGTCGTAGTTGCCCCGGTAGCTGGCCCGGACACGTTCCTGACCCTCGTCCATCATCATGTTCACGTAGGCGCCGCCCGCCGAGTACGGGTGCAGGGCCTCCTGGTAGTCGACGGCCCACCTCTTGATGAGGCCGGCGTTGGCGGGGTCCCCGTCGACTCCGGCGAAGACGGACGCCCAGCGTGCGTCGCGATACGCCCACGGGGTCTCGTCGTTGCCCACGTCGTGGGCGGCGCCGTCGATCGGGTAGAGGTGCATCGTGGACTGCGGGGTGGGGACCTCGGCGCCGAACTTGGCGTGGAGTTCGACGGCCTCGTCGGGGATGTCGTCGACGAAGTCGGCGCGCCAGTACCACTGGTCGCCGGGCGGGTAGAGCCCGTCGAACATGCCCTGCATGTCGGGGTGTTGCATCGGTCCGGCCGCGTGCAGCAGCGGTGTCGGCAGCGCGTCGAGCAGGGGCGCCATCTCGCGTGCGGCGGCCTCGGTGTCGCCGCCGGTGTAGCACCACACGACGCCCGCTGTCTTGCGCAGGTGGATCTCCTCGGGGAACGGCGGGGCGGGCGGGACACTGCCGTGGAGGAAGAAGGCGTTCAGTTCGCGGGGTGCGTTCGGCAGGAAATCCCGGTAGGCGGTGAGGACTTCGGCGCTGATCTCGACCGGCCAGAAGGTGGGTCCCGCGACGACCGTGCTGATCTCGTGGAGCCGGAACAGGAACGAGGTCACGACGCCGAAGTTGCCGCCACCGCCCCGGACCGCCCAGAACAGGTCGCTGTTCTCGTCGGCGCTCGCCCGCACCCGGCTGCCGTCGGCGAGGACGAGCTCGGCCTCCAGCAGGTTGTCGATGGTCAGCCCGCACCTGCGGGTGAGGTGGCCGAGCCCGCCGCCGGTGGCGATGCCGCCGACGCCGGTGGTCGAGATGATGCCGCTGGGGGTGGCGAGTCCGTGCGCGTTGGTGGCGCGGTCCACCTCGCCCCAGACACAGCCGCCGCCGACCCGGACCGTACGGGCCTCGGGGTCCACCTGGATGTCCTTCAGCGGGGAGAGATCGGCGACCACTCCCCCGTCGACGGTGCCGAGCCCGGCCCCGTGGTGGCCGCCGCCGCGCACCGCGAGGGGCAGGTCGTGGGCGCGGGCGAAGGCGATCACGCGGGCCACCGCGTCGGCGTCGGCGCAGCGTGCGACGAGCGCGGGCCGTTTGTCGATCATCGCGTTGTAGACGGCCCGGGCCTCCGGGTAGGAGGCGTCGTCCGGGCCGATCAACTCCCCGGTGAAGCCGGTCAGTTCACGGCGAGCGGTCTGTGCGGGTGTGCTGGACATGCGGTCCCCGTTTCATGGTGCTCTGGATGACCCGCTTGTTGTATTTCGCCCGGAACAGCACGGTCATCCGTGCGCGTCACTCAGCTCGGGACGGTCGGCTACCTACATTTCGCCGTCCGGCAGCAGTCCGAGTTCCGTGGCCCGGGCGGCGGCCTGCCGCCTGGTGGGTGCGTCCAGCTTCTCCAGTACGGCCCGTACGTGGTTGTCGACGGTCCGCACGGACACGACGAGGCGGTCGGCGATCTCCGGGTTGGTCAGTCCGTCCACCAGTAGCCGTACGACCTGGAGTTGGCGTTCCGTGAGACCGGCCGGGTTGCCCCGGGTCGCCGCGTGCGGGCCGCGCGGGATACGGCGGACGCCGAGGTCGCGCAGCTCGGCGCGGACCAGGTGGGCGAGGGGTTCGGCGCCGAGTGCGTCGAGCCGGGCGAGCGCGGTGAGTTTGTCGGCCGGGTCGGGGCTCTCCGCGAGCGCGGCGGCGTGTTCGTAGGGGCAACCGGCCTTCTCCCACCGGTCCGCGGCCCGTTTCCAGTCGCCTGCGGCCTGGAGTGCGTACGGGTGGTCGCTGTCGTCGACGGTCACGGGGTGCCCGGACTTGCCGAGCCAGTAGCCGAGTTCGGCCCGGTACGGCCCGTAGTCCAGCCGCCCCGCCTGCGCGTGCACCGGCCCGGCCGCGGTGGCCGCCGCAGCGTGGTCGCCGCGCAGCCAGGCCGCCTCCGCCCGTACGGCCGCCACCGGTCCGGTGCGCTGCAACTCCCCGGTCCGTACGGCGATCTCCCAGGCCTGGGTGAGGAGTTCGTCGGCGCCCGGCCTGCCGCGCCGGACCCGTACACGGGCCAGGACGGTCAGCGCGGGACAGCGGGCCGGTACGAAGTCGTGCATCCCGTACTCGGCGTGCCGCTCGGCGTCGTCCCAGTCGGCGGCGGCGAGCCGGCGCATGGCCTGCTCGACGTGCAGGTAGTTGAGGAACCCCAAGTGCTCGGCGCGGTCGGCGAGTTCCATCGCCGGGGGCAGATAGCGGTCGGCCTCGGTGTAGCGGAGGTTGTCGAGGAGGGACCAGATGATGTTGGCGTAGGACCGGCAGGCGTGTTCGACCTCGCCCGCGGCGAGCGCGACGGCGAGGCTCTCCTCCAACTGCCGTCGCCCGTCCGGGTCTCCGCTGCGCCAGCGGGCGGCGCCCACGTTGTTGAGGGCGTGGGCGAGGATCGCGGCGTCGTCCGTGCGGCGGGCCAGGGCGATGGCGCGCTCGCCGTGTGCGACGGCCTCGGCGTACCGGTCGGACAGCATGCGCAGTTGGGCGGTGTTGCTGAGCGCGAGCGCCAACAGGCGGTCGTCACCGGCGCGTTCGAGGACGGCGATGGCTTCCCGTGCCGCGTCCTGGGCCTCCTCCGCGTGACCCGCCCACCAGTGGATGCGCGACAGCCAGCGCAGGTCGGCGCCGAGCGCGAGGGTGTCGCCCAGTGAGCGGCGCAGGGCAACGGCGTCCCGCTGCGCGGCGACGGCCTCGACGGAGTCGGCGATGGTGTAGCACTCCACGGCGTAGCGTTCGAGGAGGTCGGCGAGTTCGGCGGGGGTGTAGCGGTGGCGTTGCCGCAGCACGAGCCGTAGATGGGCGGCGGCCTCGCGGTGGGAACCCGCCTCGGTGGCGTCCCGGGCCGCGTGCGGGCCGTAGCGGGCGATGGCGTCCTGGTCACCGGCCTGCGCGGCGTGGTGGACGATACGGGCCGGGTCGGAGCCCGGTCGGACCACGAGTGCGGTGAGAGCACCACGGTTGAGGTCGATACGGCGGGCCGCGGGCAGCGAGTCGGCGATGGCGCGGCGGATCAACTCGTGCCGGAACGCGACTCGTTCGGGAGTCACGGCGAGCAGTCCGCGCTGTTCGGCCGCGGCCAGTCCGGCGACACCGTCCGGCAACAGGGCGTCGACCAGGGGCCGTTCGACGGCCGAGGGCAGGACGGCGAGCTGCTCCAGAGCGTCCACGCTCGGGCCGTCGAGTCCGCGCAGCCGGGCGAGCACCGCGTCGACGACGGTCGGCGGCACTCCCCCGGTACCGCCGGCCGCCAGGACCTCGGTGACGAAGAAGGGGTTGCCGGAGGTCACCTCGTACACCTGCGCCGGGTCGAGCCGACTGGCCGAACTGAGCGTGCGTACGGCCGACTTGGAGAGGCGGGCCAGCGGCAGCCGGTGCACGCGGTCGGCGCGGGACGCCTGGCCCAGCAGGTGTCGCAGTGGATGCTCACGGCTGAGTTCGTCGTCGCGGTAGGTGAGGACGAGTACGGCGGGGAGCCGTTCCATCCGCCGCACCAGGAAGCGTAGGGCGTCCAGCGAGGCCTCGTCGGCCCAGTGGACGTCCTCCACGACGAGGACCGTCGGACGCGGTATCCCGGCCAGCTCTTCCTGGAGTGCTTCGTAGACGCGCTGGCGGTCGCCGCCTTCGACGACGGCGTGGGCGAGTTCGGCGCCGACGCTGCCGACGAGGTCGCGGAACGGGCCGAGCGGGCGGCGGGTGGCGAGGTCGTCGCACTGCCCGACAAGGATGCGTGAGCGAGGGGGCAGCCGGTCCGGCATGGCCCTCACCAGGCTCGACTTGCCGATGCCGGCCTCGCCGAAGACGAGCGCCACGGATCCGGCCCCGTCCGCCGCCTCACGCGCGGCCGATGCCAATAGCGCCAATTGGGGCTCGCGCTCCAGGATCCCCCGATCCACGCCGCTGATTCTGCCACCCGCCGGGACATCCCGTCCGGGTGTCGCACGCCGGACCGCCGACGGCCACCCGCGGCTCACGCTGGACCGGCACGCCGAACTCGCCCGGGCTATCGGCCGGTTCGAGGAACCTTTTTCACCACCCGCACCGGCACGATCCGGTGTCCGCGGCGCGGCTTGGGGGCATCCAGCATGCTGACGCCGTTGTAGTTGCGGCCGCGGAAGTAGAACACGGGCGCGGCCACGAAGGTGACGAAGATGGCGACGACGCTGACGGAGAAGAGAGCCGGCAGCGACTGCCCCTCGGGGAGGGTCTTGCCGCCCTCGTGGATGGCGTAGGCGAACGCGGTGACGAAGGCGATCAGACACAGCACCCCGGCGACGCGCAGGATGGTCGCGAGCGTACGCGTGGTGGAGTGGTCGCGAACCTCGGCCAGCAGGGACGCCGAGCACTCGGTGCAGGTCAGTTCCACCGTGTGCTTGCCCGACGGGGGCCGCTTGACCACGTAGTGCGCGTCGGTCCAGGTGATCGTGCGCGTCTTCGGTGTCAGGAATCCGCCCGTGACCCTGTCACTGAGGATGTGCCGCACCGCGACCTCCGCGGTCCCCGCTGTGTTCATGGCTCCTCCGACATGCGCACCCAGACGATCATCACAAAGCTTGCACAGTGTGACCTGTGAGAACCGGCCGCTCAATGGTCCTGGTGATTTCTTTTCCTTCGCCTACAACTTCTCAACTCAGCCATGACGTGCGGGACTTCTGCGGTCGCACCTCTTGACGGCTTTGGTGCAGACCTTTAGGTTCACCAGCCAACAGACCTCCCATGAATGCATTCTGCGCTCACGTATGTGAACACGCGTGTTCACCTCTCACCGCCCTCACGCCGGCGGCGTCCACCCCCCACCTCAGGACGAAAGGCCCCCTCCTCATGCAACGCCTCGCCCTGCGCTGCGCCCTCGCGCTCTCCCTCGGCCTCACCGCCGTCGGCACCCTAGGAGCACCCTCCGCCTCGGCCGCGACCGGCACCATCACCGGCCTCGGCGGCAAGTGTCTCGACGTCGCCGGAGCCGGCTCCGCCGACGGCACGGCCGTGCAGATCTACGACTGCAACGGCACCGCCGCCCAGCAGTGGACGGTCGGTTCCGACGGGACCATCCGCGCCCTCGGCAAGTGCCTGGACATCACCGGCAATTCGACGGCCAACGGCGCGCAGCTCCAGCTGTGGACCTGCGGCGGCGGCACCAACCAGAAGTGGACGGTCACCGCCGCGCGCGACATCGTGAACCCGGCCGCCAACAAGTGCCTCGACGTCACGGGGAGTTCCTCGGCCAACGGCACCCGCACCCAGATCTGGACCTGCTCCGGCGCCGCCAACCAGAAGTGGACCGCACCCGCCGCCGGCGGCACCACCCCGCCCACGACCGCGCCGATGGCCGTCGCGCCGTACCTCTACAACGGCTGGGGGAACCCGCCCAGCCCCACGACCGTCATGAACGCAACCGGCGTGAAGTGGTTCACGCTCGCCTTCGTCCTGAGCAACGGCTACTGCAACCCGCAGTGGGACGGCGGCCGGGCGCTGACCGGCGGGGTCGACCAGTCGACCATCAACACCGTGCGCGCCAACGGCGGCGATGTCGTCCCGTCCTTCGGCGGCTACAGCGGCAACAAGCTGGAGAGCTCCTGCTCCAGCGCGGGCGAGCTGGCGGCGGCTTACCAGAAGGTCATCAGCGCCTACTCCCTGAAGGCCATCGACATCGACATCGAGGCCGACGCGTACAGCAACGGGACCGTGCAGCAGCGGACCGTGGACGCGCTGAAGACCGTCAAGGCCAACAACCCGGGCATCAAGGTGTACGTCACCATCGGCACCGGCCAGAGCGGTCCCGACACGAGTCTCATCAACCGGGCCGCGTCGTCCGGGCTGACCGTGGACGCCTGGACGATCATGCCCTTCGACTTCGGCGGCGCGGGCCAGAACATGGGCACGCTCACCCAGCGGGCGGCCGAGGGCCTGAAGACCGCGCTGAAGAACGCGTACGGCTACAGCGACGACGCGGCCTACCGGGACATGGGCATCTCGTCGATGAACGGCATCACCGACAACAACGAGACCGTCACCACCGCCGACTTCCAGACCATCCTCGGCTACGCCCAGGCGCACCACCTCGCGCGGCTGACGTTCTGGTCGGCCAACCGTGACCGGCCCTGCCCCGGCGCCTACCCGAACGACGACACGTGCTCGGGCGTGAGCCAGAGCAACTGGCAGTTCACCAGCATCTTCGCCCAGTACACGGGCTGACGGACGCGCCCCCTTCGACCTTTCTCCCCAACCCCCCCCATCACCACAGGAGAATCCGTGCTCAGACGGAAAAGACTGTCCGGCCGCCATGTCCTGCCGAGAGCGCTCACGGCGGTCGCGCTCGTGGCCACCACCGTGACGGGCATCGAGTTCGCCACTCAGGGCTCGGCGAGTGCGGCGGGCACAGCCGCGGCCGCGATACCGACCGGCTACACCACGGTGGTCAACAAGGGCAGCGGCAAGTGTGTCGACGCCCGCTCGGCCGCGAGTGCCGACGGCACGGCCGTCCAGCAGTACACGTGCAACGGAAGCACCGCGCAGAACTGGCAGTTGGTCGCGACCGACGGCGGCTACTACCGCGTGAACACCAACCTGAACGGCGCCGAGGCCTGGGACGTCACCAACGTCTCGACCGCCGACTCCGCGCCGATCCAACTGTGGACGTACTCCGGCGGCAACAATCAGCAGTGGCTGCCGGTCGTCGAGTCCGACGGCGCCTACCACTTCGTCAACCGCAACAGCGGCAAGTGCCTCGACGTGCCGAGCGCGTCGACCGCCGACAGCGTGCAGCTCGCGCAGTACACCTGCAACGGCACGGCCGCGCAGTCCTTCACCCTGGGCGGTGCCACGACGAACCCGCCGGGCACCCCGGACTTCGGCCCCAACGTGACGGTGTTCGACCCGTCGATGTCGGCGGCCGGCATCCAGTCCAAGCTGGACTCGGTCTTCTCCCAGCAGCAGACCAACCAGTTCGGCTCGGCCCGCCAGGCCCTGCTGTTCAAGCCGGGCACGTACAGCGCCAACGCCAACGTCGGCTTCTACACACAGGTCGCCGGCCTCGGCTTCTCGCCGGACGACGTGACGATCAACGGCGCGGTGCACGCGGAGGCCGACTGGTTCCAGGGCAACGCGACGCAGAACTTCTGGCGCGACGCCGAGAACCTGTCGGTCAACCCCACAGGTGGCACCGACCGTTGGGCCGTCTCGCAGGCCGCGCCGTACCGGCGCATGCACGTGCGCGGCAACCTGGCGCTGGACGACGGCGGTTGGTCCAGCGGCGGCTTCATCTCCGACACCAAGGTCGACGGCCAGATCCAGTCCGGCTCCCAGCAGCAGTTCCTCACCAGGAACTCCACGATGGGCAGTTGGTCCGGTTCCAACTGGAACATGGTCTTCGTCGGCGACCAGGGCGCACCCGCCCAGTCCTTCCCGACGTACACCAACGTCGCCAGCTCCCCGACGATCCGCGAGAAGCCCTTCCTGTACGTCGACAGCGCGGGCGCCTACCAGGTGTTCGTGCCCGGACTCCAGTCCAACGCCGTCGGTACGACGTGGAGCGGGAAGACCCCGGCGGGCAAGTCCCTGCCGATCGACCAGTTCTACATCGTGAAGCCCGGCGCCACCGCGGCCGACATGAACACCGCGCTCGCGGCCGGCAAGAACCTGCTGGTCACCCCAGGCGTCTACCACCTCAACCAGACGATCAACATCACCCGCCCCGACACGGTCGTGCTGGGCATGGGCCTGGCCACCTTCGTGCCGGACAGCGGGATCACCGCGATCTCCACGGCCGACGTGGACGGCATCGAGCTGGCGGGCCTGCTGGTCGACGCGGGCACCACCAACTCCGCGACGCTGGTGCAGATCGGCCCGTCCGGTTCGACCGCCACACACGCGTCCGACCCGATCCAGTTGTCCGATGTCTTCGTCCGCATCGGCGGCGCGACGGTCGGCAAGGCCACCAACTCCGTTGTCATCAACAGCGCCAACACGATCATCGACCACACCTGGATCTGGCGGGCCGACCACGGCAACTCGGGCACGGTCGGCTGGACCACGAACACGGCGGACACCGGACTGATCGTCAACGCCGCCAACGTGACCGCGTACGGCCTGTTCGTCGAGCACTTCCAGAAGACCCAGGTCGTCTGGAACGGCAACGGCGGCCGGACGTACTTCTTCCAGAACGAGATGCCCTACGACCCGCCGAACCAGGCCTCCTGGATGAACGGCACCGGCAAGGGCTACCCCGCCTACAAGGTCGCCGCGGGCGTGACCACCCACGAGGCATGGGGACTTGGCAGCTACTGCTACTTCAGCTCCAACTCCGGCGTGGTCGCCGATCGCGCCTTCGAGGTGCCGAGCGTGTCCGGGGTCAAGTTCCACGACATGGTGACCGTCTCGCTGGGCGGAGTCGGCACGATCAGCCACATCATCAACAGCACCGGCGGTCCCTCCAACTCCAGTACCAACGTCGCCTACCTGACCAACTACCCGTAGACCGCACGGAAAGGATCGATCACTTCATGAACACCAACAGATCAGGTTCCACCCGCGCGCTCCTACGGGTCCTCCTCCTGCTGGCCACACTGCTCGGCCTCGCGGCCGTACCGCCCGCCGCGCAGGCGAGCACGGCGGCCACCCCGTTCAAGATCCTCGCGCTCTACAGCGGGACCTACGACGCGGCGCACATCGACTTCGACAAGGAGGCGAACGTCTGGTTCCCGCAGCAGGCGGCGGCCAACGGCTACACCTACACGGCCAGCACCAACTGGGACCTGCTCGCCAACGGCGGGGTCAACGCGTACCAAGTCGTCCTGTTCCTCGACGACTTGCCGCAGACCTCCGCCCAACGCACCGGTTTCGAGGCGTACATGAGGGGCGGCGGTGGCTTCATGGGCTTCCACGTCTCCGCCTTCACGACGAACGCGGCGAGCTGGTCCTGGTACCACAACACGTTCCTCGGCTCGGGGAACTTCGTGTCCAACACCTGGGGTCCGACCGCGGTGACCCTCAAGGTGGAGGACCACTCGATCCCGCCCACCGCCAGCCTGCCGGCCACGTTCACCTCGTCGGTCAGCGAGTGGTACAGCTGGTCCAACGACCTTCGGCAGAACCCGGACATCAAGATCCTGGCGTCGATCGACCCGAGCAGCTTCCCGGTCGGCACGGATCCCAACCAGTCCTGGTACAGAGGGTATTACCCGATCCTGTGGACCAACACGAAGTACAAGATGCTGTACGCGAACTTCGGCCACAACGCGATGAACTACACGACCAACACGCGCCTGTCGTCGACGTTCGCGAGCGCCACCCAGAACCAGTTCCTGCTCAACGGGCTCAAGTGGCTGGGTGGGGGCGACACTTCGACGCCGCCGACGGACACCCCGATCTCCGAGACGTCCTGGTACTCCGTGCAGAACGGCGGCAACGGCACGTGCGTGGACGCCCGGTCGGCGGCCATGGCCAACGGCACGGCGATCCAGCAGTACGCCTGCAACGGGACGACGGCGCAGCAGTACCAGTTCCGCTCCACCGACAGCGGGTACATGGAGATCACCGCGCGCGGCAACCCCGCACAGGTCATCGACGTGACCGACCGCTCGACGGCGGACAACGCGCCGTTGCAGCTGTGGGCCTACTCCGGTGGCACGAACCAGCAGTGGCAGCCGGTGCGGGAGACGAGCGGGCGTTACCACTTCGTCGCCCGGCACAGCGGCAAGTGCCTGAGCGCCGCCACGGCGGCGACCAACAGTGTCCAGCTCACCCAACGGACCTGTGACGGCTCCACTGCGCAGTCCTTCACGCTCGCCGTGCAGTCCTGAGCCACGCACGGCACCGCAAGGGCGCCTCCCACCGCACGGACGCGGTGGGAGGCGCCCTTGTTTTCATCGCTAACGGAGGAACGTTGTCAGCGATACGCCATCAGTGTTATCGTCGCTTACATGAACACGAGATCGCTGATAATCGAGGCGGCGGCGGAGCTGATCGCCCAGTCGCCCAGCGGCGACGTCTCGACGCGGGCCGTGTGCGACGCGGCGGGTGTCCAACAGCCCGTGCTGTACCGGCTGTTCGGTGACAAGGACGGGCTGCTGGCGGCGACGGTCGACCATGTCTGGGACCAGTACCTGGAGACGAAGCGCGCCGCCGAGAAGTCGGCGGACCCGTTGCAGGACCTGCTCGCCGGGTGGGACAGCCATGTGGCGTTCGCGCTGGCGCATCCCAACGCCTACAAGCTGATGTTCGCCCCGGCGCTGCGCGCCACACCCGAGGCGGCACAGGAGGCCCTGCGTATTCTCCGTGCGGTGCTCGATCGGCTCGCCGCGCAGGGCCGGATGCGGATCGCACCGGGCATCGCGGCGCAGATGGTCATGACGGCCACCACCGGTGTCGCCCTGGGGCTGATCACCCGTCCCGAGCTGTATCCGGACGCCGGGCTGTCGACACAGGTCCGCGACGCGATGGTGCAGGCGATCCTGCTCGACCCGGCGGCGGACACGACGGCCCACGACGCCCGTACGGCGGCGGCCACCACGCTGCTCTCGTCGCTCGACGACCTCACCCCCGAACCGTTCACCCCCGCGGAGTCGGCCCTGCTCGGCCAGTGGCTCACGCAGATCCCCACCACACGGAAGGACCCTCACCATGACTGACACCGACACCCCCACCCGCGTCGCCCTGATCACCGGCGGTTCCGGCGGCATCGGCCGCGCGGTCGCCGAGCGGCTGGCCCAGGACGGCATCGCGGTCGGCGTGCACTACGCGGGCAACAAGGCCAAGGCGGACGAGACGGTCGCCGCGATCGTCGCGGCCGGCGGCAGGGCGATCCCGGTCGGCGGCGACGTCGCCGACGAGGCCGCGATGTCCGCCGCGTTCGACGCGGTCGAGGCGGAGTTCGGCGGCATCGACGTGGTCGTGAACACCGCCGGGACCATGGCCCTGTCCCCCATCGCCACCATGGACCTCGACGACCTCGACCGGATGCACCGCACCAACATCCGCGGCACGTTCGTCGTCTCCCAGCAGGCGGCCCGCCGGGTGCGCGGCGGCGGCGCGATCATCAACTTCTCCACCACCGTCACCCGTACCAAGTTCCCGACGTACGGCGGCTATGTGGCGAGCAAGGCCGCGGTCGAGGCGATGACCCTGGTCCTGGCCCGCGAGCTGCGCGGCAAGGACATCACCGTCAACGCCGTCGCCCCCGGCCCCACCGCCACTCCCCTGTTCCTGAACGGCAAGGACGAGGCCACGGTCGAGAACCTCGCCAAGGCCGCGCCGCTGGAGCGCCTCGGCACCCCGGACGACATCGCCGAGTCGGTCGCCTTCCTGGCCGGCCCGGCCCGCTGGATCAACGGTCAAGTACTGTTCGCCAACGGCGGGTTGGCGTGACGGGGAGAAGAATCCAGAGATGACCTACGTTCTACAGGCGGTGATCGCCGGGGAAGACCTGCTCCGCTCCGCCGCGCAGAAGGCGCCAGGCGCCCACGTGGCTTCCCTCGGCCAGGGCCTGTCGCTGCTGCCGATGACAAGCGAAGTGCTCGATGCCGTCCCGGACGCCGACGCCGCTCGGTCCCTGGGGTTCCGGCGGCTGCCGACCGGCTTCGAGCTGAAGCTCGCCGAGTGGTCCGCCGTAGGACCGGTCGCCTATGTGGAGGCCGAGTACTTCGGTGGGGCCGGCGAGCAACGAGCCGTCGTCTGGGCCGATGGGGCACTCGCATGGGGGCCGTCGGACCAACGGGCGCTGGGGATCAGCCCGATCTCGCAGGCCCTGCGCCGGCTGGGCGCCACGAGCGGTCCGGACCAGGACGAGTTCACCGCCGTGGGCCTGGACCGCCACCGGCACAACGACGGCTGGATCTCCGCCACCCCGTGACGGCCCGCCCGCCGTAACTACCCCACGGCGTCCGCCACTTCACGCCGATACGACTCCCCGCCCCCGAACAGCTCGTCGGACACGGCCCGTACGGCGTTGACGACCAGCGGAGCGACCAGTTCCAGCGGGGCGCGCCCGTCGCCGACGACCGAGATCGCGCCGATCGGGCCGTCGGGTCCGCGCAGGGCGAGGCCGACGCAGCCGAGGTCGGGGAAACACTCCCCCCGGTCGATCGCCAGCCCGGTGCGCCGGCGTACCGTGCTCAACTCCCGGTGGAGCAGGTCGAGTCGGCCGATGCTGTGCGAGGTGCGGCACTCCATCGACTGCTGGTAACGGGCGTCTATCTCCTCCGGGCTCAGCCAGGCGAGCATCGCCTTCCCCAACCCGGTGCAGTGGGCGACCGCCCGCCCGCCGACCCGCGAGGGGATGTCGACCGCGGCCCGGCCGCCGACCTTGTCGAGGTAGTAGATCTCCGGGCCGTCGAGCACGGCGAGATGGACGACCATCTTCGTCCGGACGGCCAGGTCGAGGAGTTGGGGCGCGGCCGCCGCGCGCAGCGTGCTGTGCCCGATCTCCCGTCCGCCGAGACCGAGGGCGCGCGGTCCCAGCGCGTACCCGGCGACCGTGTGGTGCAGCCAGTCCAGGCGCACCAGTTGGTCGAGGATCCGATGGGTGGTGGAGCGCGGGAGGTGGGTCCGGCGGGACACCACTTCCAGGGTGAGATGTGTCTGGGGCCGCTCGAAGAGGTCCATGATCAACGTCACGCGCTCCATCATCGACGGTGGCAGCGCATGCCGGTCGGCCTCGTATCGCGGTTCCAGGCGAAGGGCAGACGTCATCGTCAATGCCTCTCTGCTCAAACTGAAATCAATTCTAGTTCGGCGCCGTCGTCAACGTATCAATGGCTTCGGACGCGGGCCAAGAGGCGTGCACGAGTTTATTGGTACGCCCGGTCTAATCAACGCGTCAAAGAGCCGCTCCCCGGTGCGTGGTCCGGGGAGCGGCTCTGCGGGGAAGTGCGGTCAGCAGCCGCGCGTCAGGTCGAGCGCGATGTCCACGATCATGTCCTCCTGCCCGCCGACCAGTCCTCGCCTGCCCACCTCCTGGAGGATGGTGCGCGCGTCCAGGCCGTACTGCGCGGCCGCCGTCTCGGCATGCCGCAGGAAGCTGGAGTAGGCGCCCGCGTAGCCGAGGGTGAGGGTCTCGCGGTCGACGCGCACCGGCCGGTCCTGGAGCGGGCGTACCAGGTCGTCGGCGGCGTCCTGGAGCGCGAACAGGTCGCAACCGTGCTTCCAGCCAAGGAGGTTGGCGACGGCGACGAACGGTTCGATCGGGCAGTTGCCGGCGCCCGCGCCCTGTCCGGCGAGCGACGCGTCGACCCGGGTCACCCCTTCTTCCACCGCGGTCACGGAGTTGGCCACGGACAGGGAGAGGTTCTCGTGCGCGTGGATGCCGATCTGGGTGTCCGGGTCGAGCACGTCGCGGTAGGCGCGGATACGGTCGCGCACCCCGTCCATGGTCAGCCGGCCGCCGGAGTCCGTGACGTACACGCAGTGTGCGCCGTAGGACTCCATCAGCCGTGCCTGGCGGGCGAGTTCGGCGGGGTCGGTCATGTGGGCCATCATCAGGAAGCCGGAGACGTCCATGCCGAGTTCGCGCGCGGTGGCGATGTGCTGTGCGGCCACGTCTGCCTCGGTGCAGTGGGTGGCGACGCGGACCGAGCGGACGCCGAGGGAGTAGGCCTGCTTGAGTTCGGCGATGGTGCCGATGCCGGGCAGCAGCAGGGACGTCAGCGTCGCCCGGTGGATGGCGCCGGCCGCGGCCTCGATCCATTCCCAGTCGGTGTTGCTGCCGGGGCCGTAGTTGAGGCTGCCGCCGGAGATGCCGTCGCCGTGGGCGACCTCGATGGCGTCCACGCCCGCCTGGTCCAGGGCCGCGCTGATGGCGGCCACGTTCGCGGGCGTGATCCGGTGCCGGATGGCGTGCATGCCGTCCCGGAGGGTGACGTCCTGCACATAGAGCCTGGGGGTCATCGGGCCACCTCGGTGGAGAAGCGCTGGGCGATGCGCTCGGCGACCCGCAGGGCGGCCGAGGTCATGATGTCGAGGTTGCCCGCGTAGGCGGGCAAGTAGTGGGCGGCGCCCTCGACTTCGAGGAACACGGACACCTTGGTGGTGACCTCGGAGGCATCGCCGGTGAAGAGCGTGTGCACCGGATCACCGGCGGGGATCGGCGTGAACTGCACCTGCTGCTTGAGCCGGTAGCCGGGCACGTACTCGGCGACCGCGTCCACCATGCCCTCCACGGAGGCCCGCACCTGCTCCTGGTCCGCGTCGCCGATCAGGCAGTACACGGTGTCCCGCATGATCAGCGGTGGCTCGGCCGGATTCAGCACGATGATCGCCTTGCCGCGCCGGGCACCGCCCACCTTCTCGATCGCGGCGGAGGTCGTCTCGGTGAACTCGTCGATGTTGGCGCGGGTTCCGGGTCCCGCCGACTTCGAGGCGATCGAGGCGACGATCTCGGCGTACGGCACCGGTGTGATCCGGCTGACCGCGTGCACGATCGGGATGGTGGCCTGGCCGCCGCAGGTGACCATGTTGAGGTTGTCGGCATCGCCCGCGAGGTGCTCGTCGAGGTTCACCGGCGGCACGACGTACGGACCGATGGCCGCCGGGGTGAGGTCGACGAGCCGTTTGCCGTACGGGGCGAGGCGCTTGGCGTTCTCGACGTGCGCCTTCGCGGAGGTGGCGTCGAAGACGATCCCGATGTCGTCGAAGCCGTCCATCCGGATCAGCCCGTCCACGCCCTCGTGCGTGATGGGCACCTTCAGGCGCGCGGCGCGGGCGAGGCCGTCCGACTCCGGGTCGATGCCCACCATCGCGGCCATCTCCAGGGTGTCGGACAGCCGCAGCACCTTGATCATCAGGTCGGTCCCGATATTGCCGGAACCGATGATGGCCACCTTGGTCTTCGTCATCCCTGTTCCTTCGAAGAGTCCGATGAGTCGGGTTCGTTGGCCGAGAACGTCGCGGTCACCGTGCCGAGGCCCGACATCTCGGCCCGTACGGTGACGCCCGGCGGGGTGGGGACGAGCGGACCCAGCGCTCCGGAGAGCACGACCTGACCGGCCCGCAGCGGGTCGCCGAACTCCCGGGCGGTGCGCGCCAGCCACAGCAGCGCGGCGAGCGGGTCACCGAGGCAGGCCGTGCCGTCGCCCTCCGAGGCGAGCTTCCCGTCGGCGTACAGCCGCATGGTGACGTCCCGGGGTTCGAAGGCCTTCAACTCGACCCGCTCGCCGCCGAGTACGAACAGCCCGCTGGACGCGTTGTCGGCGACGGTGTCGGTGATCGCGATGTCCCAGTCGGCGACCCGGCTGTCCACGATCTCCAACGCGGCGACGGCGTACGCCACGGCGGACCGCACCCGCTCGACGTCCAGTTCGCCGTCGTCGAGGTCGGCGGCGAGGACGAACGCGATCTCCGCCTCGACCCTGGGCTGCAGCAGCCGTTCGCTCGGCACGGCAGGCAGCGCAGTGACGTCCATGTCGGCGAGGAGCACCCCGAAGTCGGGCCGGTCGACGCCCACTTGGCGCTGCACGGACTCGGAGGTCAGTCCGATCTTGCGGCCGACGACCCGCGCGCCGGCGGCGATCCGGTCGGCCACGATGCGCTGTTGGACGGCGTAGGCGAGGCCGATGTCGGTGGCACCGAGCAAGTCCCGTACGGGGGCGCACGGTTGGCGGTCACGGGCCGCGCTCGTCAGTCGCAGGACCGCCTCGGCCACCGTAGCCTCACGGTCCGTCGCCGTCCTCGGTTCCCCAACGTCTGTCATTCGCATCCTCACCTCGTGATGGCCTCCAGCCTGGGCATCGGCGCCCGATCACGGTCCCGCGCGTTCCGCTCAGCGGGACTGGATCCGGGTGTGGACAAACGGTCTCGCTGAGCGAGATGACCGGTCGGAACCCGGGAGTTGGCTCGATACCGTCGCCCGCACATTGCGAGAGGTTGTGGCGTTGAGCCGCGCTCGGCCGTCGAGAAACGTCAGCACACCTGAGGAGGTCAGGATGACCAGCAACGAGGACGTCTACGACGTGATCGTGGTCGGGTCGGGCGGGGGTCTGGTCGGTGCCTATCTGGCAGCGTCACGCGGGCTGCGGACGCTCGTCATCGAGAAGACGGACCGCGTGGGCGGCACCACCGCCTACTCCGGTTCCGGTCTGTGGTATCCCGGTTCCGCGCCCATGCGGCGGGCCGGACTCGACGACAGTGTCGAGGACGCGAGGACCTATCTGCGCAGCACCGTCGACGACGCGTCACGCGAGCCGCTCCAGGACGCCTATCTGCGGGCCGGCGTGGAGTTGATCGACGAGCTGGAGAAGAATCCGTGGTTCCGGTCGTTCGTTCATCTCCCGGTGCCGGACTACTATCCGTCGGTCACCGGCTCGTCCCCGACGGGGCACACCGTCTTTCCGCCGCAGGTCACCGTCGCCGAACTGGGGGAACATGCCCGGCTGGTCCGCGCCTGTCTGCCGACCCAGCGGTGGGGCGATGACGAAGGCCCGGTCCTCAGCGGTGGCCGCGCTCTGATCGGCAGGACGTTGGCGGCGTTCCTGGAGACGGGCCACGGCTCGCTCCGCCTCGACACCGCCTTGGAGGGCCTCGTCGTCGAGGACGGCAGGGTCGTCGGTGTGGAGGCGGTGAGCGACGGCGAACAGGTCACGTTCCGCGCCACGGGCGGGGTGATCCTCGCGGCCGGCGGTTTCGAGCGCAACCGCGAGCTGCGCGAGAAGTACCAGCCGGTTCCGGAGCGCGGCAGCGAGTGGACCCACGGCGCCCCGGGCAACACGGGCGACGCGCTCCAGGCCGGCATCGCGGTCGGTGCCGCAACCGATCTGCTCGACGCGGCCTGGTTCACGCCCGGACTCGTGTGGCCCGACGGCCTCCCTCTCTTCCACACGGGCACCCGGGGTGGCATCTGGGTCAACGCGGCGGGCGAACGCTTCGTCAACGAGACCCGCCCCTACGACCAGGCGGGCCGCGAGATCGTCCGCCTGCACGCCACCACAGGCGTCTCGCACATCCCCGCCCACTGGATCATCGACCAACGCCAGCTCGACCGGGACGGCTTCGGCGGCCCCTACGACCAGCCGGTCCGCCCCGAGTGGTTCGAGTCGGGTGCGCTGAAGAGGGCCGACACCCTTGAGGAGTTGGCGCAGCTGATCGACGTACCGCTGAAAGCCCTGCACGCGACCATCGAGGAGTTCAACGGCTACGCGCGGACCGGTGTCGACGAGAAGTTCCATCGTGGCGAGACACCCTGGGACCAGATGGCTCAGTACGTCCTGGGTTTCCCCGCCCTGCCCGTGCTGAACTACCCGGCACCGCCGGCCACGGACGAGTGGCCCAACCCGCTGCTGCCCCCGCTCGACACCCCGCCGTACTACGTCGCGACCATTCTTCCGGCCGACATCGGCACCAAGGGCGGCCTGAAGATCGACGAGCACGCACGGGTGCTGCGCCCGGACGGCGCGCCGATCGAGGGGCTCTACGCGGCGGGCAACACCGCGGCCGCGATGACGGGACGCGTGTACCCGGGCGCGGGGGCTCCCGTCGGCTCGAGTGTCGCCTTCTCGTACCTCGCGGTGCTCGACATCGCGAGCGGCACGGACTGACCGGTCAGAGCCAGCGCCGGAACGGCTCCCGGAACACCACCAGGTCCGGGCGCCTTCGGCCCACCGCCCTTTCCGCGAGAGTCGTCACGGAGAAATGCGAGGCCAGGAGCGGCCAGGCGATGACCACCGTCGAGAGGGCGACCATGATCGGATATTCGGTGATCAACTGATCCGCGCTCCAGTACGTCAGCAAGGTGAATGCCGACATGAAAGACGCGGGCAAAGTGAACACCCCCAGGACAAGGACGACTCCAAGGGCCGTCTCCAGAAGGGGCATCGCGAAGCCGAAGAAATGCGGCCAACCCGCGAGTGCGAAATCCGCGAAACTCTTGAAGTAGCCCGGAACCCTGCTGTTCGACTTCGCACTGTTCGCCACCAACAGGATGTCAGCCGCCCCGAAATGCGCCCGGTATTTGAGCGTTCCTTCATGGAGCCACAGGACACCGAGGGTGACTCTGATCGCGCCGGCGAGGACCGCCGCGATCAGAGTCGGGCGCGAAGGGAACGACTTCATGACAGTTTCGCGGCGCCGAATACCGCCTTCGCCTTGTCGCAGTGGATGACCACGGTGGTGTATCCGGCCGCGTCCGCGCCGTTGAGCGCGAACATCTGGGACGCCTTGTCGAACTTGACGGCACCGAGCTGCTTGCCCGCGGACACGGCGGCTTCATCCGTGCCGTTCGTGAGGTAGACATGCAGGTCCGGGCCCTCGTCGGACGTGAAGCCGGAGAGCGTGACGTCCATGCCGCTCACCTGCGCGGAGCCGGTCACCTTCTTGCCGTTGAGCCCCGCGAACATTCCCGTCCGGTCGGCCGACTTCATTGCCGCCTTCGTGGCCGACATGGAGGGCGCCGCCTTCGAGGTGGAGTCGCTGTTGTCGGACCCACCGCACGCCGTGAGCGTGAAGGAAAGGGCAACGAGAGCCACACCGACAAAACCGATTTTCCGCATGCCGAACTTCCTGTTCTTGATTCCGCTGGGAATCGGCGACAAGAGGAACGGGCTGCCGCCGACGGGAACCAAGCTACCCACGGAAAACGGGAAATGACCCCGCGGCCCGGGGGACGTAAGAATTGCTTCACATTTACGCGACGACCACGGCGATCCCTGCGACTGCGGCGACTCCGGCGATCCCCGCGGCTACGGCGTGAGCAGCAGCCGTGCGGCCAGGCGCATGTTCGTCTCCGCCTCCGCGGTGGACAGCTCCTCGGTGAGCATGGCCACGAACAGCCCCCACCAGCCGTAGATGAGCAGGCGAGCCCTGCTGCGGTCGGTCTCCGAGGCCTCGCGGACGCCGCCGCCGAGCAGCCGCAGGATGGCCTGTCCCAGGGCGCTGTCGACGAGGTCCGTGCGGGCCGGGACGACACTCGTGTACTCGGTGAACGACGACAGCGCCACCGCCGAGGCCAGCAGGGGGCTGTCCAGCAGCTTCACGCTGAGCGTGATGAGCAGCTCCGCGATCTCGGCGGCGGCGTCCGTGCCCTCCTCGGCGACGGTCGCGTGACCACCGACGAACTGCTCGATGTGCCACTCCAGGACCGCCATGAACAGATACGGCTTGGACGGGAAGTAGCGGTACACGGTGGCGATGGCGACGCCGGCCTCCTTGGCCACGTCGTGCATCTGCACGCTGGCCAGGCCCTCGCGGGCGCCGAGTTCGGAGGCGGCGCGGAGGATGCGGACCCGGCGGGCGGCCTGGCCGCTCGACATCGGGGCCGCCGGTTGCCGTCCCTCAGCGGGTCTCGCCACGTCGTCCCCCATGTCGTCCGGTGCTCCCGCCGACGCTCAGGACGCCTCGGGGCGGGTCAGGAAGGCCAGGACCACGCTCTCCCAGGCCTCCTTCTGCTCGATCATGGCCCAGTGGCCGCAGTCGGGCAGCACATGCAGTTCCGCTTTGGGAATCGTACGCATCGGGATCAGCGCGCTCTCCAACGGTGTGACCCGGTCGTCGCGGCCCCAGGTCAGCAGTGTGGGCGCGGTGATCTTGTGGAGGGCGGCCCAGATGGGCTGGTCGGAGTGGGCCTGCGCGGCCTGCATGGCGGCCATGGCCTGCCGGCCGTAGATCCGCCGGGAGGCCTCCAGGGTCGCGGGCTCGGTGGCGGTCACCCACCGCTCCTCGATGAGTTGCTCGGTAAGGAGGGCCGGGTCGTGGACCATCGACCGGAGCCACTGGACGAGGTTCTCGCGGGTCGGGTTCTCGGCGAACTCGACCAGCAGGTTGAGGCCTTCGCTGGGGCCCGGCGAGAGGATGTTGCGGCCCACGCCGCCGATGGTGACGACCCTGCGGAACAAGTCCTTGTGGGCGACGGCGAGTCCGGCGGCGACGAAGCCGCCCATGGAGTTCCCGATGACGTCGACGCGCTCCAGGCCGAGGCCGTCGAGGAAACGCAGCACCGCCTTCGGGGCCGCCATCATCGGGTTCTCGTCGGTGGGGTCGCTGACCCCGAACCCCGGGAATTCCAGGGCGAGACAGCGGAAGTGCTTCGCGAACACGGGGAGATTTCCCCGGTAGTTGCGCCAGCCGGTCACGCCGGGACCGGAACCGTGCAACAGGAGCAGCGGCGGCCCGTCGCCCACCTCGTGGTAGCGCAACGTGCCCTCGTCGGTGTGCAGTTCGCGCAGGGTGTCCTCAGCGGTGAGTGTCATGGCGGTGCGTGGCCTCCGGTCGCGGGGTGACGGGCGACAGTCACCGTGCCACCGCGCCCCGAGCGGGTGTCGCGCTCTTCCCGATCAGTGGGACGTGGGCGTCCCCCGGTCCGCCCCGCTGATTAGCGTCGGGCTGCCAGGACTTGACGACGGTGATGGGAGACCCTGATGGGTGTGCGCTCACTCGGGTATGTACGGCTGGAGTCCAGCGACATCGAGAAATGGAAGGTGTTCGGGGCGGATTTCCTCGGCCTGATGCCAGTTGAGGGCGGCGACCCGGAATCCCTGTACTACCGGATGGACGACTATCCGGCCCGTATCGTGGTCTCCCCCGGTTCGCAGAGCGGGATGACCGCCCTGGGCTTCGAGGTCATCGACGAACGGGAGTTGGCCCGTCTGGTCGCCGACGTCGAGAAGACCGGCATCAAGGTGACCGCCGGCACCGAGGACGAGGCCGCGGAACGCAGGGTCACCGGCTTCGTCAAGTTCAACGACCCGGGCGGCAACCCGGTCGAGCTGTTCTACGGCGCGATCCTCGACCACGTCCCGGTGCAGACTCCCCTGGTCTCGGAGTTCCTGACCGGTGACATGGGTTTCGGGCACGCCATCCTCTCGGCCGAGGACGCGCGCGGGACCTTCGACTTCTACGTGAACGTCCTCGGCTTCATCGAGCGCAACACGATGCGCTCGCCGGGCGGTACGACCTGGTTCATGGGCTGCAACCCCCGCCACCACACCCTGGGCGTCACTCCGGCGCCGGGTCCCGGGCGGCTGCTGCACTTCATGGTCGAGGGCAGGACGCTGGACGACGTGGGGCGTGCCCTCGACCGGGCCGCGAAGCTGAACGTCCCGATGATGCACTCGCTGGGCAAGCACACCAACGACCGCATGGTGTCGTTCTATGTGTGGTCGCCGGAGAACTACGCCGTCGAGTTCGGCTGGGACGGCCTGAAGGTGCCGGAGCCGGTACCCGTCTACGAGATCACCGACGGCGCGTTCTGGGGCCACCACTTCACCCCGCCGCCGCAGCCCGCCGGCTGACCCGAACAGCACGACAGGAGCCCCACGGTCTACGGCCGTGGGGCTCCTGTCGTGTCAGCGCTCGACGGTGATGGCCCGCTCCGGGCAGGCCAACTCCCCGTCCCTGGCGGCCTGTTCGAGCTCCGGCGGCAACTCGCCGTCGTAGGGCAGCGCATAGCCGTCGTCGTCGAGCCGGAACACCTCCGGCGCCGCCGCCGCACACCTCGCGTGCCCGGAGCACAGCGAGGAGTCGATCGTGATCTTCATCCACAACTCCGTTCGTTCTACGGCTTGTTCGTCGAGCCCGCGTCGACGGTGAACTGGAGGCCGGTGACATAGCGCGCCTCGTCCGACGCGAGGAACAGCACGGCGTTCGACACGTCCCGCGGCTCGACGTACGGGGCGAGGGGGTTCATCGCGGCCAGCGCGAACAGCGGTTCCCGCGCGGCGAGTTCCTCGATCGGGACGCCGACGGTGATGCCGGTGTCGCTGACCCCGGTGGGGTGCACGGTGTTCACCCGGATGCGGTGCGGGGCGAGTTCGTTGGACAGCGCCTTCATCAGCCCGACCACGCCGTGCTTGCTGGCCACGTAGTGGGCGTACGGCACATGGCCGCGGATGCCGGCGGCCGAGCTGGTGATGATGACGGAGCCGCCCTGTCCGGCCTCGATCATCCAGGGGATCGCGGCCCGCACCGCGTTCCAGGGGCCCTTGAGGTTGACGTCCATGACGACGTCCCAGGCCTCCTCGGAGATCTCCCAGGCGGCGCCGATGCTCATCACACCCGCGTTGGCGACGAGGGTGTCGAGCCGGCCGAACTCCTCGCGCGCCGCGTCGACGGCGGCCCGCATCTCCACGACCGAGCGCACATCGGCCTGCACGGCGACACACCGGCGGCCGGTCGCCCGCACCAACTCGGCGGTTTCCTCGAGCTGTTCCTTGGACGCCAGCGGATAGGGCAGCTCGTCGCTGATGTCGTGGCACACGTCCGTGACGACGACATCGGCTCCCTCCTCCGCCAGCCGCACCGCATGCGAGCGGCCCTGACCGCGGGCCGCTCCCGTGACGAGTGCGACCTTGCCTTCCACACGCCCCATGCCAACTCCCGTTGTCTCAGCGGACATTCAGGTCCTCGGCGGCCTCGCGAAGAGCGCGCAGCCGGGTGTCGAGGAGTTCACGCTCAGCGTGGTCGTCCGCGCCGAGTTCGGCCAGACGGCGTGCGGTGACGCCGATCTCCTCCTGGAGGCGACCGTACGCCTCGTCGCGGGTCAGCAGATCGAGGTCGGTCCAGTCGGAGCGCTCGGACTCCGGGCGCCCGCTCATGCGGGGAGGTTGTAGAGACGGCGGGTGTTCAGCTCCACGATCTTGTGCACCTCGTCGTCCGGCACGTCGGCGAGGACCTCGGCGGCGTAGGCGCGGCTCTTGGGCCAGTACGAGTCCGAGTGCGGGTAGTCGCACTCCCAGGTGATCTTGTCGACGCCGATGTGGTGGCGCACCTCCACACCGAACCGGTCGTCGATGAAGCAGCCGTGGAAGTGCTTGTGGAACAGCTCCGAGGGCCGCACGGTCTGGTTGACGTTCTGGTAGAAGCGGTGCCGCTCCCAGGTGCCGTCGGCGCGCTCCAGCAGATACGGGATCCAGCCGATCCCGCCCTCGGACAGGCCGATCTTCAGCCCCGGGTGGTTGTGGAGGACCGGGGAGAACAGCAGGTCGGCGGCCGCGTACATCGAGTTGGTGGCGAACAGGGTGATCGTCACCGCGAAGGGTGCCTCCGGAGCGGTCTTCGGGGCCGCGCCCGAGGTGCCGAAGTGCAGGCACAGCGGCATGTCGGTCTCCACGGCCGCCCTGAACACCGGGTCCCAGTGGTCGGTGTGGAACGACGGCAGGCCCAGTGGGACCGGGTTCTCCGGGAACGAGATCGCCTTGGCGCCCTTGGCCGCCGTACGCCGGATCTCGGCCGCGCAGGCGTCCACGTCCCACAGCGGCAGGATGACCAGCGGGATGAGCCGGCCGGGGGCGGTGGCGCACCACTCGTCGAGCACGAAGTCGTTCCACGCCTGGACGCAGAGCAGGGCGAGTTGACGGTCCTCGCCGTCCAGGAAGATCGTGCCGGCGAAGCGCGGGAACGACGGGAAGCAGAGCGCGCCCCACACGCCGTCCAGGTCCATGTCCCGCAGCCGGGCCTTCGGGTCGTAGCAGCCCGGGATCATCTCGTCGTAGCGGGTCGGTTCGAGGCCGAACTCCTCGGGGGACTTGCCCGCGACGGCGTTCAGGCCGATGTAGGGGTAGATGCGCCCCTCGTAGTTCCACACCTCGGCCGGGGCCTGGCCCTCTCCCCGCGCCTGTTCCACGATCCGCGGTCCGACGTCGCGGTACTTCGCCGGCAGGCGGTCCGTCCACAGGCGCGGCGGCTCGATCAGGTGGTCGTCGGTCGACAGCAACTTCATCCACGGCTGCAATGGCATCGATGTGCTCCCTCGAATCTCATGGACTCTCTAGCACCGGCCGAATTGTGTGCACTGTTCAGGTCCCACTGAACGGAAACCGGCCAGCGGTCAGCGGACTTGATACCGATCATGGATCACGAACAGCGCCATCGGACAGTATTCAGGCTACTCTTTTATCTCCGGCGGAAGGAGCCCCAGGATGGGCCGAGTACAGGACAAGGTCGTGTTCATCACCGGGGCGGCGCGCGGACAGGGCCGCGCCCACGCGCTCCGGCTTGCCGCGGAGGGCGCCGACATCATCGCCGTCGACCTGTGCGAGGACATCGCGACCAACGCGTATGCGCTGGCCACTCAGGACGACCTGGACGAGACCGTGCGCCAGGTCGAGAAGCTCGGCCGACGCATCGTGGCCCGCAAGGCGGACGTACGGGATCCCGCCGCTCTCAAGGCGGCCGTGGCCGACGGGGTGGCCGAACTCGGGCGGCTCGACGCCGTGGTCGCGCAGGCCGGTATCGCGCCGCTCGGTCCGCAGCAGGGCGTCCAGGCCTTCATCGACGCCGTCACCGTCGACTTCAACGGTGTCGTGCACGCCGTCGAGGCCGCCCTGCCGCATCTGCCCGACGGCGCCTCGATCGTGGCGACCGGTTCCATCGCGGCCCTGACCCCGGCGACCGTCGACAGCCCGTCCAACGGACCCGGTGGCCTGGGCTACTCCTTCGCCAAGCGCCAAGTGGCCGCGTTCGTCCACGACTTGGCGACGGTGCTGCTGTCGCGGCGGATCCGGGTCAACGGCCTGCACCCCACCAACGTCAACACGGACATGCTCAACAGCGACATCATGTACCGCTCGTTCCGGCCGGACCTAGAGAACCCGACCCGCGAGGACGCGTTGCTCTCGTTCCCCGCGACCACCGGTATGGACATCCCCTACGTCGAGCCGGAGGACGTCGCCGACATGGTGCTCTTCCTGGTCTCGGACGAGTCCCGCTATGTCACCGGCATGCAGATGCGGGTGGACGCCGGCGGCTATGTCCGCAAGCGCCCCCAACTCCCCACGTTCTGACGGCATTTGGTTCGGATGGCTTTTGCTACGACGTGAGATCCAGGACCACCTTGCCGGTGGTCCTGCGCTCGGCGACATCGGTCAGGGCGCTCGCGACCTCGGCGAGGGCATGGACGCGGGAGACCAGCGGGCGCATCCCGTCCCTGACCATCCCGGCGAGGGCACGGTCGGCCGCGGCCACGGCGTCCGGGGAGTACTGCCGTACCGTACGGATCTCGAAGCCTCGGACCACCAGGTCCTTGAGCAGCACCAGGTTCAGCGGGATGCGCGGGATCTTCCCGTCGGCGTACCCGACCGTGACGAACCGGCCGCCCCGGCGCAGCGCCCGCAGCGCGGCCTCCGCGTGGTCGCCGCCCACCGGGTCGATCACGAGGTGGGCGCCCTCGCCGCCGGTCAACTCCCTTGTGCGGAGCTTGAGATCCTCGTGGACGTAGTCGACGCCGGCCTCGGCCCCGAGCTTGCGGGCGACCGTCAGCCGCTCCTGGCTCGACGCGGCGGCGACCACCCGCAGACCGAGCCGCGTCGCGATGTCGACGGCCGCCGAGCCGACCCCGCCGGCCGCACCGAGCACCACCACCCACTCCCCCGCACTGCCCTGTCCGACGGTGACGAGGGAGTGGTAGGCGGTGGCGTAGGTGACGTGGAACGCGGCCGCGTGCACCATGTCGAGCCCCTCGGGCACCTGCCGCAGACTCGCGACGGGCACCACGACCTGTTCGGCGAACGCGCCGGTGAGCACCGCCCCGGCGACCGGTGAGCCGACAGGTGGACCGGACACACCCGGGCCCAACTCGGCGACCACACCGGCGAATTCGCTGCCCGGCGTGAACGGCAGTGGCGCGGGCACCTGGTAGCGGTTCGCCACGATCAGTACGTCCGGGAAGTTCACCGCCGCCGCGTGCACGCGGACCAGTACCTCCCCGGGTCCGGGCCGGAGGTCGTCGAGTTCGACGGCCGAGAGGCCACCGGGTGGCCCGTACTCCGTACAGCGTGCGGCCTTCATCGGGTCCTCTCCAAGGTCGGCATCGCCGGGTCACGGGGCAGGCCGAGCACCTGCTCGGCGATCGTGTTGCGCTGGATCTCTGCGGTGCCCGCGCCGATCGACGAGGCACGGGTGCGCAGGAACCCCCATACCCAGCGCCCGCGTTGGACCGCGTGCGGGTCGCGTCGGTCGAGGATGCCGTACGGTCCGAGCAGGTCGAGCGCGAACTCGTGCAACTCCTGCTCGAAGGTCACGATGGACAGCCGTGCCGTCGAAGAGGCCGGACCTGGCTCGCCCTTGGCCATGATGTCGGCGATGGTGCGCATGCCGGTGAGCCGCATGACACGGACGCGGATCTCGAAGTCGGCGAGCCGGTCACGGACGATCGGGTCGGCCGTGGCACCGCGCTCGTGGGCGAGTTCGATCAACTCGTCCAACACCCGGCGGTACAGGGCCGCTTGGTTCATCGCCCCCGCTGCTCGCTCATGTCCCAGGCTCGTCCGCACCAGCGGCCAGCCGCCGTTCTCCTCGCCGATGCGGTTGACTGCCGGGACGCGGACGTCGTCGAAGAAGATCTCGCAGAAGTGGGCGTCACCGGTCAGGTCGCGCAGTGGCCGTACGGTCACTCCGGGGGCGTGTGCATCGATGAGGAGGTAACTGATGCCGTCCTGGCGGGAGTCGGGCGGTCCGGTGCGGACCAGGGTGAAGACGATGTCGGCGATGTCGGCCGAACTGTTCCACACCTTCTGCCCGTTGACGACGTACTCAGCGCCCTCGCGCCGTGCCGTCGTGCGCAGCGCGGGGAGGTCCGAACCGGCCTCCGGTTCGGAGTAGCCCTGGGCCCACACCATGTCGCCGCGCAGCATGGGGCGCAGATGGCGCTCCTTCTGCTCGGGCGTGCCGTACTTGATGAGGGTGGGCGCGGCGATGCCCAGTCCGGTGCCCAGGGGTCCGGGGACGCGGGCGCGGGCGTACTCCTCCTGGTAGCTGACCTGGCGGGCGAAGGACAGGTCCATGCCGCCGTACTCGCGCGGCCAACTCGGGCCCGCGTAACCGGCGTCGTAGAGCGTGGCGAGCCATTTCTTCTGCCAGGCGACCCGTTCGCCGGGGTCCTTGGGGCGGCGTCCGGGGTGATGCTCCGTCAGAAAGGCCCGCAGACGGGCGCGGAACTGCTCGTCGGTCTCACCGGTCCCGCCGTCCGCCGTCATCGCGGGGCCATGCGGATGGCGCCGTCGAGACGGACGGTCTGGCCGTTGAGGTACGGGTTCTCCAGCATCTCCACGGCGAGGCGCGCGAAGTCGTCCGGGTCACCGAGTCGCTTGGGGTGCGGGACCGAGGCGGCGAGGCCGTCGCGGATGTCGGCGCGGAGGCGGCCGAGCATCGGGGTGTCCATGATGCCGGGGGCGATGGTGTTCACGCGGATCTGCCAACTGGCCAGGTCCCGGGCGGCGACGAGGGTGATGCCGTGGACTCCGGCCTTGGCGGCGGTGTAGGAGGTCTGCCCGATCTGGCCGTCGAAGGCCGCTACCGACGCGGTGAGTACTACGGCACCCCGGTCGCCGTCGACGATCTCGTTGCCGGCGAGGCGGGCGGCGGCCAGGCGCAGCACGTTGTAGGTGCCGATCAGGTTGACGCGTATGACCTCGGCGAAGGTGTCGAGTTCGCCGGGGTTGCGGTCGCGGTCGATGATCCGGGTGCGGTCGCCGCCGCGTCCGGCGCAGTGCACGACGGCGCGCAGGGTGCCGAGTTGCTCGGCCGCGTCGAGGGCGGCGGTCACCTCGCTCGCGTCGGTGACGTCGGTGCGGACGAAGCGGGCGGCCTCGCCGAGGTCGGCGACCGCCTTGACGCCCTGTTCCTCGGAGATGTCGGCGAGGACGACACGTCCGCCGCGTTCGATGACGCGGCGTGCGGTGGCGAGGCCGAGCCCGGAGGCGCCGCCGGTGACGAGTGCCGCTGATCCGTCGATGTTCACACCCAACTCCTCATGGACTGCCGTGTTTTGAAGGCGAATTCTGTAGGGATCTACAGGCCCAGGGACTTGCTGATGATGAGCTTCATGACCTCGCTGGTGCCGCCGTAGATACGGGTCACGCGGGCGTCCGCGTACAGGCGGGCGATCGGGGATTCGAGGATGTAGCCGTAGCCGCCGTGCAGTTGGAGACAGCGGTCGACCACGCGGCCCTGTGTCTCGGTGCAGACCAGCTTGGTGCGGGCCGCGTCCACCGGGTCCAGTTCGCCCGCGACGAGCGCGGTGATCGCCGCGTCGAGCAGGGCTTGCGCGGCCGTCAACTCGGCGTCGAGGGCAGCGAGTTCGAACTTCGTGTTCTGGAACTGGGCCAGCGGTTTTCCGAACACGTTCCGGTCGCGGACGTAGGCGACGGTCAGGTCGATCGCGGTACGGGCCTGGGCGACCGCGCCGACCGCGATGGCCAGGCGCTCCTGGGCGAGGTTGCGGCCGAGGAGCGTGAAGGCCGCGCCTTCCTCGCCGAGGAGGTTGGCGGCAGGCACGCGGACGTCGTCGAAGGCGAGTTCCACGGTGTCCTGGACGGCCAGGCCGATCTTCTCCAGCTTGCGCCCGACGGTGAAGCCGGGCATGCCCTTCTCCACCACGAGGAGGGAGAGACCGGCGCGCCGGTTGTCCGGGTCGACGGTGGTGCGAGCGACGACGATCACCAGGTCGGCGTGGTGGCCGCCGGTGATGAAGGTCTTGGCGCCGTTGAGGACAAAGTGGTCGCCGTCGCGGACCGCCCGGGTGGTGATGCCGGCGAGGTCGGAGCCGGTCGCGGGCTCGCTCATCGCGATCGCGGTGTACAGCTCGCCGGACGCCAACCCCGGTAGCCAGCGGGCCCGTTGCTCGGCATTGGCCAGTCCCGTGAAGTACGGGACGACGATGTCGAGATGGGTACGCAGACCGCCGAGCGTGACGCAGGCGCGGGCGCACTCCTCCTGGATCACCGCGTTGTAGCGGTAGTCGTCCTGGCCGCCCCCGCCGTACTCCTCCGGAATCGACGTGCCGATGATGCCGAGCTTGCCCAGTGCGGTGAACAGGTCCCGAGGGACGAGTCCGGCGCGCCGCCAGTCCTCGTACGAAGGGACCACCTCGCGGGCGATGAAGTCACGGACCAGCAGACGGAAGTCCTCATGGGTCTCTTCGAACAGGGTCCGGCGCATCGGATCTCCTTCGGCTCGACCTATTCAGTATACCTAATTAGCCTCGCCCGACACAGCCCGATGCGGCGGACATGTACAGCGGAACGCCCCCGTGGGCCCGAAGGCCACACAGGGGCGTTGCCGGTCGATCGTCAGGAGATCAGTGCCACCAGGGGATCAGCGCGTCCAGGTGGCGGCGCATCCGGTGCCGGGCCACTCCGGCGTCGCCCTCGACGATGGCGTCGAGAATCCGCTGGTGGACGTGTTGGACCTCGTCCGCCGCCGTGTCGCCGGGCAGTGGTCGGTCATGGCCGGAGGCGTGGCGGCGGAACAGCTCGGTGATGATCGACAGGAACAGCGACAGCACCGGATTGTCGGAGAGCGCGGCCAGTTCGGTGTGGAAGAGGTCGGCCTTGCGCGGGTCGTCGGCGGGGCCCTCCGTGCTCCAGCGCACGGCCTTGCCGAGCCGTTCGGTCACCTCTTTGTCGCCCTCCGCGACTCTGGCGGTGACCCGGGCGACGATCCCCAGTTCGATCGCGTTGCGCACGATCCGCAGGTCGTCGGCGGTGACGCCCTGGTACTCCAGGAACAGCGCCATGGTGTCGATACTGGCCTGCGGCTCGGGCTCTGTGACGATCAGGCCGCCGCCGGGGCCGCGACGCATCCGGGCGACCGAGTGGTACTCCAACAGCCGTACGGCTTCCCGCAGTACGGCCCGGCTGATCGAGTAGCGGGCGAGCAGATCGGCCTCCGAGCCGAGCACCATGCCGGTCTGCCAGCCGCGCGCGGCGATGTCGTCGTGGATACGGGCCGCGACCACTTCGGCGAGCTTGGCCCGCGGGCCCTCCACCAGTTCCGGCTCTACGACATTGCCCGCGATCCGCTGTCCGCGCCGCACCCGGTGCTTCTCGATCCAGCCGGCCACCGACTCCAGATGCGCGGTCAACTCCGTCTGGGCGCGGGCCCCGTCGTCGGCGATCACCGCGTCGACGACGGCTTTGTGCGCGCGGTGCGAGGTGTCCTTCGCCGCGTGCATCTCGGCCTTGGAGATACGGCGGGAGGTGTGCGCGTAGCGTGCGGTGAGCCGGGTGAGCACGTCGACGAACAGGTGCAGGACCGGGTTGCCGGACAACTGACCGAGCACGGGGTGCAGCGGGTCCTGCGAGTGGACTCCGGGTTCGTCCCAGTGGTCGAGTTCGGCGTCGAGGGTGGTCCGGAGGGTGTCGATGCCCTCCTCGGTGATGCGGTCGGCGGCCAGTCCCGCGGCGATCGGCTCCAGCAGGAGGCGAGCCTGGAGCAGGTCGGTGACGCTGGTGCCGACGTATTCGAGGTAGATCACCATGGCGCGGGTGGCCGGTCCCGCGTCGGGTGCGCAGACGATCAGGCCACCGTTCGGGCCGCGCCGCATCCTGGCCACCTGGTGGTGCTCGACGAGCCGTACCGCCTCGCGGAGCACCGCGCGGCTCACCCCGAGCCGCTCCCGCAGGTCCACCTCGGAGCCCAACGACTCGCCCACCGGCCAGCCTTGGCGGATCACGGTCGCCTCGATACGGCGGGCGGTCTGCGCGGCCAGCTTGCCGACCGGGACACCGGTCTCGCCGTCGGCGGGCTCGCGGTCGACGGCAGTCGCCATGGCCAACTCCTCTGGGGCGGATATTGCGGATCCCCAGTCTATTCGTCACCTGGGCCGGAGGCGTGCGGTTCGGGTACCAGGATGCAAGTTGAGGTCACTTTTTAGGGTCGCAGGCACTGGCAACCGGGTGATCGGCCCGGTTACAGTGACCTCATTTCTGGGCCGCGGTACGAGAACAGGGAGCCGACAGCGATGCGACTGGAGTCCACGCCCGAGCTCGAGGCGTTCCGGAGGAAGGTGCGCGCCTTCGTCGCGGAGCACGCCCCGGGCATCAAGAACCGTGCGGGGGTGCGCGCACCGGAGCCGGAGTCGATGCCGGCGATCCGGGAGTGGACCGCCAAGCTGTACGAGGCGGGCTTCCTCGGGATCGACTGGCCGGCCGAGTACGGCGGCCGCCCCGACGCGCATCCGCTGGAACCGTCCGTCGTGGCCGAAGAGATCGCCCGCGCCCGGACCTGGCAGCCGATCGGCGCGGCCTCGCTGGCCTCGGCCGCGCTGCTGGAGTTCGGCACCGACGCACAGCGGGCGCGTTTCCTGCCCCGCATCCGCTCGTGCGAGGACGTGTGGTGCCAGCTGTTCAGCGAGCCCGAGGCGGGCAGCGACCTGGCGGCCCTGCGGACCCGGGCGGTTCCTGAGGGCGAGGGCGACGACGCGGTGTTCGTCGTGGACGGCCAGAAGGTGTGGACGACCAACGGCCAGCACGCCGACATGGGGTACCTGCTCGCACGCACCGACCGCGAGGCCCCGAAGCACAAGGGCATCACGGCCTTCGCCCTCGATCTGCGCAGCCCGGGTGTCGACATCCGCCCACTGCGGGAGATCACCGGGACCACCGACTTCAACGAGGTGTTCCTGGACGGCGTCCGCATTCCGGCCGCGAACGTGATCGGCCGGGTCAATGACGGCTGGCGGGTGGCGATGAGCAGCCTCGGCCACGAACGTTCCGGTGTGGCCGCGCGCGGGGTCGAACTGGTCGCCGTACTCGACGACTTGGTACGTCTCGCCGCGCACACGTCCGTCAACGGCGGGCCCGCGCTCGACGACTCCGCGACCCGGCAGGCGATCGGCGAGTTGGCCGCGCGGGTGCAGGTGAACGCCGCGCTGATCGGTCTCGCGCAGTCACGCATGCTGCACGACACGGAGCAGCCCGCCGATGCCCTCCTCGGCAAGATCTTCTTCAGCGAGCTGAATCACGACCTGGTCGACTTCGGCGTGGGCCTCCAGGGCACGGACGGGCTGCTGATCGAGGGCGACGAGGACGCCGTAGCGGACGGCTGGTGGCAGGACGCGCATCTGTACTCGCGGGCGTACACGATCGCGGGCGGGGCGAACGAGGTGCTGCGGACGCAGGTGGCCGAGCGGGGGCTCGGGATGCCGCGGGAGCCTCGCTGACTCAGCCGGTCGGCAAATAGACCACCCGGTCAATACATGTGTCACACATTTCTTCACCGGCCTCCTGGAGGTTTCCGGGAGATTGATTGTACCGATCGGTCGACGTATGGTTCCGTCAGGTGTGGGGCCGACGAGAGGACGACAGAACCATGACCGAGAGCGTGGCCGGAACCGACGTCTCCGAGGAACTGCCCGAGTACCCGTCGCCCCGATCGGGCCAGTGCCCGTTCGCGCCGCCGCCGGGGCTGCTGAAGCTGCACGACTCGGACAAGGCCCTGGTGCGGGCGAAGACCTGGGACGGTACGACCCCGTGGGTCGTCACGACGCACGCGGCCCAGCGGCAGTTGCTGACCGATCCCCGGCTCAGCGCGAATATCGGGGCGCCCGGATATCCGCACACGACCGAGGCGATGAAGGCGCACGCGGACCATATCCAGCCGTCGATCAACAACACCGACGGGGTCGAGCACACGCGGTGGCGGCGGATGCTCACGAGTTCGTTCACCCGGCACCGGATGGAGAAGATCCGCCCGGAGATCCAGCGGATCACCGACGACCTCATCGACAAGATGCTCGCGGGTCCCAACCCGACCAAGCTGAACGAGGCGCTGTCGCTCCCGCTGCCGTCGCTGATGATCTGCGCGCTCCTCGGGGTGCCGTACGAGGACCACGACTTCTTCCAGGAGCACGCGGGGGTGACCAACGCGCGCTTCAAGACGCCGGAGAAGGCGGCGGAGAGCACGGCGACCGTGCGCCGTTACATCGCCGGACTCATCGAGGGCAAGATGGACAACCCCGGCGAGGACGTCCTCTCCGACCTCGGCGCGCGCATCAAGGCGGGCGAGCTGTCCATGGAGGAGGCCGCGCCGCTGGGGCACATCCTGCTCGTCGCCGGGCACGACACCAGCGCCAACATGATCACGCTGGGGACCGCGCTGCTGCTGGAGAACCCGGACCAACTCGCGGGCCTGCGCGAGCACTCGGACGATGCGAAGTACGTGACGAGCACGGTCGAGGAGCTGCTGCGCTACCTCACCATCCCGCATCTCCTGGCACGCCGGGCCGTGTTGGAGGACATCGAGATCGACGGCGAGATCATCCGCGCGGGCGAGGGCGTCATCGCGTCGCTGCCGGCCGCCAACTGGGACCCGCAGGCGTTCCCCGACCCCGAGAAGCTCGACCTCACGCGCAGCGCGGCCCACCACCACGCGTTCGGCTGGGGCCCGCACCAGTGCGTGGGCCAGCAGCTCGCCCGCATCGAACTCCACGTCGTCTTCAGCACGTTGTTCCGCCGCATCCCGACCCTCCGACTCGCCGTCGACGTCTCGGAGTTGAAGTTCAAGGAGGACTCCCAGGCCTACGGCATCTACGAGTTGCCGGTCGCCTGGTGAGCCGTCACGGCAGCAGTTCGATGATCGTGGCGTTGGCCGTGCCGCCCCCTTCGCACATCGTCTGGAGGCCGTAGCGCAGGTTGCGTTGGCGCATCCGGGCGAGCAGGCGGGTCATCAGGATGGCGCCGGAGCCACCGAGCGGATGGCCGACCGCGATCGCTCCGCCGAGCGGGTTGAGCCGCTCGGGGTCGGCGCCGGTCTCGGCCAGCCACGCCAACGGCACCGGTGCGAACGCCTCGTTGACCTCGAAGGCGCCGATGTCCTCGATGGAGAGACCGGACCGGCGGAGCACCTTCTCGGTCGCCGGGATCGGGCCGGTCAGCATCATGATCGGGTCCGCGCCGCTGACCGCGCCCGAGTGGTAGCGGGCGATCGGCTTGAGGCCCAACTCCCTTGCCCGTTCGGGAGTTGTGATGAGGAGCGCGGCGGCGCCGTCGGAGATCTGAGAGGCGTTCCCGGCGTGGATCACGCCGTCCTCCTTGAACGACGGCTTCAGTTTGGCGAGGGTCTCGACCGAAGTCCCGCGCCGCAGGCCCTCGTCGACGGTGAACTTGGTGCCCTCGACCTCGATGGGCACGATGTGGTCGTCGAAGATGCCCGAGTCGATCGCCGCCGCGGCCTTGGCGTGCGACTCGGACGCGAACTCGTCGAGCCGGGTGCGACTGAGGCCCCACCGCTCGGATATCAGCTCGGCACCGACGCCCTGGCTGAACTGGAAACCGTCGTAGCGGGCCAGGACGGCGGGTCCGTACGGCTGACCGGTGGTCCGGTGCGAGCCGAGCGGGACCCTGGTCATGGTCTCCACGCCGCCGGCCACGACCAGGTCGTACTGCCCGGCCATGACGGCGTGCGCGGCGGAGTCGACGGCCTGTTGGCTGGAGCCGCAGGCCCGGTTGATCGTCACCCCGGGCACATGCTCGGGCCAGCCCGCCGCGAGGGCGGCGAAGCGCGCGATGTTGCTCGACTGGTCGCCGACCTGGGTCACGCAGCCCCACATCACGTCGTCGATGGTGCCGGGGTCCACGCCGGTGCGTTCCACCAGCGCGGTGAGCACATGTGCCGACAGATCGGCCGCGTGGACGGCGGCCAGGGAGCCGTTGCGCTTGCCGATGGGCGTGCGGACGGCGTCGACGATGACGGCCTCGGGCATGGAAGGGTCCTCTCGGTCGCTGGGGAATCAGGGGGAATCAGTGGGGGAACTGGACGGCGGCGCCGCTGTCGACGAGTGCGTCGGCGTCGGTGATCTCCCAGTCCCGGAGCACGGCGCGGGTGTCGGCACCCACGGGTGGTGCCGCCGGTCCCGGACTCGACGGCGTCGCCGAGAAACGGGGTGCCGCGGCGGGCTGTACGACACCGTCGCGCGTGAACAGGCTTCCGCGCGCGGCGAGTTGGGGATGTGCTGCGGCCTCGGTGAGGCCGAGGACGGGTGCGACGCAGGCGTCGGTTCCTTCGAGGACGGCCGCCCATTCGTCACGCGTGCGCTCCGCGAAGCGTTCCGCCAGGCGGCGACGCAGCTCCGGCCAGGTCGAGCGGTCGTGCTGCAGCTCCGGGTCGACGTCGAGCTTGAGCAGTTCGACCAGTCGGCGGTAGAACTTCGACTCCAGCGCGCCGACCGCCACATGCCGACGGTCCTTGGTCTCGTAGACGGCATAGAAGGGCCAGCCGCCGTCGAGTTGATTGACACCGCGCTCGTCGGTCCACACCCCGCGCCCGAGTTTCCCGAAGGTACTCGCGAGGAGGTGGGCCGTCCCGTCGACGATCGCGGCATCGACGACCTGGCCAACTCCCTTACGCCCGACGGCATGCAGGGCGGCCAGCACGCCGATCACGAGGTAGCAGCCGCCGCCTCCGAAGTCGCCGACGAGGTTCAGCGGTATCTGCGGCGGGCCTGCCGCGTCTCCGATCGCGCCGAGTGCGCCGGTGAGGGCGATGTAGGTGAGGTCGTGTCCGGCGGCCGCGGCGAGGGGGCCGGTCTGGCCCCAGCCGGTCATCCGGCCGTAGACGAGCCGGGGGTTGCGGGCGAGGCACTCGTGCGGTCCGATGCCCAGGCGTTCGGTGACGCCCGGGCGGAAGCCCTCGATCAACACGTCGGCGCGCGCGGCGAGTTGGAGGAGGGCGGCGGGTCCGGCCGGGTGTTTCAGGTCGAGTGCGACCGACCGCTTCCCTCGGTTGAGTACGTCCCCGGGGCCGCCCGCGTCGGGCTCGGCCGCCCGCTCGGGTCGGTCCACTCGGACGACCTCCGCGCCGAGGTCGGCGAGCAGCATGCCGGCGAACGGGCCCGGTCCGATGCCGCCCAACTCGACGACGCGGCAGCCGGACAGCGGTCCTGTGGTCACAACACCCTCCCTGTCGGTCTGACTTGAGGATCCTGGCGGTGCTACGACGCGGTCAGCGTCCCTTCCAGACCGGTGGCCGCTTCTCTGCGAAGGCGGCGGCGCCCTCCCGTGCGTCCTCGGACGAGAACACCGGCGACGCGATCTCGGCCTGCCGGATCCAGCCCTCCTCCAGCGTCCGCTCGGCGGCGGACTGCGCGATCTGCTTGGTCGCGGCGACGGCGAGGGGGCCGTTCGCCGCGATGGTCGTGGCGAGTTCCAGCGCGCCGGCGAGCGCGTCGCCCTCGTCGGTGAGCCGGTTGACCAGTCCGACCTCGGCCGCGCGTACGGCGGTGATGGGCTCGCCGGTCAGCAGCAGTTCCAGCGCGATGGCGTACGGGATCCGCTGCGGCAGGCGCAGTGCCGCACCCGCCCGGGCGACCAGGGAGCGTGTCACCTCCGGTACCCCGACCCGTGCCGTGCGGGAGGCCACGACGAGATCGCAGGCGAGCAGCAGCTCGAAGCCGCCGGCCAGCGCCCAGCCCTCGACGGCGGCGATCAGCGGTTTGCGCGGCGGGGTGATGGTGATCCCGCACAGCCCCCGGCCCTCGATCGCGGGACTCTCGCCGCGCAGCCAGGCCTTGAGGTCCATGCCCGCCGAGAACGTGCCGCCCGCCCCGGTGAGCACACCGACCCGCAGCTCGTCCGACTCGTCCAACTCGTCGACCGCGGCGGCCACTCCGGCGGCCACGCCCGCGTCGAGCGCGTTCTTCTTCGCGGGACGGTTGATCGTGATGACCTGGACCGCGCCACGGCGCTCCACCAGCACCTCGTCCGACATCCTGCCTCCTGATGCTCGTTCTCGATTACCGATCACTTGACCGCGAACCGCTCCAGTTCGTGGGCGACCATGCCGTCCAGGTCCGGGGCGGGCGGCGAGGGAAGTTCGACGGCCCGCTCCCTGGTCGGCAGGAGCACAACCGCCCTGCCGGGGGTGGTGACTTCGCCGCGCTGGTTCTCGCAGCGCACCTCGATGTGCACCTCGTTCCGGCCGTCCACCTGCTGCTTGTCGACGACCGTGCCGCGTACCCACGTGGTGTCGCCGAGGTAGTTGAACTTGCGGTGCTCGCAGCGGAGTTTCCACAGCCATCCGTCGTCGCCGATCCAGTCGGTGAGGAGATGGCAGAGCCAGGTCTCGCGCATACCGCCGTAGTCGTAGGAGCCCGGCAGACCGAGTTCCCGGGCCCGTTCGGGCTCCCAGTGCAGGCGTTGCACGGTGTCCGGGACGCCCAGCCGGTTAGGCGGATAGAGGCCGGGGGCCTTGCGTCGTACGGCCGCCGCGATGCCGAAGGCGCCGGGCGGGGTGAGCTGCATGCCCCAGCCGAGGTGCCAGACGACGACGTCCGTGGTGGTCAGCGGGCCCTTCACACGGGGTTGCAGTTCCTCGCCGATCTCGACGTCCTCCCAGTGGCGGGGTTCGGCGCCGCGTCTGGTCTCGGCGGCGTACGCGGCGTCGATCTCCGCCAACTGCTCGGGCGGGTACGGCTGTTGTTCGAGCGCTTCCTTGGCCCGCTTCTTCGACGTGTGCCGTTCGGCGTTGATCCAGGTGCCGCGCCGCAGGGCGTGCATCTCGCCGTGCCCGTTGGCGTAGAGGTAGTCGCGGACGACGTGTGCGGTACGTCCGCCGAAGCTGCTCCGCTTGAGCTGGACACCGACCTGGGTCTGCAACACCCGGCAGCGGTCGGCCAGTCGAAGGGGCCGCCACCACTCGAACTCCATCACCGCCTGGTAGGAGCCGAGCCCCGCGAAGGGGTCGCCCTTGAGCAGGGCCTTGGTCTCCGGGTCCGGTGTCGGGGCCGCGTCCTCGCCCATCGTGTAGAGGAAGGTCGGCGGTGCGACGAGCGCGCCCCAGCGGGTCTTCGCCGCGTACTCGGGGTCGCAGTAGAGCGGGTTGGCGTCGCCGTAGCCGTAGGCGAAGTGGCGTGAACCGTCCCAGGTGACCTCGTAGTTGTGCGGGGGGTTGCGCTGCGGCTGGGGCACGCCCAGGCGGCGCCGGGAGCGTTCGACCGCCTCGTCCGTCAGCACGCCGAACCGCTCGGCCGCCTTCTCCTCGGTATCAGTCACCGCTCAACCTCCTTGCTGGACACCGCGGTTGCTCCTTCGGGTGCTTACGCTTTGGTGTGCTCGGCGAGCCGGTCCCGTACGAGGTCGAGCAGTTCGACGCGGCTCACCTTGCTCGACGGGGTGCGGGGCAGTTCGTCGAGGACGACGATGTGGGCCGGCACCTCGTAGGGGGTGAGGTGGGTGCGACACAGGGCGACGAGTTCGGCCGCGTCCGGTGCGGCGGGCTGCCCCGGCTCCAACTCGACGGCCGCGACCGGTACTTCACCCAGCCGTGGGTCCGGCAGTCCGGCGACGGCGGCCTCGCGTACGGCCGGGTGGGTCTCCAGGACGCGTTTGACCGTCTCCGGCTGCACCTTGAAGCCGCCGCGGATGATGGCGTCGTCGGCACGGCCCTCGATCCACACGAACCGGTCGGCGTCGATCCGCGCCAGATCACTGGTCTTCACCCAGGTCCGGCCGCCGTGCGTGCTCTGTTCGGTCCGCACTTCGAGCCGACCGGTCCGGCCGACCGGCAGTTCGCCGCCGTCCTCACCGGTCACCCTCAACTCCACGCCCGCGAAGGCCCGTCCGGCGCTGCCCGCCTTCCGCTGCCACCAGTGGTCGTGCAGTGCGAGGGTCCAGCCGGCGACGGCTCCGGCGAACTCCGTCGCACCGTAGGTCATCAGGACGGGGATGCCGTACGTGCGGTAGAAGGCGTCCGCGAGTTCCGGCGGGCAGGGTGCCGTGCCGGAGGTGACCACCTGGAGGGTGGCGAGGCGTTCCTTCGGGACACGCGCGTCGAGTACGGCGCGGATCGCGGCCGGGACGAGGCTCGCCGCGCGGAGTCGGTGGCGTTCGACCGCGCTCACCCAGGGGTCGACGGCGAATCTCGGCATGAGGAGCATGCGGCGTCCGGTGGCCAGGCAGGCCAACGCCCGCCACAGGCCGCCGATATGGACGAGCGGGGTGGCCACGAGGGACGCCGATTCCGACAGGAGCCGGTCGTCCTTCCGGGTCTGGCCGCCGGAGACGAGGGCCTGGTCGAGTTGGCCGATGCGCAGGTGGACGCGTTTCGGGGGGCCGGTGGTGCCGGAGGTGAGCATCTCCACGGCGATGCCCGGGCGGGTCGGTGCCTCGGTGGGTGCCGTGCCGCCCGTGGGTCGTAGCGACCCGTCGGTGTCCAGTTCAAGGGCCGTGCCGTGTGCGGTCACGGCGTCCAACACGCCTTCGCGGGCGAGGACTTCGGCTCCGGACACGACGACGGGCGGGGTGCAGCGGGCAATGTCGGCGGCGAGCCGGGCGGCGGGCTGGAGCGGGCTGAGCATGACCAGACAGCGCCCGGAGGCGATCACGGCGGCGACCACGGCGACGTGTTCGGGCCGGTTCTCCAGGACGACGCCGACGCGGGCGCCGACGGGCAGGCCCAGCGCGTCGAGTGCCTCGCCCAGTTCCCGCGCGGTCCGCTGGACCTGCCCCCAGGTCCACCAGTTCCGGTCGTACTCGATCGCCTCGGCAGCAGCCGGCGCTTCGGCCAGCAGGCGGGACAGGCGGTCGCGAATTCCCACGTGATCAGCCTTTCGACAGGACGGCGGTCTCAGATTCCGACCAGGTCGGCCAACCGGGTCCGGTGCGTCGCCGGGCCCCCGAACAACTGCTCCGACGACTTCGCGCGCTTCAGATACAGATGCGCGTCGTGCTCCCACGTGTAGCCGATGCCGCCGTGGATCTGGATGTTCTCCTTGGCCGCGTGGGTGAAGGCGTCCGCGCAGCAGGCCGCGGCCAGCGCGGCGGACACCGGCAGTTCGGCGGACGCCACCTGCGCCGCGGGCATCAACTGTGCGGCGGACAACGGCAGTTCGCGCGAGGCGTCGGCGGCCACGGCCGTCGCGTGGTAGGCGGCCGACCGGGCGCCCTCGATCCGCACGAGCAGGTCGGCGCACTTGTGCTTGACCGCCTGGAACGAGCCGATGGGGCGCCCGAATTGCACGCGGACCTTCGCGTACGCCACGGCCGCGTCCAGGCAGGCCTGTGCTCCGCCGACCTGTTCGGCGGCGAGCGCCACGGCCACGAGGTCGAGCACGGTACGCAGATACGCCGAGGCGTCCCCGTCCGGGCCGACCCGCAGGGCGGGCGCGCCGTCGAGGTCGACGCGGGCCAGCCGCCGGGTCGGGTCGAGGGTCTCCAGCCGGGTGCGGGTCACTCCGGGAGCGTCACCGTCGACGGCGAAGAGCCCGAGTCCCGTGCCGGTACGGGCTGTTACGAGGATCAGGTCGGCGGTGTGTCCGTCGACGACGAACATCTTGGTGCCGGACACCGTGCCGTTCGCGGCCGACGCCTCGATGTCCGCCAACTCCCATGAGCCGCCCGTCTCGGCGAGCGCCAGCGTGGCCGTCAGCGAGCCGTCGGCGATCGCGGGCAGCCAGCGCGCTCTCGCCGCCTCGTCGCCGGAGGCCGCGAGGGCCTGGCCGGCGAGGGCGACGGTCGCGAAGTAGGGCGACGGCAGGAGTACCCGTCCCAGCTCCTCCAGTACGATCCCCAACTCGACCGGCCCGCCGCCGGATCCGCCGTACTCCTCGGGCAACGCGAGCCCGTGCAGGCCGAGTTGGTCGGCCATCTGCCGCCAGAGCAGGGGATCGTGGCCTTCGGCGGAGTCCATCGCGTGGCGTACGGCCGCGCTCGGCGCCTTGTCGGTGAGGAAGCGCCGTAGCGTCGTGCGGAGTTGTTCCTGCTCCTCGGTGAACGTCAGTGCCACGTCGGGGCCTTGGAGCGGAGGTAGTCGTCGAAGTCAGGCATGCGGGTGCGGTCGACGATCTCGATGCGCACGCCGTGCGGGTCGAAGTGGTAGGCGAAGATCGACGGGGAGCCGTCGACGATCGCGCAGGCCTCCAGCGGGAAGCCCGCCTCCTCCAGCCGTTTGGAGGTGGTGGGCAAGTCGTCGCAGAAGTAGCCGAGGTGATGGGTGGCCAGGTTCCCGGACGGGGTCCACGGCGTGCCCGGGATCTCCTGCACGAGTTCCAGGTGCGGGGCGTCCAGCGAGTACGCGAAGCGCAGTGGGAGCACGCGTTCGCCGTCGGCCAGGCGCACGGTGAGGTCGTAGGCCTGGGTCTCGGTCCAGCGGTGACCCGCGATCCGGGTGAGCCAGGCCTTCGCCGCCTCGATGTCCGGGACGACGATTCCCGTGTGGTACAGGTCTGTTGGGTGGAGAGGTGAGGTCATGGCGTCGCTCACCACTCCAGCCGGAGCTGTTTGATGCCGTACATGTTGCCGTGCTGTTCGAGGTCCTGGCCGGGGGTGATCCCGTAGTCGGGGATGCGCCGGTGCCATTCCTCGACGGCCACGTTGAGTTCGAGGCGGGCGAGGTGCGAGCCGAGGCAGCGGTGCGGGCCGGAGCCGAACGCGATGTGGTTGGTCGCCTTGCGCCGCAGGTCCACTTCGAGGGGGCGCTCGAAGCGCTCGGGGTCGCGGTTGCTGACCGCGAGCGGGAGCATCACCATCTCCCCCGCGCCGACCGGGCAGCCGCCGATCTTCACGTCCCGGGTCGCCTTGCGGGCGGGCACGACGAACGAGTAGACGCGGAGGATCTCCTCGACCGCCGTCGGGATGAGTGACGGGTCGTCGACGATCGCCCTGCGTTGTTCCGGGTGTGTGGCGAAGTGGTAGAGGGCCCAGCCGATGGAGATCGGGACCGTGTCGAAGCCGGCCTGGAACAGCAGGATGCAGAAGGCGTGCATGTCCCGGTCGCTGATCGGCTCGTCGTCGATCGTCCAGGTCATGGCGCGGGAGAGCAGGTCGTCACGGGGTGCCTCGCGGCGCAGCGCGATCTGCTGCTCGAAGTAGTCCGACACCGCGTTCATCGCGCTCAACTGCCGCTCGCCGTGCGGGTCTTCGCCGTGGGACAGGTGCAGCAGGTCGATGATCCAGTCGAGGAACTGCGGGAGATCCTCCTCGGGCAGCCCCATCAGACGCATGAAGATCAGGGTCGGGAAGCGGCGGGCGAACGTGTCGAGGACGTCGGCGGAGCCGCTGTCCTTCAGCCCGTCGATCAGTCCGGACGCGACCTCCCGGATCTCCGGTTCGCGGGCGGCGACGGTCTTGGGCGAGAAGGCGCTGCCCAACAGGCGCCGCCACGCGGTGTGTTGGGGCGGATCGAGCATTTCCGGGATCCACAGGAACCTGGGGTCCGGATCGAGGGCGGTCACGGACTGGTTGGAGAAGGTCCTCCAGTCCTGCAACGCCTCCTGCACGGCCGCGCCTTGGGTGACGACCCAGTACCCGCGCGCGATGGTGCTCCGGAATCCGGAGTGCGTGCGGGCGATCTCGTCCCAGCGTTCCTGATGGCTGAGGACCGGGCCGCCGAGCCGGTTGTCGAAGCGGTAGGCGGGGACACCCTGGTGGGTCCCGTCGGGTTCGAGTGTCGCGCTCATCACGGCTCCTCGCGTGCGGTGTTCGGGGTGCGCCCTGCGGTCAGATCGCGTGCGCCCGTCAGATCTCGTGCGCTCACGAGATCGCCTACGGCGGTCGGTTCTCCTACGCCGCTCATGTCGCCGCGCCGTCGATCTTCAGCGCGATCAGCTCCTCGTCGGAGAGGCCGAGCGAGCGCAGGACCTCGTCGGTGTGTTCCGCGAACTGCGGTGCCCGTCTGATGTCGGCCGGGGTCTCGTCGAACTGGACGGGGCTGGCGACGAGTTCACGGTTCACGCCGTCGGCGTCCACGACCTGGGCGATCATTCCGTTGGCTCGCAGGGAGGGGTCCTGGCCGACCTCCCAGGCGTTCTGGACCGCCGACCACTGGCCCTCCCCTCGGGAGAGGATCTCGACCCACTCCTCGAAGGGGCGGGACGCGAGGATCTCGGCGACGAGGTCGGCCGCCTGGGCCGCGTTGGCCATCAACTTCTCGGTGCTGTCGAAGCGTTCGTCGGTGGCGAGTTCTCCGCGCCCGGCGAGTTTGCAGAACTCGGCCCAGTACCGGCCGGGTTGGAGCATCGACAGTTCGATCCAGCGTCCGTCCGAGGTCAAGTAGGCCCCGATGAGCGGGTTGGTGCGCGATCCGTGCCGAGGCTGGACATTCACCGGCAGCGGGCCGCCGTTCATCAGCGCCATGTTGACCGTGAACTGGGTCGCCCACGCGCCGACGCCGATCAACGACACGTCCACCACGGACGGTTCGCCGGTCGTCGCGCGGGAGAAGAGGGCGGCGGCGATTCCGCCGGCGATCGTCATCCCGCCCATCGAGTCGCCGTAGGCACCGGCGGGCATCCGGATCATCCGGTCCGCGCCCGCCGGTGTGACGCCGGCGGCGCTGCCACCGCGTGCCCAGAAGGCCGTGCTGTCGTAGCCGCCCTTCGTGGCCTCGTCGCCGCGCGGGCCGAAGCCGCTGCCGCGTACGTAGATGATGTCCGGGTTGATCGCCCGGATGTCCTCGACGTCGATGCGCAGCTTGGCGCGGGCCTCGGGCAGGAAGTTGGTGAGGAACACGTCGCTGCCGCGGACCAGTTCCTCGAACGCCTTGCGGGCCGACGGCTTCTCCAGGGCGAGACCGACACTGCGTTTGCCCCGGTTGGGTCCCTCGACGATCGGGAAGAACGACGACCCCTCGCTGGTGGCGTCGTAGCCGAGGACCCGGACCAACCCCCTCTGTCCGTCGCCGCGTTCGGCGTGCTCGATCTTGATCACATCCGCGCCCCAGTCGGCGAGCACGGCACCCGCCGCCGGGACGAAGGTGAACTGGGCTACTTCGAGAACGCGTACGCCCTCCATCGGCCTGCGCATCGACCAACTCCTCATACTCATCTGCCGTCACGCACTCCGAGTATGGACCGAACCTCGCTAAAAAGTATACTGTTTTGCTGTCACCGACCGACCCGCACCTTTCGGAGGGCCGATGCTGGACTTCTCGATCGAACCCGAGTTCCAGGCCAAACTGGACTGGGCGGCGGCCTTCGTACGGGAGGAGGTCGAGCCGCTCGACCTCCTGTTCCCGCACGGCGGCGACCCGTACGACACGCGCAACGAGAAGGCCCGCGCGATTCTCAAGCCGCTCCAGGACCAGGTCCGGGCCCAGGGTCTGTGGGCCTGCCATCTCGGCGCCGAACTCGGCGGCGCGGGCTACGGCCAGGTGAAGCTCGCGTACCTCAACGAGATCCTCGGCCGCTCCTACTGGGCCCCGACCGTCTTCGGCACCGCGGCCCCGGACACCGGAAACGCCGAGATCCTCGCCATGTTCGGCACCGGGGAACAGAAGGCGCGCTATCTGCAGCCCCTCCTCGACGGCGACATCGTCTCCACCTTCTCGATGACGGAACCGCAGGCGGGAGCCGATCCCAAGGAGTTCGTGTGCCGGGCCCGGCGTGACGGGGACGAGTGGGTGATCGACGGGGAGAAGTGGTTCTCCTCCAACGCCCGGTACGCGGCCTTCCTCATCGTCATGGCCGTCACCGATCCCGAGGCCGCGCCGCACGCCCGGATGTCGATGTTCATCGTCCCGGCCGAGACTCCCGGCATCGAGATCAAGCGCAACGTCGGCACGATGGACGAGCGCGACTCCCTCGACGAGGGCATCCACGCCTACATCCGCTACGACCAGGTGCGGGTCCCGCTCGACGCCATGCTCGGCGGTCCCGGCGAGGGCTTCAAGGTCGCCCAGGCGCGGCTCGGCGGGGGCCGGGTCCATCACGCGATGCGGACCGTCGGCAAGTGCACGCGCGCCTTCGACATGATGTGCGAGCGCGCGGTGTCCCGGCGTACTCAGGGCACTCTTCTCGCCGAGAAACAGGCCGTGCAGCAGTTCATCGCGGACTCCTGGGTGGAGCTCCAGCAGTTCCGGCTGCTGGTACTGCACACCGCGTGGATCATCGACACCCAGCCGCACGGCGCGGCCCGGACCCAGATCGCGATGTGCAAGGTGCAGACGGCGAAGGTGCTGCACGACGTCATCCAGCGCGCCCTGCATGTGCACGGCTCGCTCGGCACCACCAATGAACTCCCGCTCGCCAAATGGTGGATGGCGGCCCCGAACCTCGCGCTCGCCGACGGCCCCACCGAGGTGCACCGCACCACGATCGCCAAGCAGCTCCTGAAGAACCGCCGGCCGGCCGAGGGCCTGTTCCCCAGCGAGCACATACCGCCGAAGCTGGAGGCGGCCCGCAAGCGGTACGCCCATGTCATCGAGGACGAAAGCCTCACCGGCCGGGTCGACGGATGAGCGCCGAACGCGACACCAAGTCCCTTGCCCCGGCTGACCTGTTCGACCTCACCGGCAAGGTCGCGCTCGTCACCGGCGGCAGCCGGGGCCTGGGCCTCGCGATGGTGCGCGCCTTCGCGACGGCGGGCGCCGACGTCGTGATCGCCAGCCGCAAACTCGACGCGTGTCGGGCCGTAGCGGACGAGGTTCGTGACCTGGGTCGCCGCGCTCTGCCGGTCGCCGCGCACGTGGGCCACTGGGACGACCTGGCCCGGCTCGCCGACGCGGCCTACGAGGAGTTCGGGAAGGTCGACGTCCTCGTCAACAACGCCGGCATGTCGCCCTTGGCCCCCTCCTCGGCCGAGACCAGCGAGGAGTTGTTCGACAAGGTGATCGGCGTCAACTTCAAAGGCCCGTTCCGGCTCGCCTCGTTGGTCGGGCAGCGGATGGCCGACTCGGGCAACGGGGGCTCGATCATCAACGTCTCGTCGTCCGGTGCGCTGATGCCCCAGCCCCGCTTCGGCCCGTACGCCGGCGCCAAGGCCGCGCTCAACACCCTGACCACGGTCTTCGCCCTGGAGTACGGGCCGACGGTGCGGGTCAACACGATCTCTGCCGGGCCGTTCCTCACCGACGTCTCCAAGTCGTGGGCCGAAGAGAAGCGTCAGACGACCCGCAGCGCGATCGGACGTCCGGGGCAGCCGGAGGAGATCGTCAGCACCGCGCTGTATCTGGCGAGCGACGCGTCGAGCTATACGACGGGGGCGCTGATCCGGGTGGACGGTGGGCTGTACTAGCCCCTGCCCCACCGGCAACCGGCCATGTCCTGTAGGCCACTTGACCGGTCCCACCCGCCCCGGCTCTACACCGCCGTGAATCCGCCGTCGACGGTGAGGGTGGCCCCGTGGATCTGGGCCGCCTCGTCACTCGCGAGGAACACGACGGCGGAGGCCACCTCGGCCGGAGTACCGGCGCGGCCGGAGGGCATGCGCGCGATGATCGGGGCCAGTCGCTCCTCCATCGACGCCACCTTCTCGGTCAAAGTCGGGCCGGGGGCAACGGTGTTGACGCGGACGCCGTGCGGCCCGTACTCGGCGGCCCACGACGTGGTGAGCGAGTGCACGGCCGCCTTGGTCATGTTGTAGAGCGCCGAATGCGCGCTGCCCCGCAGCCCTGCGATGGAGCCCAGGTTGACCACGGCGCCCTGACCGCGTTCGGCCATGGGCGCCGCCAGCAGGCCGGTGATCAGGAACATCGACCGCACGCTCACGGCCAGCGCCGCGTCGATGGTCTCCTGCGTGACCTCGGCGGTGGGAGTGGGCGAGAGCAGGAGTGCCGCGTTGTTGACGAGCACGTCGATGTGCCCGCCGGCCGCGGTGATCACCTCGGTGGCGAAGCGGTCGATCACCTCGGCGCCCGCGGACAGATCCGCCTTGACGAACGCCGCCGCGCCGCCGTCCTTCTCGATACGGGCCACCACCTCGGCACCACGGCGCTCGTCGCGTCCACTGACGACGACGAACGCTCCCTCGGCGGCCAGGGCCACCGCGATGGCGACGCCGATCCCGTTGGTGGAGCCGGTGACCAGGGCTTTCCGCCCGGCAAGACGCTCGGTCATGATGCTGTGCCTTCCGAATCCGACCCGCCGGAAGGTGATCCGACCGGCTGGGAACGGCAAAGCTGCCACTCAGAAAATGGACCCGCAAGTCCAGAAAGTGGCACAGTGAGGCCATGGCACCACGACTGACACCGAAGGGCGCGGCCACCCGGCAGCGCATCGTCGAAGGAGCCGCGGCGGAGCTCCGCGCCCGCGGGGTGCCGGAGACGACCCTGGACGACATCCGCGCCCGTACGGCAAGCAGCAAGAGCCAGCTCTTCCACTACTTCCCCGGCGGCAAGGAGGAGCTCCTGCTCGCCGTGGCCGAGCACGAGGCGGACCGCGTCCTGTCCGACCAGCAGCCGCACCTCAGCGCACTCACCTCGTGGCGGGCCTGGCACGACTGGCGGGACGCGGTCGTCGACCGCTATCGCCGGCAGGGCCAGCAGTGCCCGCTCAACGCGCTCATGTCCCAGCTGACCCCCGCCACGCCCGGCGCGCAGGCCGTCACCAGGCAGCTCGTCGCCTCGTGGCAGGGCAAGATCGCCGTCGGCATCCGGGCCATGCAGGACCAGCGCGAGATCCCCGCCGACCTCGACGCCGACCAAGCCGCTGCCGCCCTGTTGGCCGGTATCCAGGGTGGCGTTCTCATCATGATGTCCACCGGCTCGGTCACCCACCTCGAGGCGGCCCTCGATCTGGGCATCCGCCAGCTTCAGGCCGTGCCCAGCAGCTCCATCGCCTCGTCCAGCAACACCGGCAGCGCGGGCAGCATCCGCTGATGCATGGCGTTCAACTGCCCTGACCTACGGCCCCGTTTGATCAACAGCGCGGTCGCGGCGGACTCCTTGTACTTGGTGAGCGCCTCGAACCACGGCAGGTCCCGCAGCGGCTCGCCGCGCAACTCCTCGTAGGCGTCGACCAGTTCGGCCTTGGCGGGCATACCGGTCGGCTCGTCCGACACGGAGGCCGGGTGGCGCGCCTCGTCGGTGAAGAAGGTCAGCCAGGTCATGTCGACGCGGGGGTCGCCGAGGGACCAGATCTCCCAGTCGATGATGGCCGTGACCGCGCCGTCCGCGCACAAGGTGTTGCCGAGTCGGTAGTCGCCGTGGGTGAACACCGGTGTCATCGCGGCCGGTACGGTCGCGTGCAGCCGCTCGGCGACCACCTCGTAGCCGGTGCGCAGATCGTCGGAGACGGTGCCGAACGCCCGGGTCCACCGGTCGATCTCCCCGGTGAGCGTCACCACGGGCTCGGCCGCGAGCGCCGTACGCGCCGGCGTCACCCGGTGCAGGGCGGCCAGCATGCGCGCCGCGTCCAGGGCACGACTCCGCACCTCCCCCGGGGCGAGCGTGCCGCGCGGCAGCAGCACCGGTTCGACGCACTCCCCCGGCACCAACTCCATGGCCACGAACGGCTGGACGGCCGGGGGCGCGCCCGCGTCGCCGAACAGCACCTTCGGTACCCGTACACCCGGCTGTCCGGCGAGCGCCGCCATGAGCCGCGCCTGGCGCAGCACGTCCCGGTTGCGGACCGGGGGCAGGCCGGGCGGTGCCACCTTGAGGACGACACGTTCATACCCGGTCGGGACACCCGACAGGGCGGCGACGTACGTCAGGCTCGACGTGCCGCCGGTGAGGGGTTCGACGACGTCGACGGTGGCGCCGGGCGTCCAGTCGCGTACGGCGACTGCCGTGCGGTCGGTCAACTCCCGCAGCAGCGCGGGGCTGTTGGTGGCGACGCTCATGACTGCCCCTTCGTCCCGTGCTCGGGTGCGGTCAGCGCCGCCACGATGTCGCGGCGCACGAGTTTGCCAGTCACCGTGCGCGGGAGTTCGGTCCAGTACGTGATGCGGTCCGGGGTCTTCGAGCCGCGCAGGGTGCCACGTACGGCCGCGCGCAGTGCGACGGCGTCGACCTCGGCGCCGTCGCGGGGTACGACGACGGCCTCGATGCGCTGGCCCCACTCCTCGTCGGGGACACCGACGACGACGGCGTCGAGCACGTCCGGGTGCCGTAGCAGAACGTCCTCTATCTCGGCGGGGGCGATGTTCTCCGCGCCGCGGATGATCGTGTCGTCGGCCCTGCCCTCGATGTGGAGGTAGCCGTCGGCGTCGAGGCGGCCGCGGTCGCGGGTGTGGAAGAAGCCCTGCTCGTCGACGGCGGAGCCCTGACCCGCGTACTCCCCCGAGACCTGCTCGCCGCGCACCCAGATCTGCCCGGTCTCGCCCGCGCCCAGCGACTCCCCGGTCACGTCGCGGACCGCGATCTCGATGCCCGGCACCGGCAGTCCGGCCGAGCCGAGCCGGGCCCGTACGGCCGGGTCGTCGCTCGCGATCGCCGCCCGGTGCTCGGCCGGGCCCAGTACCGAGACGGTGGACGAAGTCTCGGTCAGGCCATAGGCGTTGACGAAGTCCACCTCCGGCCAGGCGCGCAGTGCCGTCTCGATCACGCGCACCGGCATCCTGGCGCCGCCGTAGGCGAGCGAGCGCATCGAGGGCACGGAACGGTCCAGCCCTGCCGTGTCCATGATCCGGGCGAGCATGGTCGGCACGACCATCGCGTGCGTGATCCGCTGCTCCCGGACGAGGCCGAGCCAGCTCTCCGGGGTGAACTGGTCGAGGGTGAGGGTGCGGCGGCCGGCGTAGAGGTTCGTCAGCACATTGGAGACGGCGGCTATGTGGTACGGCGGGACGCTCATCAGCGCTGATTCGGTGGGGTCCGCCGCGGCGAACTCCACGGTGCCGAGCACATACGACACCAGGTTGTGGTGGCGCAGGAGCACACCTTTCGGGGCCGAGGTGGTTCCGCTGGTGTAGATCAGGACGGCGGGGGTGTCGGGCGCCGGTGCCGGTTCGACGGTGGCGCCGGTGTGCGCGGCGGCTTCCGTGAGCCACTCGGCGGGGCTGCGGACCTGGAGTCCGGCCCGGCGCGGTGCCGCGTCCTGGTCGGGGGTGGCGATGGCCAGGGCGTGCGGGTGGTTCGCGAGGAGCGCGGCCAACTGCTCCTCGCCCAGGCGGTAGTTGACCGGGACCAGCGGGACCCCGGCGTGGGCCGCGGCGAACTGGGCGACGGCGAAGGCGGGTCCGTTCGTGGCCAGGTACACGATCGCGTCGGCGCCGGCCTCGTGGACCGATTCGGCTCCACCGAGGGCGAGTTCGCGCAGTCGTACGGGGGTGAGCCCGTCCTGTGCGCGGCCGATCACGACCCGGTCGCCGAAGCCCTCGGCGGCCATGTCCAGGATCATCGACACGTTCATCGGCGCACCTCCCGCTCTCTCAGTCCGAGGCCGGGAGCGGCTTGGCGCTCTTCACCGGCAGGGGGACGCCGTTCACCGCGAGGGTGCCCGGTCCCTGTTTCGTGCAGAGGAGTTCGAGGCCGAGGTCCTCGTCGGCGTACCGCTTGCCGAGCAGTGAACCGCCCATCCGGTCCGGGTCGGGGGTGCCGGTGACGGCACCCGGCGCGGTGCCCTCGATCATGGGGGCGCCGCCGCAGGTGATGTCCACCTCGCTGTCGGGGCAGCGGACGACGATCACCGCCGTGGTGTCCACCGTGCTGGCGAGCATCTGTCCCACTCGTGGCCTCATCGCAGGTTCCTCCGCGGATCTTGTTTCCGTTCCGGGCGCTCAAAGACCAGAAAAAAGTATACTACTTACCTCGATCACGTCGAGATGACGAACCGGGTGAACAGACCGAGCTGACGAACTGAGTCGACGAACGGAGTCGCCGGATGGATCTCAAGACCGTCCTGTTCGAGGTGACCGACCATGTCGCCACGATCACGCTGAACCGGCCGCAGGCCATGAACAGCTTCAACCAGCGGATGCTGGACGACTTCTCCGCGATCTGGGACCGGGTCAGGACCGACGACGACGTGCACGTCATGGTGCTGCGCGGCTCGGGCGAGCGCGCCTTCAGCACCGGCATGGACGTGAAGGAGGGGATCGACCGGCAGCCCAATGTCTGGTCGCAGACCGACCCCGGGGAGTTCCTGTCGCCGAAGCTGAACCAGGTGTGGAAACCCCTGGTCTGCGCGGTGCACGGGATGGCGGCCGGGGGCGCGTTCTACTGGCTCAACGAGGCCGACATCCTGATCTGTTCGCAGGACGCGACCTTCTTCGACCCGCACGTCAGCTACGGACTCACCGCGGCGCTCGAACCGATCGGGCTGGCCCGCCGCATCCCGCTCGGCGAGACCCTGCGGATCGCGCTGCTCGGCCTGGACGAACGCCTGTCGGCCGCGCGCGCCCTCCAGATCGGCCTGGTCAGCGAGGTGCTGCCGGGCGAGCAACTGTGGGACCGGGCGGACGAGATCGCGCGCATCATCGCCGCCAAACCGCCGGCCGCGATCCAGGGCACGGTCCGCGCGATCTGGGAGTCCCTGGACGCGACCCGCACCCAGGCCCTGCGCACCGGGCTGTCGTACACCCAGATCGGGAACCCGATCGGAAAGGCGGAGGTGGACCGCTCGGCGGTGCCCCGGGGACGGTGGACACTGCGCTGACACTCCCCTACCCTCCCTAAAACAGTATCCTTTTTTATGAGCTTCTACGGAGGGCTGGCTGTGATGCAGTTCGGCATGCCCTGGCCGGGCCGTGAGGTGGCGCGTGAGGCCGAGGAGGCCGGTGCGGGTGCCTTCTGCGCCGGCGAGTTCGTCGACCATGACGCCTACCTCACCCTCGCCGAGATCGTCGCGAACTCCGAGCGCGCCCTGGCGGGGCCCGCCATCGCCTACGCCTTCGCCCGCACCCCGTACGCCCACGCCACCGCGCTGCGCCAACTCCACGCCCAGGCGCCGGGGCGGCTCTTTCTGGGGCTGGGCAGCGCCGCGTTCCGCATCAACCGCGACTGGCTGGACGTGCCCGCCGACCGCCCGGTGGAACGAATCGCGGAGACCGTCGGCGCGGTCCGCGCCTGGCTGCACGCGGAGAACGGCGAGAAGGTCCACTACGACGGCGAGTTCCACTCGATCGACGCCGACGTCCGCGCTCCCGTGCTCGGCCGGCTCGACATCCCCGTCCTGCTCGCCGCGTTCAACACGCGGATGGCCGCCACGGCGGGCCGGGTCGCCGACGGTGTCATCGGGCACGGACTGTTCACCCGCTCCTGGTGGAACGACGTCGTACGCCCGTCCGTCGAGCGCGGCACCGCGGCGGCCGGCCGCACCGAGCCGCCCCTGGAGCACGGCTGGGTCATCACGGCGGTCGACGACTCCGCTCCCGAGCGGGCCGTGGCCGACGCCCGGCGCATGATCGCCTTCTATCTGACGGTGAAGACGTACGACCCGTTCGTCGCCCACCACGGCTGGGAGGGCCCGGTGGCGCAGCTCCGCAAGGCGTTCCGCACCGGGGACACCGACGCGATGGCCGCCGCCGTCACCGACGAGATGCTGGCCGAGATCGCCGTGTGCGGGACGACGGCCGACGCCAAGGACACGCTCGCCCGTCGCGCCGGTTCGCTGCCTCGTGACGTCGGCTATTTCGCACCGCCGAGCTTCCTGGTGAGCCTGCGGCGCCGGGCCGCGTACGCCCGGGCCTCCCTCGACCTGATCGGCGAGTTGCCCACGCTGTGAGCGAAGCGGCGGGCGGCACCCTCGGGCCGCCCGCCGCTGCTGTCGCGTTTCAGTGCCCTGAAACGCCGTTCCGATGGTCAGGCGCTCTCGGTGACCGGGGCGAGTTTCCTGCTCTTGTCGAAGTGCACGACGTCGGCAAGGGTGCCGCCCAGGATGGCCGCGCGGTCCTCGTCGTTCACGCCCTCGAAGTTCTCCGCGATGCACTCCGCGCTGCTGCGGAAGGTGCCCTCCGCGTGCGGGTAGTCGTTGCCCCACATGACCGTGGAAAGACCGGTGATGTGGCGCGCCTTGACCGCCGTGGGGTCGTCCGCGAACTGCACATGGATCTGCCGCTGGACGTACTCGGTGGGCTTGAGCGGGTAGGGCCACTTGTCGTTGATCGCGAACAGCCTCCCCATGGACGGCTGCTCGTTCGGCGCACGGTTGTCGTCCCAGAAGCCGAGCCACCAGTCGGGGTCCTGGCCGGTGCCCGTCTTCCAGGCCTTGTCCATGTAGCCCATGAAGGAGACCAGCCAGCCGGCGGTGTACTCGATCAGGTTGAAGTGCAGGTCGGGGAAGCGCTCGCACACCCCGCCGCCGACCAGGCTGGCGATGATGCCCTGCGGACCCGCCACACCGGCGCCGGCCGCGAAGCCCATGGTCCGGCCCGCCACCATGTCGTCGGTCAGGTTCCCCTTGCCCATGTTCATGGCCGTCATCAGACCCCGGACGGTCTGCGCCGTCCCGGAGATCTCCTCCTTGACCTTCACCCCGCCCGTGGCCACGTGGATGAAGACCGGCAGGCCGTGCGCCTGCGCCGCGGCCCAGATCGGGTCGTACTCCCGCGCGTAGTACGGCAGCGGCGGGATCTCCGGCAGCAGGATCGCGCCGAGTCCCAGCCTCGCGATCCGCTCGATCTCCGCCACGGCAGCGGGGACGTCCGTGATCGGGATCGCGGCCGTGGGGCGCAGCCGGTCCTTGTAGGGGAGGTACCGCTCGACGAGGTAGTCGTTCCACACGCGCGCGTGGGCCATCGACAGTTCGTGGTCGTCGGTGAACAGGACGAACAGCGAGAGGTTGGGGAACATGACCGAGGCGTCCACGCCGTCGAAGTTCATGTCCCGGATGATGTGCTCGGGATCGCCGTCCGGGGTCTCCCCGCCGGTCTGGCGGTACTTGGAGATGGTCCAGCCGTCGAACCCGATGGTGTGGAGCTTCTTGAACTCCGTGTGCCCGCCCGGCACGATCGGCTCGTCGAGGGTGAACTCCTCTTCCCACAGAGCACGCTCACGGAGCTCCTTGGGCAGGCGGGTCTTGAACAGATCGACCGGCTCGATGATGTGCGAATCGCCGGACACGACAAATTCCTTGAACACAGGCGGTACCTCTCTTCGAACTCCGTCGTCCGTAGCCAGAAGGCCGACCCCCAGATATCTGCGAAGTTAGCTGTACCGACCGGTCTAGTCAATAAACCCGGCACACTCCTGACCCGTCCTCGTTAATTCAGTACACTCAACATGGGACACACCTGATGAGGAGACGGCTCATGACGACGACGTACTCGTTCTCTTCGCGGCTCTACATCGACGGACGGCACACCGACGGCACGTCGGACGCGCGGATCGTCGTACGCAATCCGGCTACGGAGGAGACGGTCGCCGAGGTACCGGACTCGTCGCTCGCGGATGTGCGGCGGGCGGTCGAGGCGGCGCGGCGGGCCTTCGACGAGGGGCCGTGGCCGCGGATGCGGCCCGCCGAGCGGGGCGCGGTGCTGCTGCGCCTGGCGGAGGAACTGGAGCGGCGACTGCCCGAGCTGGTCGCCGTCAACATGGCCGAGGCGGGTTCGGTGCGCGCGCTGGCGGAGACCCTGCAGACCCGGGTACCGGTGGCGCATCTGCGGGACATGGCGGAGCGGGTGATCCCCGGCTTCGCGTGGGAGCGTCCGATGGATCCGACGGTCACGCCGGGCATCGGCATCTTCCAAGGGGTGCTGCGCCGCGAGGCGTTCGGGGTGTGCGCGCTGATCTCGGCGTACAACTTCCCCTTCTTCCTCAGCATGATGAAGGTGATCCCCGCGCTCGCCGCGGGCTGCACCGTCGTACTGAAGCCGGCGCCCCAGACCCCCCTCGACTCGCTGCTGCTGGGCGACTTCGCGGACGCGGTCGGGCTGCCGCCGGGGGTGCTGAACATCGTGACCGGCGATGTCGAGGCCGGCCGGGAGCTGACCACGCACCCGATGGTGGACCTCGTCAGCTTCACGGGGTCGGACACGGTGGGCCGCACGGTGTACGCCCAGGCCGCCGCCTCCATGAAGAAGGTCGTCCTGGAACTCGGCGGCAAGTCGGCCAACATCGTGCGTGCCGACGGACATCTCGACGGCGCCGTCCGCTCCGCGCTGGCGGGGATGACCACCCATGCGGGACAGGGCTGTTCACTGCTGACCCGCACGCTCGTGCACGAGTCCGTCCATGACGAGTTCGTCGACCGGCTGAGCGCGGCCCTCGCCGAGGTCCGGGTGGGTGACCCGGCCGACGCGGCGACCACCATGGGGCCACTCATCAGCGAGGCGCAGCGGGCGAAGGTCGAGAAGCTGATCCGGGTCGGTGAGGAGGAGGGCGCGCGCATCGTCTGCGGCGGCAAGCGTCCGGCCGGTCTCGACAAGGGCTATTTCATGGAGCCGACACTCTTCGCCGCCGTGGACAACGCGATGACCGTCGCCCGTACGGAGTTCTTCGGGCCGGTCGGTGTCGTCATCCCGTTCAGCGGCGACGAGGAGGCGGTACGCATCGCCAACGACAGTCAGTACGGTCTCGGTGGTGCCGTCTGGAGCGCCGACACCGTGGCCGCGTACGAGATGGCGACCCGGCTGCGGACCGGTGGTGTCACGATCAACGGCGGCAGCGCCGGGGTGAGCCCGCGGGCCGCGTTCGGCGGCTACAAGCAGAGTGGACTCGGCCGGGAGTGGGGCGAGTTCGGGCTCGACGAGTACCTGCAGACGAAGTCGGTGAGCTGGGCGGCCCGCTGACGGGCGGACCGCCGGGGTGTCACGCGGTGAGCACCATCGCCGATCCCATGCCGCCGCCCGCGCACATGGCCGCGACCGCCGTGCCCCCGCCACGGCGGCGCAGCTCGTGCGCGAGGGTGACGACCATGCGCGCGCCGGTGGTCGCGATCGGGTGCCCGAGGCTGCACCCGCTGCCGAAGGGGTTCACCCGCTCGGGGTCCAGGCCCAGTTCACGGGTGGTGGCGACGGCGACCGCGGCGAAGGCCTCGTTGACCTCGAACAGGTCGACGTCCTCGATCCGCAGTCCGGCCCGGTCAAGTGCCTTGCGGATGGCGGCGATCGGGGCCAGTCCGGTCTCGACGGGATCGACGCCGACGCTCGCCCACGACCGTACGGTGGCGAGCGGGGTGAGCCCGTGCCGGGCGGCGATCTCGGAGGAGGCGACGACGACCGCGGCCGAACCGTCGTTCACGCCACTGGAGTTGCCCGCGGTGATGGAGTAGCCCTCGATCTCGGGACGCAGCACCTTCAGCGCCGCGAGCTTCTCGATGGTGGTGTCGCGGCGCGGGTGTTCGTCGGTGTCGAACACGGACTTCGTCCCGTCGCGGTCGACGACGTCCACCGGGACGATCTCGTCGGCGAACCGTCCCTCGTCGATCGCCCGCACGGCCCGCTGGTGCGAGCGCAGCGCCCAACTGTCCATCTCCGCACGCGAGATGCCGGTCAGTCGGGCCGTGTTCCAGCCGACGAGGGTCGCCATGTCGTCGTTGGGTGCCTCGCGGGTCGGGACGTGCGAGGGCGACCGCCAGCCGTCCTGCCAGTCGTCGGTGCCCGGTATGCGCCAGCGGGCCACGGGAGCGGTCGACGTGGACTGCGTGCCGCCGGCGACGACCGCGCGGTCCATGCCGGCGAGCACCCCCGCGGCGGCCGTCGCCACGCTGGCCAGCCCCGAGGCGCAGTGCCGGTTGTGCGCCAGCCCCGGCACATGGGTCAGCCCCGCTTCCATCGCCGCGTAGCGCGCGATGTCCCCGCCTCCGGCCAGGGTCTCGCCGAGCACGACGTCGTCGATCAGGTCGAGCGGCAGCCCGGAGCGCCGCACCGCCTCGCGTACGACGACGGTGGCGAGGTCGAAGGCGCTGGTGTCACGCAGCGAGCCCCGGCGAGCGGTACCGATCGCGGTGCGGCAGGCGGCGAGCAGAACGGCATCAGTCATGCAATTGATGATACTCAACTCTGGGATACGGACGGAAGAACACCTTGAATCATCCCTGGATCTCGACCATCCCCCGAAAAGAGGATACCTTCTTCATCGTATTGATCCGCTGCGGACCGGGTGGTGGCTGGTGAACTTCGAGCTCAGCGAGGAGCAGGCCATGCTGCGCGAGGCCTCGCGCGCCCTGCTGTCCGACCGGGCCCCGATCGCCCTCGTACGGGCGTCGATGGACCGCTCCGAGGACGTCGATCCCGAGCTGTGGCGCCTGATGTCCGACCTCGGCTGGCCCGGACTGGCCCTGCCCGAGGAGTACGGCGGATCCGGCCAGGGACTGGTCGAACTCTCCCTGGTCGCCGAGGAGATCGGGCGCGCACTCGGCCGGGGCCCCTTCCTCCCGACAGCACTCGTCGGCCGCGCGATCGCCTACGGCGGTGCCGAGCGGCTGCGCTCCGAGGTGCTGCCCGCGCTCGCCGCCGGAGACGGCTGGGCGACCTGGGCCTTCGCCGAACCGCACGCCCCGTGGACACTGGGCGGCATCCACACCAGCGCGCGCACCGACGGGGACGAGGTCGTCCTGGACGGGGTCAAGACCCTGGTGCAGGATGCCGGTGGCGCCCGCTGGCTGCTGGTCACCGCGCGCCACGACGGCGTACCGGCGTCCTTCCTGGTCGACCGCACCGCGCCCGGAGTCACCGTCCGACGGCAGCGCGTCCTGGATCCGACCCGCGCGTTCCACGAGGTCCGCCTGGCCGCCGTACGCGTCCCGCTCGACGCCCGGCTCGACGGTGGGCCGACCGACATCCAGGCCCTGCTCGACGAGGCGTCCGTCCTGCGGTGCGCCGACGCGCTCGGCGTGATGGAGCGCATGCTGGAGCTGACCGTCGAACACACCAAGAGCCGGGTGCAGTTCGGGCGGCCGATCGGCGGCTTCCAGGCCGTCAAGCACGCCTGCGCGGACATGGCACTGATCGTGCACGGCACCCGCGCCTCGACGTACTACGCGGCGATGGCCGCCGACGCGGGAACCGACGACACCGCCCGGGCCGCCTGTGCCGCCGCCTCCTACGCCGCGGCCGGTACCGGTGAAGTCGGCGCGCGGGCGCTGCAGTTGCACGGCGGCATCGGCTTCACCTGGGAGCACGACCTGCATCTCCACCTGCGCCGGGCCAGGGCCGACCGGGTGCTGTACGGGGACACGGCGGTCCATCGCGACCGGCTCTGCACCCTCCTTCAGCGGTCGGCCAAGTCCGCCTGAGCGAAAGGGAATCGACCTATGGAGATCAAGGGCAAGAAGGCCGTGGTGTTCGGCGGCGCCTCCGGAATGGGCCGGGCCGGTGCCGAGTTGCTCGCGGCGCGCGGTGCCGACGTCGTCGTACTCGATCGTCCTTCGTCGGCCGGTGCGGAGGTCGCCGCGGCGCTGGGCGGGCGGTTCGAGCCGGTGGACGTGACGGACTTCGAGGCGACGGAGAGTGCGCTGGCCGCGGCCGTCGAGTCGCTCGGCGGGCTGCATGTCTCGATCACAACTGCCGGTGGCGGTACGGCGAAACGGACGCTCGGCCGCAGCGGACCGCACGACCTCGACACCTTCCGGCGCGTCCTCGACCTCAACGCCGTCGCGACCTTCAACATCAGCCGGCTCGCCGCCGCGCACATGAGCCGCAACGAGCCCGAGGACCCCGACGGGGAACGCGGTGTCATCATCAACACGTCGTCGATCGCCGCCTTCGAGGGGCAGATCGGCCAGGTCGCCTACGGCGCCGCCAAGGCCGCCATCGCCGGGATGTGCCTCACCATGGCGCGCGATCTGGGCTCGCTCGGCATCCGCGTCATGGCCATCGCGCCCAGCCTGTTCGACACGGGAGCCGTCGAGAAGATCCCGGACGAGGCACGGGCGGTGCTGGTCAAGGACGCGGCGTTCCCCAGACGACTCGGCCGCCCCGAGGAGTACGCGAAGCTCGCGCTCGCCATCGTCGACAACCCGATGCTGAACGGCCAGTGCCTGCGGCTCGACGCGGGACAGCGGTTCGGTCCCAAGTGACCGGAACCGTAAGCCTGTTGGAGCCAGAACGACGACGGGAGCATCCGTGATACCGGAGCACGACGAGCACCAGGGCAAGGTCGCTTTCATCACCGGGGGCGGACGCGGGTTCGGCAAGGCCTTCGGCGCCGCGCTGTCGGCGCGGGGCGCGCATGTCGTGCTCGCGGACATCGACGGGGACGCGGCGCGGGCCGCAGCAGCCGAACTCACCGCCGCGGGCGGCAGCGTGACAGGGGTGACCTGTGACGTCGCCGACGAGACCGCGGTCGAGACCGTCATCGACGAGGTCGCCGAACGCCACGGTGGCCTCGACATCCTGGTCAACAACGCGGGCCTGCACGCCTCTTACAACCGACCGTTCACCGAACTCGGTCTCGCCAACGTGCGGCGCGTGCTCGACGTGAACGTCATGGGCGTCGTCATCTGCTCCCTCGCGGCCCAGCCGGCCATGCGGGGGCGCGCCGGTGCCACCATCGTCAACATCTCCTCGTCGGCGGCCTACGCGAACCGCAGCATCTACGGCGTCTCCAAACTCGCCGTGCGTGGGCTGACCGTGTCCTTCGCGCGCGAGTTCGCCGTTGACGGTATCCGTGTCAACGCGATCGCCCCGGGGCTGATCTTCACGGACACCGTCCGCGCGGAGCTGTCCGAGGCCGAGGCGAAGCGGGTGTTGGGCGAGCAGATCCTTCAACGGGAGGGCGAGGAAGGGGACATCGTCGAGGCGCTGCTGTATCTGGTGTCGTCGAAGGCGTCGTTCGTCACGGGTGAGACCTTGCGGGTGACGGGCGGGTTCGCGCTCTCCGTGTAGCGGCTTGGACGACGACACCGGCCGGCATCAGGGTTGGGTCGGACGCTCCGCCGCGGGGAACATGCCCGGTCCAAAACCGCGGAACTCGGAGCTCGGGGGCAGGAGTTCGGCCCCGTCCGGCTGGGTGCGCATGCCGTCCAGCAGCAGTCGTAGGTAGCGCCGCCACAGGTCGGGCACTCCGGCCTGGTCGGTGATGGCCGCGTCGACTTCCTGGGGCAGCACCTCAAGTAGGCGCGTTCTGCGGCGAATTGGGCCCGGCTTCCGGACTCTGTCACGGTTCGTCACTCAACGTGCGGACAGGTGGCAACATCTGACACAGTGTCCCTTCATCCACACATCAGGGGCGTACCGTGTCCAACTCCGTATTTACGCCACCGAAGAGGAAGCGCGACTGGAGGCTCCTCGGCGCGGTCGCCGCGGGCGTCCTCGTCATCGGCGGCAGTGCGTCCGCCTGCCGCGCCGACACCACCACCGGCGGCGGTGGAAGTACGACGACCACGACCGGCGGCAAGGCCAGAACCGTCCCCGCATTCGTGGGCATGGGCCTCCAGTCCGCCCAGGACGCGGCCCAGAAGCAGGGTTTCCACAGCCTCACCTCCCACGACTCACTCGGCCGCGAACGCCATCAGATCCTCGACCGGGACTGGAAGGTCTGCTCCCAGAGCGTGAAGGCCGGCACCACCACGTCCACGAACACCCGACTCGACTTCGGCGCGGTGAAACTCGACGAGACCTGCCCGGCGAAGGACCATTCCGCACCCGCACAAGTGGCGGCAAAAATGCCGGACTTCAAGGGAAAGTCGGTGAACACGGCGCGCGACGCACTCGCCTCCAGTACGTCGATCACGGTCAAGGACGCATCCGGGAAAGGCCGTTACGTACTGGTCGAGTCGAACTGGCAGGTGTGCTCGCAGAAGCCACCGGCCGGGACGAAGCTGAGCGGACAGCCGGTGGAGTTCTCCGTGGTGAAGTTCGGGGAGTCCTGCCCGTAGCGGCACCCGCCAACTCTCGTCCGCTCACCCGCCGTTCAGGCCTCCTCGTCGCGCCCGGCGGACCGTACGCCATAGTCGGCGAGGCCGTGGGCGAGGAGGGCAAAGGCCTGCTCGCCGTACACACGGACGTCTGCGGCGAGCCGGTCGGGCGACTCGTCGGACAGGACGCGTCGCCGTACGAGGTCGACGAGTGCGCGATGGACGCCCATCAGGGCGTTCGCGGCCACGTACGCGGTGACGCCGGCGGGTTCGGGCGGACCGTCCGTCTCGGCGGCGAGTCGTTCGGCGAGGGCGGTGGTGGTGTCGGCGATGGCCTGTTGTTCGCGGGCTCGTAGCGCGGCACTGTCGGCGATCATGCGGTGGACGGTCCGCAGTCGTACGAGTGCGTCGTCGTCCCCGGTCTCGACCTGGGCCAGGAGGCCTGATGTCCGGGTCAGGAACGTCCGCACGGTGTCCAGGACCGGCGTACCGGTCGGCCGGGAGTCGACGGCCGCGACCAGCCGCTCCCCGAAGGCTTCGAGGCGGCTGTAGAGCAGGTCCTCTTTCCGGGGGAAGTAGTTGAAGACCGTGGCCTCGGAGACGCGTGCCTCGCGGGCGATCTCGGCGACCCGCACGGCGTCGAACCCCCGGTCGGTGAACAGCCGCCAGGCGGTGTCCGCGATCAGTGTCCGCGTCTGCTCCTTCTTCAGCTCGCGCAGGCCCATCGGCACATCCGTCCGGTTTTCGGGGAGACAAGGAGACTAGGGTGACCCTATATTTAGGGTCACCCTAGACAATACTCCACCCACATCTCCGAGGAGGCCCCGATGAGCGCCCCCTACCTGCCCCCGCCGTGGGGCGCACGGGTCATCGGCAACCGGATGGCCAAGCTCTTCGCACGGTCGGTGCTGAGCACGCTGAGCGTCCGTGGTCGTACGAGTGGGCGCTGGCGGAGTGTGCCGGTGGCCGTCCTGGATCACGAAGGCGAGCGCTATCTCATCGCGCCGCGCGGCAACACCGAGTGGTCCCGCAATCTGCGCGCCGCGAAGAGCGGACGACTCCAACGCGGACGCCGGACCGAGGAGTTCGAGGCGGTCGAGGTGCCGGCCGACGAGCGTCCACCGCTGATCCGGGTCTACCTCGAACAGTTCGGCCGCTTCCCCACGGTCGCGGAGACCTTCCGCCAACTTCCCGATCCCGGGGACCATCCCACGTTCCGCGTCGTCGGCTCTCGGGAATCGGGGTGATGGTGGGCGGCCAGTTCTCCAGCGTTGGCAGGCGAGTTCACCGGCGGTGCGGTTGCGTCGGACCGGCTGCGGTTTCCTGAACCCCGCCTCCGAAGATCACGATCCACAGCCGGAATGCTAGGTGCTCGCCAGTTCCGCAGGTTCCACGGCCGTCGCCGCGGCCTCCTCCTCCTCTGATTTCACGGCGCGCAACAGCACGATCGGCGTGGCGATCTTCCAGATGAAATACACCACCGTGGGAAGGACGTTCGCGAGGAGTCCGTTCCAGGCGAACGGTCCGGTCTTGGTGAGGAAGACAAAGGCGCCCGGGATGAGCAGAACTCCGAGGACCAGGTTGAGATATCCGAACCAGCGCGGGAACACCGGCTTGGCGCGGTCGTCGACGAGTGCCGCGTAGCCGATCGACCAGACCTGGAGGACGAATATGCAGGCGTTGCCGACCAGCATGAGCCAGTAGATGTCCGACATCGCGTAGAGCACGTCGGGCGAATGGCTCTCCGGTCGATAGGCCGCGGCGGCGAGTATCGCGATCGGGAAGAAGAAGCCGATCGGTGCGACGACACCGGTGAGGAGCTGGATCATGGACAGCAGGCCCCACCCGCCCTCGATACGGCGCATCTGCATGCTGGTGACGACCACGAAGGGGTACTCGAACGGTACGACGAGGACCATGATCGCGGCGCACGCGAGGATGCCCGTCTGATGGTCGGTGAGGAATTCGACGACGCCCTGGGCGTTCTCCGTCGGATCCATCGGCGTGATGAGATGGCCGACGGAGAAAGCGACGGCGAATCCCAGCAGCAGTACGAATCCGCACCAGGCAGAGATGCGTTCCAGTCTGAAGTGCAGGTCTTGTCGCATCAGCGGATCTCCTTTGATCTCGCGATCCAGCGGCTCATGGTGTTCTTTGCTCGCTTACCAGGTGCTCTTTGCTCTCTCGCCGGGTGTTCTCTGCTCTCACCAGCCGACGAGGCTGTCCAGCAGCAGGTTCGTGCTCGACAGATAGTCGCCGTAACCGCCGCGGAAGAAGAGCAAGGGGGTCTTCATCGACTCGACGCGGAGCGTGCGGACCCGTCCGACGACCAGTTGGTGGTCGCCGAGTTCGACGATTTTCTCCACGGCGCAGTCGACCCACGCGACGACTCCGTCCAGGACGGGATTGCCCAGCGGGGATTCCTTCCAGTCGGCGCCCTCGAAGCGGTTCGGGCCGCCGGCCATCTGCCGGGAGAGGCGTTCCTGGTTGCCCGCGAGCGCGTTGGCGCAGAAACGACCGGCCGTCCGGATCGTCCGCAGGGTGTTGGAGGAACCGTCCACGAGGAAGGACACCAGGGGCGGTTCCAGGGAGACGGACATGAACGTTCCGACGATCATTCCCCGGGGTTGCCGGTCGGTGTCCGTCGTGGTGATGGCGACCACGCTCGTGGGGAAGTGCCCCAGCACCTCACGGAAGTGGCGCCCCTCGATGGCGTCCGTCACGGCCCCTCCTTGTTCTCGCACGTTCTCGACGGTCCGTCAGATCAGGACGCGCATCGCCTCGGGCAGCTCAAGTCCCATCTGGGCAAGGGCGTTGGCGTGATACGCGGACCCGGGGACATGGATCATGTGCTGAAGTCCCACGTGCGCGTCCCGCCAGAACCGCTGCATCGGGTTGTCACGCCGGATCGCGTTGCCGCCGGACCGTACGAAGATCTCGTCCAGCGCGGAGACGGCACGCCAGGCGCAACGGACCTGGTTGCGGCGGACGTCGGACCGGTCCTCGATGCTGACCGGCTTCCCGGCCTCGACCTGGTCGTACAACCGGCTGATGCCGTCGATCAGTTGGACGCGGGAGGCGGCGATCTCCGCCGCGGCCTCCCCGGCCGCGTACAACACATAGGGGTCGTCGCGTACTTGGACCCCGGTCACGGCGACCCGGTCGCGCTGCTGGGAGAGGTGCAGGGCGAGCGCGCCCTCGCAGATGCCGATGACGGCGGCGGTGATGCCGAGGGGGAACATGGAGCTGAAGGGCAACTTGTAGAGGGTGTCGGTGAGTCCGACCGCCTCGGCGGCGCTGCCCTCCTGGACCGTCTCCTGCTTGATGGTGCGATAGGCGGGGATGAACGCCTTGTCGACGACGACGTCCTTGCTCCCGGTGCCCGCCAGGCCGACGACGTCCCACGTGCCGTCGATGATCTCGTAGTCGGAGCGCGGCAGCACGACGTGGAGTACGGAGATCGGGCCGGCCGGCCTGCCCTTGCCGTCGCCGACGAGCGCGCCGAGGAAGTCCCAGTCGCAGTGGTCGCTGCCGGAGGAGAAGGGCCAGCGTCCGCTGAGGACGTATCCGCCCTCCACCGGGTCGGCGATGCCGTTGGGCATGTACGGCGAGGCGATCCAGCTGTCCGGGTTCTCGTCCCACACCTCGTGCGCGAGCCGGGGGTCCAACTGGGCCAGTTCCCAAGGGTGTACGCCGACGACACCGCTCACCCACCCGGCGGCCCCGTCGTGCCGTGCGACGGCCATCACCGCTTCCGCGAAGTCCCGGGGGTGGGCGCTGTAGCCGCCGAACTCCTTGGGCTGGAGGAGCCGGATCACGCCTGCCGAACGGAGCAGTTCGACGGTGCGGTCGCTCAACTTGCCGAGTTTCTCGTTCTCCTCGGCGAGCGCGGCAAGTTCGGGCCCGAGATCCTCGACACGGTTGACCACTTCGTGCGTCACGCCGCACACCTCCTGCTGCCTGATATCGCGCAAGTGCCGCACACACGCGGCGGGATGATCCCAGTGTCATTTCCTGGCCCGGGCGTCTGCCGACCGATTTCCGCTGACCGGGACTCAGGGATCAGCGGGAGACACGAGGTCGCAGCGCCGCGCTGGAGCGGCCCTTGAGGGCGGACAGCCAGACACCGGCCCCGTAGGCGAGGTCGTCGAGGCGGCGCGCGACGCCGTAGCGCACCGGGTCGAGTTGGGCCCGGTCGCGCCGGTACTCAAGGGCGATGTCGGCCAGCGCGGCCAGTGCTGCGGCCCTGCGTACCCGGCGGGACGCCACACAGCCGACGACCGTGAGGGGCCACCAGTGCCGGTTGAACAGGGCCGAGGTCTGGGCCACGGCCGCGACCGCCCCGTTGGCCGTGAGCCGTGCGGCGAGCCGGTGCGGCTGCCCGGTGCCGTCGAGTTTGCGGCCGATCCTGAGGGTGACGCCCACGAGGACGGCCCCGGCGACGGGCACCGACCAACGCCGTTGGGCGAGCAGGGCGGTGACGAACGCGGCGCTCCAGGGGGCGAACACGACCGGGGCGATGAAGCGAGGGTGGCGTTCGGCGAGGGGCTGCGCGCCGGTGCCGTAGACCGCCTTGCGGAGCAGCCAGTCGCCGGTCCGCGCGCGGTGTTCGTGGGCTGCCTCGGCGGCCGGTTCGTAGCGCACGCGTCGGCCCTGTTCGATCAGGCGCCAGCACAGGTCGACGTCCTCGCCGACCCGCATCCGCTCGTCGAAGCCGTCCTTCAGCGCGTCCACCCGTGCCACGACGCAGGCCGTGGAGGCCCAGGAGACGGGACTGCCGGGGCGGACTCCGGCCGGGTGCGCGCCCAGGTCGAGCGAGGAGCGGGCGTTCTCGTAGCGTTCGATCCAGGTCGGGGCGGCGGAGGGCAGCCCGACGATGCGGGGTACGGCCATGGCGACGGCGGGGTCGGCGAAGTGCCGGAGGAGGGTGGGCACGGTGTCGGGGGGCAGCACGATGTCGGAGTCGGCGAACACGACGAAAGGCGTGGTGACGAGCCGAAGTCCGACGTTGCGGGCGGCGGCCGGGCCCACGTTCGTCGTCAACGGGACCAGCGTGGCGCCGTGTTCGGCCGCTACGGCGGCTACGGCGGCTACGGCCCTCGGGTGTCGCGACGCGTCGTCGACCACGATCACGGGGTACGTCTCTCCAACACTGCCGAGCAGCCTGGCCAGTTGACGCGGGCGGTCGCGGACCGGCACGACGACCGTGCAGCGGGGGTCGGCGGGCAGCGGCAGCGAGGCTACGACGGGATTGGCCATGCCGAGGTCGAGGAGCCGGTCCGCGAGCAGCGCGCTCGCCGCGTCCCGCACCCGCAACGTCCGCCCGCTGAGCAGCCGTTGGGCCCGCGGAGTCAACCGGATCAGCCGGGTCGGGAAGCCACCGACGAGGGCCCGGCCACCGTCCACGACCCGGGTGTGCCGGTCGAGTTGGACGAGGAAGCCGACGGGGAGCGTCATGGCCGTACGACCTGGTGGGGCGACTCCCCCGGGACCGGTTCGGCGAGGCGGCCCCGCGCGTCCACGGTCCAGGCGGTGATCCGGCGGACGGCTGCCGAGACCATCGTGTCCATCGCCCGATGGCCCTCCGCCGCCGAGGCGCCGGTCGGGTCGCCGAGGACGCCTGAGGGTGAGACCGCGCGGACCCCGTGAGCCACAAGGTCCGGGAGGAGGACGGCCAGCGGTCGGGTGTCGCCGATGACCGCCGCCTCCAAGTGCACGTGATCCGGGGCGAGATGGAGCATCACCGAGGTCTCGGTACGACCGGCGTGCGCGTCGCCTCCGGGAACGGCGCAGCCGGTCCAGGCCACGTCGTGGCCTTCGGTGCGCAACAGTCGCAGGGCGGTGTCGAGGGTGGCGGTGTTGCCGCCGTGGCCGTTGACGAGGACGATCCGCCCGGCCCACAGCGACAGCGAGCGTACGGCCTCCACCAGTACCGCGCGCAGCGCTTCGTGGCCGATCGAGACGGTACCGGGGAAACCCGCGTGCTCGCCGCTGGCGCCGTAGCGGAGCGTCGGCGCAACCAACGCGCCGGGCACGGCAGTTGCCGCTCGCCTTGCGACGGACTCGGCGATGACGCTGTCCGTGTCGAACGGCAGATGCGGGCCGTGCTGTTCGGTGGACCCGATCGGCAGCAGTACCAGCGCGTCGGACGGCACCAACGGCCAGGCGGTGTGGGCGAGTTCGGTCGCCGGGTCGTCTCGCACCATGCTCAGGATGCCGGGGCGTCGCGGCCCAGGACGAGGGGGAAGCCCGGCGGGATGACCAGGTCGTCCGGCGTCAACTCGTGGACGGAGGAGTGCCCGAGGCCCAGGACCGCCGAGTCGAGGCCGCCGCGCAGGATGTCCAGGACGTTCTCCACGCCGGCCTGTCCGTTGGCCGCCAGGCCCCACAGGTAGGCACGGCCGATCAGCACGGCGCGGGCGCCCAGGGCGAGGGCCTTGGCCACGTCGCCGCCCCGCCGCACACCGCCGTCGAGGAGGACTTCGATCTGTGCACCGACCGCCTCCGCTATCGCGGGGAGTACGCGGATGGTCGCGGGGGTGGTGTCGAGGTTGTTGCCGCCGTGGTTGGAGACGGACAGGGCGGACACTCCGGCGTCGACGGCCCGCTTGGCGTCGTCGACGCGGGTGACTCCCTTGAGCAGGAAGGGCCCTCCCCACTCCTTGCGCAGCCACGTCACGTCCTCCCACGTCGGAGGTGTGGTCTGCATCCACTCGCCGTAGGCGCCGAAGAAGGTGGGGGATTCGCCGCCCGGGGGCCGCAGGTTGGGGACCGAAAGGTCGGGCAGGCGACGGGACTTGGCGAACCGGAGCAGCCAGCCGGGGTGGGGCAGCACGTCGGGCGCGAACTTCAGCATGGTCTTCAGGTCGAGCTTGTCGGGGATGGACGGACTCCCCCAGTCCCGGCCGTGGGAGAAGGACCAGTCGAGGGTGACGATGAGCGCCTTGGCGCCGGCCGCCCTGGCCCGGTCCATGCGCTGCACCATCGTGGCGCGGGTGCCGCTCCAGTAGAGCTGGTAGAAGAGGTTCGGCTGGGCGGCGGCGACTTCCTCAACGGGCTTGCTGGCGAAGGAACTCAGCCCCATCACGACATCCCTGTTCGCCGCCGCCCGCGCCACGGCGACCTCGCCCTCGGGGTCCACGGCCTGCACACCGGTCGGCGAGATGAGCACCGGTAGGGATGTGGGTACTCCGAGCACGGTCGTGGACAGGTCGCGCTCCGCGTGGTGGCCAACGACCCTGGGCGCGAAGCCCAGTTGGGCGAACGCCGCCGTGTTGTCGTCGATCGTGCGGCCGCGCTCCGAGCCCGCGACGAGCGCGCCGTAGACCGTGCTCGGCAGCCGTCTCTTCGCTCGGCGCTGTGCTTCGGCGACCGTCTCGAACCAGGGGTTCCTGCCCATGACGTGTTCTCTTCCCTTGTGGTCTAGGTGAGGCGCAGGCCGGCCAGTGGATCCTCGGCGCAGTCGGTGACCGGGGGCCGTTCCAGGTCCCGGCGCCGGGTGAGGACGAGGTCCACGGGCCGTCGCCGGGAGTGGTCGGCGGACGGCTTGGGGAGGTCTCCAACACCCTTGTCACGTTGGGCCAGTTGCTGTTCGCCGTAGCCCTGCACGCACTCGGGGTCGGGGCCGTCCAACGGCAGTCCGGTGAAGAACTTGGCGGCCATGCAGCCGCCCTTGCAGGTGTCGTAGAAGGCGCAGGACGCGCAGGCTCCGCCGTGCTGCGGGGTGCGCAGCCGCGCGAACAGCTCCGAGCCGCGCCATACGTCGGTGAAGCCGCCGGGCGTGCGGACGTTGCCGGCGAGGAACTCCTCGTGGATGGCGAACGGGCAGGCGTAGACGTCGCCGACCGGGTCGATCAGGCAGACGACGCGTCCGGCGCCGCACAGGTTGAGGCCGGGGAGCGCCTCGCCGTAGGCGGAGAGGTGGAAGAAGGAGTCGCCGGTCAGCACGTGATCTCCGTGGGCCAACAGCCAGTCGTACAGCTCGCGTTGCTGGGCGGCGGTCGGGTGGAGGTCGTCCCAGACATCGGCGCCGCGCCCCGAGGGACGCAGTCGGGTCAGGCGGAGTTGGGCGCCGTAGCGGTCGGCGAGGGCCTTGAACTCGTCCAGTTGGGGGATGTTGTGACGGGTGCAGACCACGGAGATCTTGAAGTTGCGCATGCCGGCGGCCGCGAGGTTCTCCAGTGCCCGGAGCGCGGTCGCGTACGAACCGGCGCCGCGTACCGCGTCGTTGACGTCCGAGGTCGCACCGTCGAGGGAGATCTGGACGTCGACGTAGTCGTTGGCGGCGAGGCGGCGGGCGGCCTCGGGGGTGATGCGGACGCCGTTGGTGGAGAACTTCACGCCGACGTGGTGGGCGGTGGCGTAGTCGAGGAGTTCCCAGAAGTCGGCGCGGACGGTGGGCTCTCCGCCGCCGATGTTGACGTAGAAGACCTGCATGGCCTCCAACTCGTCGATGACCGCCTTGGCTTCGGCGGTGGACAGCTCGCGCGGGTCGCGGCGGCCGGAGCTGGAGAGGCAGTGGGTGCAGGCCAGGTTGCAGGCGTAGGTCAGCTCCCAGGTGAGGCAGATCGGGGCGTCGAGTCCGGATTCGAAGGTGTCGACCAGCCGGGTCGGTTCGGCGGTGGCGGTCATGGGGTCCTTCCGACGAGCATCGACGACTCGGCGAGTGCAGCCAACGCCCGCCTGTAGCGCGGGAGTTCGGCCTCCTGGACACCGGCCGCCAGACAGGCGGCGCGGGCCGTGGGGGCGTCCGCGAGGGACTCGACGACGGCGAGGAGTCGGCGGTCCTTGAGGAACGTCAGCCTGCGGGTGCCGAAGTGGTAGAGCAGCGCGCCGAACGGTTCGGGGCGTACCGAGACTTGGGGATGCAGGCCGAGGGCGCGGTCGAGGGTCGGCGCGGTCATGCGGGCGGGCCTAGTAGACACCGCACATGCCGTCGATGGAGATTTCCTCGATGAGGTCGTCGGCCTCGATCAACTGCTGTTCCGTGACGGGCTCTTCGGCCTGGTTCTCGTTGGCCGGGACGGTCGGTACGGACTGGAGTTCGTTCATGCGACTCTCCCTGAGCTTCCGGCTGGGCATCCGGGCGGCTGCGCGGTCGACAGTAATGGCACCCGGTGCCGAAAGTGAAGAGGGAGACGCCATGATTCTTTCGACCGATCGGTCTACGGCAGTGTCGAGGCCCGGTTGAGCCGCCCGGACGTCATCGTCGTGGGCGCGGGCGGCAGCGGCGCGCCACTGGCCGCGCGACTGAGCGAGGACCCCGACCGCAGTGTGCTGGTGCTGGAGGCGGGCCCGGTGCCGCGCCAACGCACGCATTTCACCAGGGAGTTGCTGGATGCGCGACTCGTCCCGGGTGCCCGGCCCGGGCATCCCGCCGTCCAGCCGTACGCGGTCCACCTCACACCGCAGCGGCCCTATACCGTCGTACGGGGGCGTGTTCTCGGCGGGTCGACGACCGTCAACGGCGGGTACTTCGTGCGGGCCCGGCGCGCGGACTTCGAGCGGTGGTCGGCCGTGGGAGGCGCTGCCTGGTCGTACGACCGGGTGCTTCCGCTGCTGCGCTCCCTGGAGACCGATCTCGACTACGGCGAGGACGAGTTGCACGGTTCCGGTGGGCCGATGCGCATCCGGCGCACGGGACTACGGCACCCCGCCGCCGTGGCTTTCCGGTCGGCGGCTGAGGAGTTGGGCTTCCCCGAGGAGCCCGACAAGAACGCGCAGGGCGCGCCCGGGTTCGGGCCCGTGCCGTCCAACTCGGTGGACGGGATACGCGTCAACACTGGTGTCGGCTATCTGCTGGAGGCGCTCGATCGCCCCAACCTCACGGTGGAGGGCGGGAGTTCGGTGCGGCGAGTCGTCGTCGAGCACGGGCGGGCGACCGGTGTCGTCGTGGAGCGGGACGGACGTCGTACGACGCTGGAGTGCGGCGAAGTCGTGCTGTGTGCCGGGGCGTTCGGTTCCGCCCATCTGCTGCATCTGTCGGGCATCGGACCGAGCGACGAACTGAAGCGCCTGGGCATTGCGGTGGTCGCCAACTCCCCCGCCGTTGGAGCCCGGTTCGGTGACCATCCGCAGGTGGTGCTGGAGTGGCGGCCACGGCGACCGCTGCCCGAGCCCGTCGACTCCTGGCTCGGCGGGTGTCTCCACCTGTCCTCGTCGGACGGCACTCACCAGGGCGGTGATCTGGAGATCCTCCACTCGCTCGTCCCCACGGCGGGCCTGGTCGGCGGAACGGTGAGCGTGCCCGGTGCTCCGCTCGCGTTCCTGGCGTCGGTGCAGTCACCTCGGCTCAGCGGCCGACTGCGTACGCGTTCCGCCGATCCCGCCACTCCCCCGAGTGTCGACTACGGCTATCTGGAGACCGGCGAGGATCGGCGACGGCTGCGCGAAGTCGTCCGCGCCACCGCCACGTTGGTTGCCACCGATGCTTTCGGGGAAGTGTCCCTCGGACTGGTGGAGCCGGGGCCGGACGTGCTGGCGGACGACCGGCAGCTCGATCGCTGGACAGCGGCACGGCTCGGTACCTCGCACCACACGTGCGGCACTGTTCCGATGGGACCAGTCGACGATCCGGGGGCGGCGGTCGACCAGTACGGGCGCGTGCACGGTGTCGTCGGGCTGCGGGTCGCGGACACCTCGATTCTGCCGACCGCGCCGTTGCGTGGTCCGGCGGCCACCGCCGTGCTCGTCGGCGAGCTTGTCGCCGACGCGATGCGCCGCGACCTGCCGTAACTCGCCTCAGGGAAGAGCTGGACCGTCGAAGCCGGCCGCGAGTTGGCGTAGGCCCAGGTCCAACAGGCCTCCGAGGCTTGCCTGTTCGTCCGTCAGCCAGTGTTCGTAGGCGGCGATGCACGCGGCCAGGACGGTGTGGCCGATCAGCCGGGGCACCAGCTCCGAGGCCGCCCGGCCGGTGCGCTGTGCGGCGAACTCCGTGACGAGGGTACGCCACGAGGCGTAGCGCACGGTCGAGTCGGCCTGCAAGGTCGGGACCCGCAGGATGAGCGCCATGCGCTGCCGGTGCCAGGGCACGGCCGCCGGGTCGAAGCGGTTGAACTCGACGACCGCTCCGCGCAGCGCGTCCATCATCGGGGCGGCGGGATCGGCCGCCGTCAACAGGCCGTCCAGCTTGACCAGTTCGGCTTCGAAGTCACCCCACACCAGGTCGTTCTTGGAGGCGAAGTAGCGGAAGAAGGTACGGCGGCCGATGCCTGCCGCGATGGCGATGTCGTCGACGGTCGTCCGGTCGAAGCCCTGCCGTGCGAACAGCTCGAAGCCCACGCGTTCGAGTGCGGCCCGCGAGGTCGCGGGCGGCCGGCCCGTCCTGGTCTGTCGCTGTCCTTGCTCACCGTTCGCATCGTTCTCACCGTCCACAGCGCACATCATGCACAGGTGCGGGGTTCGACGTGGCCGCGCACCAAGTGCTGCACCGCGCCCGCCACCGTGTGCGTCCGGCGCGTGCGGAGGTCCAGGACCGGTGTCGTGACCGAAATGCCGTGCGATGCGAGGAGGTTCATCAGGGCCCAGATGAGGTCGGGCTGTTCCGTCACCGGGAGTTCCTGGCCGTCCGGAGTGATGACCGTGGCCGCGGTGACGCCCGCGAGGAGGTTGCTTCGGGCCCAGTCGACGTCGTAGGAGCTGCCGTTGGGGCTGCCGACGAGGACGATCTCCTTGGTGCGGTGGAGGGCTGTCAGGTAGTTCATCGGGACCGTCAGGCGGCGGGCGGCGTCGAACGGGGGTGTGCCGTCGGCCGGTTGGATGCGCAGGACCGTGTCGAGGACGGGGCCGTGGTCCTGGAAGGTGGTTCTGGCGCGCATCTCCAGGAAGCGGCCGCGCACCAGGACTCCGCCTCGGCGCGACCATCGTCGGCCCACCGAGCCGAACGCCCCCTGTTCGCCGGGGAGTTGGTCCGCGAGTCGGCGAGCCTCCTCGCCCGGCTCGCTCACCGGTGCCTGGTCCTCGGGACGGTCGGCCAGGGCGGCGTAGCGTGCCGCCGTGTGCGGGTCCAGGTGCCGGAGGTCGATCGTGTCGCCGGTCAGGGCGATGCCTCCGACCTCGCGCGAGATCCGCAGCTGCTGGAGCTGGCGGTCAACTCGCCGGGTGACATCGGTCGTTCGGCCTTCGAGGTCGGTCACCCGCCAGGTTCTCGTGCCGGCCAGCAGGGCGCTGCTCGGCCACTGCGGGGTGATCCTTCGCTGTGCGCCGGGACGTTCCGGGCCCACGAGTACCGCCAGGCGACCCGCCGTGATCGCCGAGAGGCACAGGGACGGCACCCGGCACTCGCCCGTCACCTCGAACCCCTCGATCCCCTCGCCGTCGTGCACTCGCATCCTCAGCTTGATCAGCGGTGTGAACTCGTCGGGGGTGTAGTTGCCCCCGTGGGTGGTGAAGGTCGACTCGCCGTCGGGGCTGTAGTGGACGAGCGACGCCTCCAGTACGTCCGCGCGGACCAACTGCGCCTGCGGGTGGCCCTGTTGGGACGTCGGCGCCCACATCACGAAGGTGTCGTCCCGGTACGGATGGCTCGCCTTCTTCACGCGGTCCCTGCGCGTGATCCGGGGATAGGCCTGCCGCGTGGCGGTGATCGCCGTGACGGGGATCATGGCCGTACCGACGAGTCCGAAGGCGAACACGAGGGCCGGCCAGCCCCAGCCGGGATGGTCGGGCCAGGCGTAGTACCCGACGAGGACGAAGACCGGAGCCCCCGAGAGGCAGACCGCCGCGAACAGCAGATGGCCGATGAACACACCGGTGCGGCTGCGCATCGCTCTCTTCTCCCTTCATACGCTCATAACCGGACTTCGTGCGCTCACAGCCGGACACGGAACCGACCGCCGTCCGAGTCCACCTCGGCCGGGAGTGTGCGGCCCACCCGCAGGCCGGGATGGTGTCCGCGTCTCCAGGTCGCCTCGAACGTCCGCAGCCCCGGCCCGCTGACGCGCAGACCGACCTCGACACCGGATTCCTCCCCGTTCCAGTCGAAGTCGGTCAGGTCGGTGATCTCGGCGGTCGCCGGAACCCCGACGGCGTCGAGCCTCAGGTTCTGCCGTCTTTCGCTGACCGTGCCGGCCCCGAATCCCAGGCCCACGGGAACGAAGACCACCGTGAACACGATGCCGACGACCATCAGGTCCACGCCCCCGAAGAGGGCGAGTCCCAGCATGACCGGGCCGCACAGGCACACTGTCGCGGCGATGACGTACAGGACCGCGGCATCCCACGGGCCGACGTGATCGACCAGGGTCATCCGCACCGGATCGGGTCGGACCCCTTCGTCGGTCATGTCAGGGATTCGAGCACGTCGAGGTGTGGTGTCCCGGTCACGGGGTCACGCCGTCGCCCGCGTAGAGGTAGCCGCCGGGGTTCGCGGGGTCGGCCACCAGCAGGACCTGGTCGCCGGTGCGGGGGATCCGCAGCTTGGAGACGATGGTCCGCAGGGGGAACCGTTCGGTGCTCCCGGTGGGCTGGACGACCAGGTCGACGACCGGGTCGTGGTTGACCAGTTGGCCGGTGTCGGCGATCGACACGACGACGGCGGTCGTGGTCGGCGCTCCCGCGGCGAGCAACTGCTGTACTCCGAGGCCCGAGTTGTAGGCGCCCATCGACTGCTGGACCCTGGCGTAGTCCTCGTTGCCGAGGAAGGCGCGGGTCGCCCGGCCGTAGAAACCCTTCCCGCTGGCCACCTGGCCCGCTATCTCGGCGGCTTTCTCCTCGCGGCTCTTGCGACGCCCGAAGATTCCCATGTCGGCTTCTCCTTCTGGTCGGGTCGGATGCCCGTGTTTCCCGCTGTCCCTGTGGACGCTAGGTGGCTCCGGTCGCCTACCGATCCCAGGTTCGCCCGCCCGATCTCGGACGACGTACCCTCCTGACATGCCGCTTCCCACCCAGCCGACCGGCGAGCGCCGACCGCGCGCCCTGGTGATCGACGGTGCGTGGCGTGCGCTGGGGCCGGGGCTGGAATCGCTGAGCGGCCCCGGTGGCGCCCCGCTGACCCGGACGGTCAAGCTGATCGTGCTGCCGTTGATCGTCCGGCCGGGCCTAAGTCCCGACCTCGCGGTGGACTTCCTCGCCCCGGAGCCGGCCGCGCGGCTCGACGCGCTGATACGGGAGTCCGGTACGCGGTTGCTCGCGACGGCACAGTGGTTCACGCTGCTCAAGCGGACCCGTCGGGCGCTGGGTGTCGTGGCGGGAAATCCCCAGGATCTGTACTTCCAGCGGTGCTTCGAGCTGGCCGCCGAGCACGGCGAACCCGCCGCCGGTGCGGGCGCGTTGGCCAGGGCCGTCGTCGAGGACGTCGCGGACGCGGACGGCGGCCGTACGGTCGACGCGCTGAAGCGATATCTGGCAGATGCCACCCAACAGGCCCGGCTGGAGCGGGAGTTGATTGTCGGGTGGGAAGGGCGTCGGTCCGTTCCGGCCGTCGATACGGCCGCTGCGGTCGCGTTGGCGGGTGAGGTGCTGGAGGCCTGCGGCGGGGCCGAGGGGCCGAGGAGCTCACCGTCGTACACGGCCATGGTCGAGGGCGGACACGGCGGCCTGCTCGGCCGGGCCCTGTGGGCGCACGCGAGCGGGGTCTGGGGGCGGGACGGACTACCGGCCCATCTCGGCCTGACCGAGCGGCAGTTGCCGCCACGGCCGCACGTCGGCCGGGGTGCCTCGACGGCCACCCTGCCCGCGCCGCTGGACCGCACACTCTTCGAGCGGGTCTTCGTCGTGCTCCAGTCGTCGGCCCGCCGCGAGGAACTGCCCACGGTCCCGGAGCTCGTCGGGTGGGAGGTCGGCCGTAGTTGCGCCCCGCTCGGCCTGTACGACGAGAGTCTGCGCGTCGCTGTCGTCCTCGGCGGCCGACTCGCGGTCGGCCTCGACCCCTTGGGCATCGAGGAGCCCGCGCCGGGCCGCACCTCGGCGCACCGAGCCGTCAACAGCCGTTGGCGCAGGGAGGCTTCGGTCCTGCGCGCCCGCCGGATGACCGTCTCGCCGCGCCCCGATCCGGACGGCGGGGTGCTGGACGCCCTCGCGCAGGATCTCCGTACGCCCTGGACCGCCTACATGCGGCGGCTGTGGGTGCGGTTGCACGGGCGGGACGTCCGCGACGCGCCGCTCACGGATGCCGCGTCGGCCTGGGCGGTGCTCGACGGGGTCGCCCGCTCGGTGATGATGGACCACCGGGCCCGGGTGCGGTCGGCGCTGCGGACGCTGTCGACATCGGCAACCCCAACTGCCGTAGCCGAAGCAGGCGTTGCCGAGTCGAGGAGTGCGTGATGGCGCGGGCCTCCGTCGAAGTCCATGTCGTCCGTGACGACGACGGCACGATCCGGATCGCCGCCGGTCCTGGTGCCTCTTCTGACGTCACCCGAGCGGTTCTCGATGTCGCCGGAGCGGTGCTGGCCTGGCCGGTTCTCGCGGCGACCGGGCTGCCCACGGCGGAGATCCATGACGTGGGGCGGGCGCAGCAGTGGCTGTGGGCGGTCTACGGTGAACGCACCGCTGCTGCCGTGCAGGCCTGCGTGGCAGGCGAGTCGGCCGATGTGCGGGTTCCCTCGGATCCGACCGGCCTCGCGGGCGCCGCTGCCCTGCTCGGCTTCGGGCACTGGGCGGCGCGGTGGTGGCCGGCGTCCCATCTCGACGGGATACCGGCGCTCGAACCGGACGTCCTGGGGCTGGAGTTGGCCGCGCTCACGCACGAGTGCCAGCAGCTCTTCGACGACGAGGGTGATCAACCCGACGACTGCGTGGCCGAGTTGATCGAGGACCACCGGGCCGCTCTCGACCCGCTGATCCGCTGGTGGCAGGCCACACCGCCGTCGACGGAACCAGCACGTCGGCTGGAGCGTGTGCTGCGGTCGGTCGACGACGCGGCGGACGGCGCCGGGTTGGACGGTCGAGAGCTGCGCAGCCTTCGGTCGGCCCTGACCCGGCCCCGTGCGGACGGCACTCCGGTCGATCCCGCCGCGTTGTTCGCACGGCACGGCGACTACGCCCTGGCCGCAGGTGATCCGCTCGTCACCGGTGGCCGGGTGATCGCGCGGGGCGCGGGAACCAACGACTGGCGCCGCTACCCGCCCGGCTTCGTCGACGCCTCCGAGACCGCCGTGTCCTGGACCGCCCGCGCGCTCGGCGCGCGACGACGGATCGAGGTCGAGGTCGTCGCGCACAGCGCGGCGCCCGTCGCCGGTGCGCTGCTCGTCGCGGAGGTCGGGGTCGACGCCGGTCGCCCGAGTCGGGTGCCGCTCGCCCGGCGGGACGACGTGTGGAGCGGGCGGGCGGACCTGGAGCTGTCCACCGCCGGGGAGGGCCGGTCGCGGATCGAGATCGGGGTGCTGCTGCCCGGCTTCGATCCGGGGCCGGGTCCTGACGGGGGTGCCGACCGCGACGCGATCCGCGCGCTGGTCCGGCGACGGCTCGCGGCAGCGGCGCAGCCCGACGTCCCCAACTCTGCGCCGCACGAGGGGACTTCGGGGCCGTTTCTCGCCGAGATCGCCGCCGCCACCACCGATGAGGACTACTGACCGATGCCGAACGAGAACGGTGGGGTGGCGCAGCTCTACGGGGAGCCCTTCGACAGCGGACTGGCCCAGGCCGAGGAGTATCAGCTCGGTGCCGATCTCGACGCGTCGGTCGCCGTCTACGAGGAGTTGCTGGCTCTGGCCGAGTCCTTCGAGGACTCGCCGGATGTCCGGTTCCTGCGCGCGCATCTGCTGGCGAACATCGCGAGTGTGCGGCTCGTCGCCACCGATCCGGCGGGGGCGGAGGACGCCAACTCCCGGTCCCGCGCGCTGCTCGACGGCATCGCGGCGGAGCCGATGGGACCGCAGGGCCGGCAACTGTGGCTGGAGATGCTGCTGCGGACGCTGATCGCCGACGCCGACCTGCTGCGCAGGACCGGGCGGCTGGACGAGGCGCTGGCCCGGCTCGACGAGGCGGCCCTCCGGCTGCCGGAGTTCGACGACCCCGACGGGCTGCGCACCTCCGAACTCGGCCTGACCCGCGTGCACTTGCTGATGGAACGGGGCGAGTGGGGAGCCGCCGAGGAACAGGCGTCGGCGCTGCTGGCCACCACTCCGGAGACGGCGGTGGAGACCGTCCCCCGGCTGTTGGTCGCCCTGGGTCTGATCTGCTCCTCGACCGGGCGGTTCGAGGCGGCCGAGGACTTCTTCGCCCGTGCGGAGGACCACTTCCGGGCGTCGGGAGACACCGGTGAGCAGCGGGTGCTGCTCGCGCATCGGGCGTACGCCGCGCTGCACCGGGGTGAACTCGACCTGGCGGAGCGGTTGTTCGCCGAGGCGTCCGCGTTCTTCGAGGGGCAGCGGCGGTTCGGGGACCTCGCGGTCTGTGAGCAGGCGCGGGCCTTTCTCGCCGGCCGGCGCGGCGACACCATCGGCGCGGAGGAGCTGCTGGCGGCGAGCCTGGCCCGGTTCGAGCGGCTCGGCGCGTCGATCGCCGCCGCCGACACCATGCTGCTGGGCGCCCAACACGCCTATGAGCGGGGCGACATCGACGAGATGAAGCGGCTGGCCCAGGCCGCCCGGGACGTGTATCAGGAGCGCGAGGTGTACGAGCGGTGCGCGCAGGTCGACCTCATGCTCGCCCGCACCCTTGAGGACAACCTGAACCGGACGGACCACGGCGACCGCGAGTCGGAGTCGATCGGCAACGCGCTCTCCCTCGCCCTGCCCGCCGCGCTGGCCCTGGAGGCGGCACGCTACGACTTCGCGACCGCCCACGCGCGCAGCCAGTGGCTCGAACTGGCCGACGAGGCGATGCAGTTGGCGTTCCGTCTCGCGATCCGCCGACAGGACCAGGGCCTGCTCTTCGAGCTGGCGGAACACCGGTGCGCGGGTGCCTTGTTGGCGCTGGAACGTACGTCGCCCTCCGAGCCGGTCGAGGACCCCACGTCGGTGTTCCCGAGTGCGGCCATGAAGGTCATGGACGCGTACGACCGCGCCGAGGGCGCCATTGCGCTCGGCGGGGTCGCGGCGGAGGCCGCCGCCTCGGTCGGGCTGCGGGTCGCGCCGCCGCCGAAGGTGCGGATGTCGGCACAGTCGGGGCCGGGCCGCGTCGCGCTGCAGGAGTACATCGCGGCGGCCGAGTTCCGCTATCACCGGCGGATCGCGCACGAGGACGCGGTGCCGTTCTGGATCACCGTCGATCTGACGAACCGCCCCGTCGTCCAGGTCATGAACAGGTCGCCGGCATCGGCCAGTCGGACCTGGACGACGGGGCGGTTCGT
>NZ_JAENRY010000079.1 GCF_016612545.1 Streptomyces sp. MBT65 | reverse complement strand
ATCACGTCACATACCGCCCTCTGAATAGGACGTGCTTCACGCTACGGCAGGCAAGGAGACGCCCTTGGGCACGGAGCTTCCAAGTCCGCCGCGCAGGCCCGGCGGCTGACCGAGGGATCACGCTCCGGTAGTCCGGCATGCTCGATTCCTCTCCACGAGCAGCACTCGGTCTCTAGAGTTTCCTGTCATGGACGAGGCAATCAGCGCGATAGAGGGCACCATCGCCGCATTACGCAAGAAGTTGAAGAAGGGGCGCTGGACACCGAGTTCAAGGGAGCTCAGCTGTGCCAGCGAGATGCTCAACACTGACACGATGTACTCGGATTCTGACGCCATCGTGCGCGGCCTGGTCTTCGCCAACGTCTACGAGGGTCCTGGGGTCCGCCTCAGTCGGAGGAAGCACGGGCGCTTCTTCGCGATGTTGATGGACGCCTCGATCCTCCTGCAGGACGCATCGTTCGCGCTCATTGACGAGGGCTGCCAGCATCTGATCCGGGAGCTCCGCGCCCTTATGGAGGAGGTTCGTGAAACGGACGAGCCGCGGGTCGTCGGTCTGTTTTGGCTCAGGGACACGGATTCGAGTCCGGTCCGGTTTACCGAGCCGTAATCTCACAGGGTGTCTGGCCCGTGGCGGGCTGCGTTTCTGTCGTGCTGCGGTGAGCCGCACTGAGCTGGCAACTTCTCCAGGGAGTAGCTGAGCTTCCCGCACCTAGGGTCGGGTTCATGAGCACGTACCTGGAGCCCCGCCGCGTTCGGATAGCTGCCCGCCCCGAGGAGTCAGCGGTCATCGAGATCGACGGCCACGATGTCGCCTCGGCCGTAGAGGCGTACCGGATCACGCAGACTGTCGACGAGGGCCCCGAGGTCACCCTGTACGTACAACAGGGCTGGAAGGGCATGGAGTTCGACGGCCTGGCCGAGGTGGTCGTGGAGCCTGCGGATGTTCGGCATGTGGTGATCGGGTTCCTTGATGCGGTGGACTGGCAGAAGCTCGACGAGGCCGTTCTCGACCGGGACGATCTGGACGGGCGTCCGGGTGAGCTGGCCCGCGGGACGCTGGCGCAGCTCAGGGAGTGGGCAGCGGGTGCTTGATCAGTCCGGGCTCGTCCGCTTCGCGGAGCGCCATCTGATGCCGGACAAGGTGCAGATCAGCCGGAGCAGCGGCGAGGACATCCTCGACCCGGGAACCGGTGACCTTGTGCCGGCCCCACCGGTGTTCGTGTACGAGGACAAGGCCGGTCTGTACGCGCACCAGGAGCGGATCCGCAGCAAGGGTTCGGGGCAGGACGGCGCGTACGTCCAGGAGGTGCGCGCCGGGTACCGGCTGCTGCTGCCTCTTGGAGCTCCGGAGGTGTGGGAGAACGACACTGTGTTGGTCGTTGAGGCCCGTGACGAGCAGGCCGTCGGCCGTACGTACCAGGTGTCGGCGCTGGGTGAGGTGTCGTCGTTCCCTGTGCTGCGCACCGTCTGGTTGGAGGAGCACAACCGGAAGCCGGTGACGCGGTGAGCGGCGGCACGTTTCAAAGTCCAGCCCAGTTGGCGGCAGCGTTGAACCGTGGCGGCAAGGAAGCGGTAACCGCGGCAGAGACCGCGATGCGGCACGGGGCGAAGGCGCTCGTGGTGCAGGTGCAGCGCAATGCGTCCGGGCGACCTGGCCCGCGGGTGATCACCGGCAAGTACCGGGCGTCGTGGCAGTCCGATGTGCACAGGGCAGGTCCTGTGATCGTTGCTGAAGTCGGCACAAGTGCTCCGCAGGGCAGGCGGCTGGAGTTCGGGTTCGTCGGCGTCGACAGCCTCGGCCGCCACTACAGCACGCCGCCGTTCCCCCACCTGGGACCAGCCGTCAACGCCTTCGGCCCGCTCCTTGTCCGGGAGCTGCGCGGCGCGGTGTCGAGGACGCTGTGAGCGACATGGCCAGCAGTCTCGAGGACGCTCTGGCGAGCGTGCTCGCAGACCACGAGCGGGGACTGCTCGCCCGCGCGATCGTGGTCGCCGAGGTCCTCGACGAGGACGGTGAGCGGAGCCTGTCGATCTTGACCACGCCCGGGGTGATGGAGTGGGACGCGCTCGGCTTGTGCCGGTACGGGGTGCTCAGCGTCGAAGGGCCTGCGGCCGCGTACTTCGCCGGAGGTGACCTGTGATCGAGCGCGGCCGTGTGACGGAAGCCCTGCAAGGGATGCTGGCCGCTGCTACTGGCAGGCCGTGCGGTCGTGGCCGCCTTCCGCTCCTCGACGGGCGTCCGGCACCGTTGCCATACACGGTCCTGTACCCGCAGGGCGTCACGGTCGACGGAGCGCCGCTCGCGGACAGAGCGGAGGATGCGCGTCTCCTCTACCAGGTGACCGTCGTGGCTGCGCGCACCGATCAGGCCGAGTGGCTCGCAGATCGGGTCCAGCGGGCGCTGCTCGGCCGTACGACGCAAGGCGCGTGGGCACATCCGATTCCGGCTGCTGATGTGGACGTGTGGGCCCGGGAGCTGCTGGTCGACGATGGCGTGGATCCTGCCGGTGCGGACGATGGTGTCGTGACGGCGGTGCAGCGGTACGAGCTCTCGGCTACGGACTGCGGGGACGCTACCGCTACCGAGGGGGATCCTGATTCCGGTCTTTCGGGTCCGCGAGCTCTGTCGTCTGTGCCGGGGAAATTCGCGGGCGAACGCTGACAGCGCGCGGGATCATGGGGCATGAACCCGGATGACTGGCATCTCACCGAAGACGTCGAGACGTTTCTCGCTCAGGCCGGAGACTTCCTGCGCTCACGCCCCGCATTACACACCGTCCCACTCACCGTGACCGAGGCTCTGCGTACCCGCGGAGCAAACGCGTACGGCACGGAAGCCCCCCTCTTCGGCTGGCTGGAGCGAGCAGGCGAGGTGCGTGCGGCCTTCTTCCGCACCCCGCCCCGCCGACTGAGCATCACCCCTCTGACTCCCGCCGAGGCTGACGCCCTCGCCGCTCACCTCGCCGGCCTCGGCCATGTCCTTCCTGGCGTCAATGCGGATGACGACACTGCCGACGCCTTCGCCGAGGCGTGGGCGCGGTACACGGGCGTGACGCCGACGCTCCATGAGCGGGAGCGCCTGTACCGCCTCGGCGCACTCACCCCGCCGGATCCGGCTCCCGACGGCCGAGGCCGGGTCGTGGGCGAGCAGGACCGCGAGCAACTCATGGTGTGGCACCGCGAGTTCGTTGCTGCCATCGGAGGGACTGCATCTTCAGACGATCGCGCCTGGGCCGACACTCGTATCGCCGAGGGACGTGTCACGTTCTGGGAGACCCCGGACGGCACACCCGTGTCCATGGCGGGCGCGACGCCGTTGGTCGCAGGACAGATCCGGGTTGCTCCCGTTTACACCCCAGCCCATCTGCGGGGCCGCGGATATGGGGGTGCCGCGACGGCTGAAGTGAGCCGGGCGGCGCTGGCGGCGGGCTCTACGGAGGTGCTGCTGTTCGCGGACTTGGCGAACCCCACCAGCAACGCCTTGTACCAGCGGATCGGGTATCGCCGCGTCATCGACTTCACCGTGTACAACTTCCCGGCGAGCGCCCCCAGTGTCCGCGTCTGACAGATGGCCGGGCGCTAGTCCTTCGGGTGTTGCAGCCGAAGCCAGTCGAGGAACCCGACGAGCGGCGACGTGTCCGGGGGGTCAGGGTCGAAGTGCATGATGTCGTTTCGGATCTGCCGCACTTCATCGAGGGCCTTCACGAAGATCTTGCGGTCGGCTTGCCACCCGAGCCGCTCCCACATCTCCCTGGAGCCCAGGAGCGTCTGATACTCGCTGATCGTCAAGTCTGCCGCGCTCACGGCAGGATCGCGTCCCTCGCCTTGAACAGCGGCGCTCAGCTCCTCTTTTGTGAAGGACCCGTCGGCGATCTTCCTGTCGATGATCTTCCGCAAACGTCGCTCGATCTCTGCGATCAGCAGGAACGGGCGCGTCAGCGTGTCGAACGTTCGACTCAGGTCAGCTGTCGTGACAACTCCGGTGAGCACGTTCCTGCGGTCGCGGACAAACACGAACCCTGACTCGACGATCTGCGGGATGACGCTGAGCAGGTCATCCTCCGCTTGGACTTCTTTCGCGGGCACGATCGCGTCCCGGAGCGTGGCATGCGGGTTCACGAACTGGGCGCGGGCAATCGACCGCCAGCTGACCGCTCCTTCGAGGACTCTCCCCGCGGTGACCGGAAGCTGGTCGAGGTGGGATGCCAGCATCATGGAGCCGGCGGTGGCCAAGGACGCGTCTCGGCTCAGGCTGGGGATCTTCGGTGTACCGGAGCTGTTGTCCGGGTCCGCGCCTGCTGCCCAGATCTTCGCGGCTTCGAGGCTTCCGATCTTGATGCCGACTGGCTCGCCGGGATGGGTATCTGCTTGTGGCAGTCTCGTGATCTGCACTGATTCCCAGGAGTTCTGGGCATCCAGATCAGGTGTGGTTTGCAGACCCTCCGCGGCGAGATCAGCCACGATCATCTCGACGATGCGGCGCCCACGTTTCTGGGTGTTCCAGAACGCGAGCAGGTCGCGGATGCGTATCTCCAGCGGGGTGGGGCTGCTTGCCCGCTTCTTGGCCTCGACGAGGAAGTCGTCGTAACTCGAGCCTGCCTAGGCAAGTCCCTCCGCGGGCTCGGCCTGGTCTGCCGGTTGCTCTTCGTCGTGCGCCATTTCGTGTGCGCCCCCTCCACCGTGTGTCCTTCGGCATCGTAGGGATCAAGGTGCCGGGCCGCAGCGCCTTCGAAGGGATCAGCGATTCTGCAGCCGACGACAGTAGGGTGATCTACGTGCACCGCTCAACCGCTCTCGTCTGAGCGCCCTCGCACCCTCACCGCGGAGGCCCCCGCGCGGACGCCCAACCACCCCGTGGTGTGGGCCGGTTCCCCGACAGTCGTCGAGGGACGGGGCCTCTCGGATGTGTGGCTGCCGTCCCGGAATCGGACAGCAGACCTTGCAGGTAAAGAAGTTCTCCCGGCGCGGAGTGACCCGCGTCCTGTGGCTCAAGACCGTCGCCGACACCGGCCACGTCCCTACCCGCGCCGAGCTCACGGCCGGCACCGACCTGACGGATGCGATCGCGGCGATCGACGGCTGGACACTCCAGAACCAGGCCATCGAAACCCCCGACCTCGGCTCGACGTTCGAGTCGAAGATCCCCGGCACCGATCAGGCCGACGACTCCTCCCTCGGCTTCTACGAGGACAAGGTGTCCGACGAGATCGAGCAGTTGCTGAAGAAGGACGACACCGGCTGGGTCGTCTTCCTCCGCAAGGGCGATGTCGCGGGCTCCCGGTCCATGGACGTGTTCCCGGTCCGTATCGGCTCACGGTCGCCGAACTATTCGACGGACAACGAGGCCGCCAAGTTCACCGTGAATTTCTCGATCACGGAGAAGCCGACCCAGGACGCTGCTGTACCGGCCGCCACGGCGCCGAAGGTCGAGAAGTGATGCCGGTGGCCACGGAGACCAAGACCGCGCCTGCCCCGCCGGCCAAGGCTGTTGCCCGTGATGCGCACTGGGCGGCCAAGCTGGCCCGGCTCCGTGCCCGCCAGCTGCCCGAGTACACGCTGGTGATCTGTGACGACCAGGACGCCAAGCGGCACCTGGACGAGACGCTGCGAGATCTTGCCCGTTGCCGCATGGCGGATGCAGAAAGCGGCCGGGAGTACAGCGATGCGACGGCGAAGGCCGAGGCTGAGGTCGAGACCGCACAGGAGATGTTCGACTGCGTCGCGGTGGAGTTGACGTTCAGGGCGCTGCCGCGGCCGATCTTGGACGGGCTGATCAAGAGGTTCCCTCCGACCGAGGCGCAGGCTGAGGACGGGGACGCGTGGAATCCGGAGACGTTTCCCGCGGCTCTGATCGCTGCCGCGCATATTGAGCGGGACGACGAGTACAACGTCGTGGAGGGCATGAGCGAGGAGGATGCGCAGGATCTCCTCGACTCGTGGCCGGTTGCCGAGTCGAACGCGCTGTTCGCGGCGGCGTGGCAGGCCCAGCAGATCGTGCGCACCAGCACCGTGGAGCTGGGAAAAGGCTGATCACGGACGTACAGCTCCGTACTGAGCTGGAGCTGTGCGACCGCTGGGGCATTCCGCATTCGCAGTTCCTTGGTGCGGGTGATGGCCGCTGGACTGAACTGGACCGGGCGAAGGCCCTGTCGTTCGTGGCGTATCAGCGGACGGTGTGCGATCAGTGCGGGACTCGGGCCGCGGAGTGGGACGAGGCCCAGGGTGGTGACCGGTTCGCGTACGTCACCACGAGCGTGCGCTGCACCGGCTGTGAACTGATCGCGCACGAGCAAGACCAGGTCCCGGACGGCCCCGACGGGTACGGGGTGCGGATCGGCCTGGTGCCCCGCGACGTGCCGTAGCGGGTGGTTGAGGGTGACAGGGGGCTAGGAGGAAGGGGCGCGGGGAGGTAGGGGCACCGGCAGGTGTCGTCGTACACGCTCAGCGTCCAGGCGCGAGCGGACTTCTCCCATCTCCTGTCGGAGATCCGGCAGGCCTCCCGCGCCATGCGCGGCCTTGGCCGCGACACCGCCACCCTCAACCGGCACCTCACACAGATCGGGGCCGGCGCCCGCGGATCGTCCACGGGTCTACGCGCGCTGACCCGCGATTCCGATCGGGCCCGTGCCGGGCTGCGCCGCGTCGGCGCAGACGGGCACGCGTCGATGCGGCAGCTCCGCCACGGGCTGCTCGGCGCCCGGCAAGAAGCGCACCACCTGCGCGGCCTCCTGGTCGGTGGCGGAATCGTCGCCGGTCTCGCGGAGATCGCGAAGGAGGGCAACGAGTACCAGCGGGCCATCAACAAGTGGGGCGCGGTCACCAACGCGTCCGGCCTGGAGATGGTGCAGGCCGCGGCGAAGGCCCGCGAGCTCGGCGCCGACCTCAAGATCCCGGGCACGTCCGCGGCGAAGGCTGCGGACTCGATGCTGGAGCTGGCCAAGGCCGGCCAGACCAGTACGTCGTCCATCGCGAACGCGCGGGCTGCGATGCAGCTCGCCGCGGCCGACAACCTCTCGGCCGCGGACGCCGCCCGGTATTTGGGCGACGTCATGGACCAGTTCGGGCTCAGCTCGAACAATGCCGGGCGTGCCGCCGACGTGCTGGCGGCGTCGGCGAACGCCGCCTCGGGCGGGCTGCAGGACATCTACTACGCGATGTCCTACACCGGGCCGGTCGCCGCCCAGCTCGGCATCTCCATCGAGGACACCTCGGCTGCGGTGGCGATGCTGGCCCGCTCCGGCATCCTCGGCTCCAAAGCAGGAACGTCCCTGCGCGGGATGCTCACCAACCTGTCCCGCCCGACCGCGCGAATGAAGCGAGGCCTGGCGGAGCTCGGCATCGAGGCGTGGGATGCGCAGGGCAATTTCAAGGGCCTGCGCACGGTCATCGAGGGCTTCGAGCAGGCCCAGCACCGCATGTCCCAGAAGGACTTCCTGGGTTCCCTCGCCGACGTGGTCGGCAAGCCTGCGCTCGCGGGTGCGTCGGCTCTGGCGCATCAGGGTGTCGAGTCTTTCGACCAGATGCACACGGCGATCGCCCGTACCGGCGCTGCCGGGGAGATCGCCGCTTCGCAGACCAAGGGCCTTGCTGGTGCGGTCAGCCAGCTCAAGACCCAAGCCTCGAACACCGGACAGGTCCTGTACACGGCGGCCGCACCCGGGCTGGAGAAGGTCACACGGCTGCTGACCTCCGGGATGGCGACGGCCACGCCCGGCATGGCGGCCGCCATCGACTACGTGCACGACCTGTACACGCTGGCCCGCCCGTCCGTGTCCAAGGCCGTCTCCGCGGGCTTTGACGAGGTCGGTGATTCGCTCGACGGTTTGGGCGGGCCGCTGAAGAACCTTGCCTTCGACACCGCTGCCGCGGGGTTCAACGTCCTCATCAACGGCGGCCGCGCCCTCATCGACATCCTGCGCAACGTCGGCTCCGCCGTCTCGCCAGTCGCTGACGCCATCAGCGATGTGGCCGAGGAGGCTGATGCGGGCGGAACCGCACTCGATATCATCGTCACCGCGCTGAACCTGATGTCCGCCGCCGCGGGCACCGTATCGGGCGCGCTGGTCCCGATCGGGCATGTTGTGGCCGGTCTGGTGCGCGGGTTCGGGGCGCTGCCAGGGCCGGTGCAGACGGCGATCATCGCGATGCTCATGGCACGTCGTGTCGCTCCCATGATGTCGCGGCTCGGTCAGACGGTGTCCGGGCCAGTCGTGGGCGCGTACCGGTCTCTCGGCGACCAGATGCGCCTCCAGCAGCACCTTGCTGCTGCGCAAGGGCAGTCGATTGGCCGGATCGGTCAGGCCCTCGCGGTGGTGCAGACCCGCATTCCGGTAGTGGGGCAGATGGCGGCCGCGTTCCGCAACGCGAACGGGCCGATCACCGGAGTAGCGCGTGCGATCGGTACCGGAGTCGGCGGCGCGGCCCGCGGCTTGATGGGTGCGTTGGGCGGGCCCTGGGGCGTGGCCTTGGCGGCTGCTGGTGTCGGCCTGTCGATGCTCGCCTCCCACCAGCAGAAGGCCGCCCAGGCGGCGGCTGAGCACCAGTCGCGGATCAGCAGTCTCACCCAGGCGCTGCGCGAGTCGAACGGTGCCGTGACGGAGAGCGTCCGTACCGCAGCCGCCCAGCAGTTGATGGACACCAAGGTCCTCGACGGCAAAGAGCGCCTGGTCGACGTCATGAAGAACGCCGGCGTGCCTATCAAGCAGCTCACCGACGCCTACCTCAGTCAGGACGACGGGCTCGGGAAGCTCCAGAAACGCATGGAGGACGTCGCCGCGATCAACCTGGAGCCGGTACGCGGCGGCGGCGTCATGTACAACGACGTGGGCCAGAAGGCTCACGACGCCGCGGAGGCCCTCGGCTCAGTCAAGGGCGAGATGTCCCAGGCGGTGCAGGATGCCCGCGATCTTGCCAACGTGAACGGTGCCGCGGGCCGCTCCGCAGCCGATGCGGTGGGGCCGTTCGGCAAGTTCTCCGACGCGATGCGCCGCCTGTCGGACACAACGGCAGACGCCGATACCCGTGCCCGGGCCCTGCACGACGCTCTGAACATCCTGGCCGGCGGCTCGGTGAACCTGTCCGCGGCCGAAGCACGGTTGAACCGATCGGTGTCGGATGCGGCCGAGGCGTTGAAGGGCGGCGTCGATAACGCCCAGGGATACGGAAAGTCCCTGCTGAACATGGATGGCTCGCTGTCCACGGTCACCCGCAACGGGCAGAAGCTATACGACCTGCTGCAGGGCCTGTCGACGAACTCCGCGGACGCCGCGCTCGCCGCCTACCAGTACGCGGAGGCGAGCGGGAAGTCCGTTCCCGAGGCGCTGCAGGCCGCGCAGAAGCAGATGGAGACCGCCCGGGATTCAGCGATCTCCACAGCCGAGGGCTTCGGCCTGTCCGCCGAGCAGGCGGCAAAGCTCGCCGACAACGCCGGTCTGGTCCCCTCGCAGGTGTCGATCCTGCTGCAGACGGCCGGCATGGATGAGGCGATGGCTGAACTCATCGCTGTACAGCAGGCGTTGAAGGCACAGCCGGACAAGAAGACCATCACGATCTCCACCTTGTCGAACGATGCTCGCGAGGATCTGGAGAAGCTCGGCTTCAAGATCAAGGACTTGAAGGATCGCCGTGTGGAGGTCACCGCCCCCACGGACCTGGCGCGCACGGATCTGGATGCACTGATCGCGAAGATCGCTCAGACCCCGGGTGGCAAGCACGTCAAGGTCACGTCCGCGACGCAGGAGACCATCGCCAGTCTGGAGGCGGTCAAGCAAAAGATCGCCGGAGTACCCGGCGGCAAGACCGTGACCGTCAGCGCGCCCACTGGCGAGGCGCGGCAGCAACTCGAAGCCCTGGGCATCAAGGTCACCGACATCCCGGGCAGCAAGAACGTCACCGTCACGGTGCCCACCAGCGGGCCCGTCTCGGCGGCGGGGAGTATCCAGAGCGCGATCAACGGGATCATGGGCCGGACCATCGGCGTCGGCGTGTCCCTCAGAGCCACGAGCTGGGACCGGGACGGCAACGGTGTCCCGGACGCGATCCAGGCCCCGCAGGCCCGTGGCTCTGTCCTTGAGTTCTACGCGAACGGTGGCGTCCGCGAGAACCACGTCGCACAGATCGCACCGGCCGGAGCGATGCGCGTCTGGGCGGAGCAGGAGACTCAGGGCGAGGCCTATGTGCCTCTGGCGTCGAGTAAGCGGCCCCGCAGCAAGGCGATCGTCGAGGAGGTCGTCCGGCGCTTCGACGGGGATGTCACCTGGTACGCGGATGGCGGTCTGTCGAACTGGTCGTACCAGCCGCTCGGCGGTTCCGGGTTCTCGGTGTCCGATGTCGTCTCAAAGTCGCAGCGCAAGGGCAAGGGCGGCAAGGAGCACTTCGACCTGGGCACGTTCGAACGGAACCTCCGCAAGTCCGTCCGCACCGCCTCGGCCTGGCGCAACGACTTGGCGACCGTGTCGCGGCGGGCCGGGACCGATGTCGCCAAGGCGTTGGAGGAGATGGGCGAGGACGGTGTCGCGCTCACCCGCAAGATGGCCCGCGGCTCCAACAAGTACGTGAAGTCGATGGCGGCGCAGCTCACGAAGCTCGCTGGCACCGCGAAGGCCACGCTGGGCGACTACACGGGCCAGCTGCAGAACGCGGTCAAGGACTCCACGACCTTCCAGAACAACCTCGCCAAGCTGGCCTCCAGCGGGTACGGGGCGCTTGCCGCACGGCTGGCCGAGCAGGGCGATGAGAACGCTGAGTCGCTCGCCGCCCAGGCCGTGCGTGACAAGAAGAAGGCGAAGCAGGCCAACAGTGCAGCCCACGCTGCGGGCAAGGCCCTCGACTCGGATCAGCTCGGCGACTTCGTGAAGCTCATCGGTGCTCTGGCCAAGGGGCGCGGTATTCACGCCGTGGCCGAGTCGACGGGGATCGACGAGGACCGGCTCATCGAGATCGCCAACCGGGGAAAGGGCCAGATCAAGGCCACGGGCAGCAAGGCGGACCGGTTCCTCGCCGACCTGGTGAAGGCGAATGCCGGGAAGGCGTATGCGAACGGCGGCATCTGGGAGCCGGGCATCTACTCCTCGAGGAACGGGCTGATCAAGTTCGCCGAGCCGGAGACTCACGCCGAGTCGTACATCCCGCACGCGGTCGCGAAACGTGGTCGGGCAACCGCTGTGCTGTCCGAGACCGCGGACCGTTTCGGATACGGGCTCGCCCCCAAGCGCCTGGTGGATGCCGGGGCGGGTCGGTCGCAGGTCGTGGTGGTGCATCAGGCGCCGGCGATCGGCCAGCAAACGATCCACGTCACCCGTGCCGGAGCGACCGCGAACGACATCGCCTCCGCTGTCTCGTATCAGATGCGCCGGGCCCGCCGCGGAGGTGTTCTGCGGTGAACACAGAACTCAAGGACTTTCAGCTGGAGTTCGCCGGGATACGCCTCGGCCACGGCACCAGCATCCCCATCGCCCAGATCGAAGGCCTCGCCCGCCCCGGTGTACGTGGGGAAGTCGTAGAGCGACCAGCCGCGGATGGCGTATGGCTGAGCCCGGACTGGTACGAGGCCCGCACGGTGCGCATCGGCTGCGGCGTGAAGACGCCGGGCGATCCGGCCGCGGCAGCCCGCATCGTGGCCCAGATCGAGGAAGCCGCTGACGATCCTCGGGTGCGCACGGTCGGCGGGGCCGTGATGCCGTTGCGGATCAAGTGGCCTGGCGGACCCGTCCGCGTCATGTACGGGCGGCTCCGCAAGGCCGAGGCGTCGTGGGAGGAAGCGGTCTTCGGGTGGGTGCCGCTCGACATCGAGTTCACCGCTGATCCGCGCTACTACGCGGACGTCGAGCAGAGCATGGAGCTCAAACTCGGGTGGCTGTCCGGTGGCGGCTTCACCGCCCCGGTGCAGGCCCCCATCCACGTGAGCGATGGCAGCCTGTCCGGTCAGAACAGGCCGGGCTGGGTCACCAACAACGGGAACATCGACGTCTACCCGGTGCTCACCCTTTACGGACCGTGCGCGAACCCGGTGATCACGCACGTGGAGACCGGCCGGCAGATCGACCTCGGCATCACCATCCCCGCCGGGGAGCACGTCACGGTCGACACCCGCCCCGGCCAGCGAACCGTGACCCGGAAGAACGGCGGCACCTTCGCCACAACGTCCCCGCTGGGCGACTTCCGTCTGCCTCCGGGACGTTCGGAAATCCGCTGGATCGCTTCCGATCCGACCGCATCCGCCCGCCTGAAGGTGGCGTGGCGTGACGCCTTCAAGACTCTGGTTGACCCGAAGGAGACCCACGTCCGATGACGCTTGCCCAGGCCCCGCTGCTCGTGAACGGTGCCACCCACTCCGCCCAGACCTTCCGCCAGATGATCAAGGATCTGTCGCATGGTTCTGAAGGCGTCACCGAAGCCACGGACCTGAAGGTGACTCCTCTGCCGGTGCCCGGCGGCGGGGTGCAGATCGCTGACGGGTCCGCTGTGATCCGGGGTAAGGCGTCGACGTGGCAGGGTTCGTACACGGCGTACAACATCGGCGCCGCTACCGTCCCGATCGCTCCCACCGGCGCGACGCCGCGATCCGATCTGATCGTGCTGCGGGTGCAGGACCCCGAGTTCGAGGGCGGGCTGGATCCGGCGACGGATGCGATCAACTTCTTCGACGTCATCCCCAACGTGTCCTCCACCATGTCGTCGGCGCCCAAGGGTGTGACGGGAGTGGCGTTGGCGCGAGTCGACCTGCCGGCGAGCACGGGCACGGTGACGGCCGGGATGATCCGCGACGTGCGGCGGGTGGCGAACCCTCGCCGGGAGCGCACCTTGTACACGGCGTATCCGTCGAAGCTGACGAAGGCGTGGAAGGACGACGACAAGTGGCACGACTGGCCGTCTGAGGCGCGCTGGCAGATACCTGTGCCCGACTGGGCGACGAAGCTGATCCTCACGATCACGCTCGCTGGTCTGCGGATGGACTTCGATTCGCTGTACGGCAAGCTGCAGCCGGTGTTCGGCACGATCGAGGGCCAGGACACTGTCGTTGACGACAATCAGGGCAAGGTGGTGCGCCGCTCGACTGCTGTGGTTGCCGACACGATCGCGCTGCCGGCCTCGTATCGGGGCACGACGCAGACGCTGTACATGCAGGCCCGGATGGCGAAGGACTGGAAGGGCGACCTCGGCGTCGACGGCGGTACGTCGATCATCGCGGACATCGAGTTCACCGAAGGCCCGGTGTGACCTGCTGTGGCGTACCGATACCTGATCCAGCACGCCCTCACCGGGCAGTGGCTGTCACACGATCTCCCGTTGAAGAACGTCGAATTTGGACCCGAACTGAACGGGCCCGGAGAGCTGCGCGGCACGCTGTCGCCCCGGCTCGCGTCGTCGTTGCCCGAGCTCACCCAGAACCCCGGCAACACCCTGCTGTACGTGGAACGGAACGGGTTGCTGCGGTGGGGCGGGCTCATCTGGCAGGCCGAACCCGAGGGCAACAAGCTGCCGGTGGAGGCCGCAGGGTGGACCTCGTACCTGCACAAGCGCCACGACCTGGACGGTGAGCTCGGCGGCCGTGGCCCGTACGTGAACACCGACCCGTGCCGGGTGATGCGGGACATCGTGTCGTACGCGCAGTCGATCCCCGACGGCAGCCTGGGCATCACCGTGGACGCCACCACGTCGAAGGCGACGGTGGGCACACCCGCGGAGCCGTGGCACTCGCGCTGGTGGGAAACCCCGGTCCTCGGTGACCTGCTCGATGATCTGGTGAAGGCCCCGGACTCCCCGGACTACACCTGCACTACTTGGTGGGATGCGAATCGGCGCCCGGTGCGCCGTATCCGGGTCGGTTATCCGCGCCTTGGGGCACGCCGTACGGACATCGCGTTCTCCACCGACACCAACATCACGGACTCCACTCCCGTCACGTACAGCGCCGACGAGTACGCGCAGGTCGTCATCGCCACCGGGGCCGGCGAAGGCCGAGCCCAGCAGCGCGCCATCGATGCCGTACGCAACAAGCGGCTCCGTCTGGAGCACGTTCTCGAGCTTCCCGATGTGCGGGGCCGTGACGTGCTCGCCCATCGGGCGCGCGCCGAGCGGGCGTGGCGGCAGAACCTCGGCCACGTCGAAGAGATCACCGTCCGAAATCATCCGGCCGCGCCGATCGGGTCGTGGCAGATCGGCGATGACGTCCATGTCTTCGTCCGCGATGAGTGGGGAACGTGGTCCGGCTGGTGCCGCATCACCGGCTACACCATCCGACCCGACACCGACGCCGGTGAGACCGCCACCGTCCGACTCGAACCGTCCGGCGCCCACCAGTACGCCACCGCCGCCTGAACAAGGACCCATCTTCTTGCCCACCGACATAGGCACTCGTCTCGCCCGCCTGGAGAAGCTGCTCCGCGCCGCGATCCGCGCCCCGAAGCTGGCGAACGCCAGCTTGGAGAACGGGTCCGTCGACGTGTACGACGAGAGCGGCTCCCTGCGCGCGGTCATCGGCCAGCAGCCAGACGGCACCAGCGGCGTCATCGCGGTGAACGGCCCGCGTCCACCTGCCCCATCCGTACCGGAGGTGGAACCGGTGCTCGGAGGGCTCAGGGTCACCTGGGACGGCGGCTTTCCTGATGCGGAAGCGGCGCCCTTGGATCTGTCGCGCGTGCAGGTTCATGTGCTGATGTCGGCGAGCATGCAGGCGGATCCTCGGTGGCCGACCGCGACGATCGAGGCCGCTTCCGGTGCCTCGGTCACCATCTCGGTGAACCACTACGGGCCGCTGTGGGTGCGGCTGGTCGCGGTGAACACCTCCGGCATCCCCAGCGTCGCCTCGGATGCCGTGCGTACGTCGGCCCGGCGCGCGGTGTCGGGGGATCTCGGTCAGCAGGTCATTCAGCAAGGTCACATCGCGGTCGGCGCCATCGCGACCCCGCACCTGGCCGTTGGCTCCGTCACCCCCGATCACATTGCGGTCGGGCAGGGCACGAACTTGGTGCCGGATCCTGGGTTCGAGGGCGCGGCCACGGCGAACACTGTCGCGGCGGGCGGCACGGCGTGGTCGTTCGCTCCCGGTAACCGGACCGGGGTCGGGATCCGTCTCGACTGCACTGCCTCAGCCGAAACGTACTGGACGCTGCCGTTGGCGACGGTTCCGGTGCTGGCCGCCTCGCAGCTGTTCCTCGGCATCGATGTGCTGGTGTCCGACGATCTTGCCGCGAAGGCCGTGAAGATCCTCGCCCGCTGGGAGAACAGCACCGGCGAGATCCTCGGCTACGGAGTCGCCGAAGCCACCAGCTACGTGCCGGGGGTGTGGCAGCGCATCACGGGGCAGGTGGCCGCACCCCAGGGCACGACCCGCGCGGTGCTGTGCCTGGAGGCATCCGCCGCGACCGCGGGGTGGGTGGTGTTCGACAACGCGCAGGCCCACACGATCTTCGGGGATGTCACCGGCGGGGCCCGGGCTGAACTCGGGCCGCAGGGGCTGAGGTTGTACGACGAGGACGGGGAAGAGGTCGTTTCGCTCGTCTCGGGGCAGGCCAACTACCTGACCCTGCGGGACGGCACGACCAGGGTTGCCGCGATCGGCTCGACTGGAGATGCCTCCTTCCAGGACCTGAACGTCGCGGGGAAGGTCACTATCGGCGGTGACGACCTCACCGACCTGTATGACGGGCCGCGCGGCATCGTCGCCATGGACTGGATGGCCACCGGCGTGAAGACGGCCACTGGTACCGAGATGGGCTACGTCGAGTTGGCCTTCGACGCCGAAGAGGGCCGCATGTACCGCGTGGTCTACAACGGCACCGCGGAATGTTCCCAGACCGGCGGCTCCCTGGTGTTGCGGCTGCGCAGTGGCTACGCCTCTGCACCGTTGATCAGTTCCACGCAGCTGCAAGAGGCCCGCCATCCGCTTACGTCGACGCGCCGCGAAGCACGGCTGGAGTTGATCGGTCCGTGCGCACCGAATGATCTGATCCGGCCCGGGCGGAATCGGCTGCTGCTCACGTTCACCAGCGACAGCGGCGCTCCCGCAGGCCAGCAGGTCACGCTCACCGGCGCGAAGGGCCGCATGGGGCACCTGAGTGTGGAGGACATCGGCGAGCAGGCACCGGACACCGGCGTCTACAACACCGGTGGCGCCGTCGTCCCTGACCCGCCGGTGAAGGTGAAGCGTGAGTACACGGCGTCCTGGTCGGGGAGCTACGCGAACCGGTCCGGATACAACTCGTACTACGGCAACCGTATGGTGGCCGGCTACTACTCAGCGAACAACGGCACCCAGGCCGCGCTCGTGGGATTCGGCGGGAGTCTCGCCAAGGACCTTGCCGGCGCGAAGCTCCTCAAGGTCGAGGTGTATCTGTACGCCAACCACTGGTACTACGCCTCCGGCGGCACCGCGGTCCTCAAGGTGCACGGCCATGCTTCGCGTCCGAGCAAGTTCTCGGCGGACCAGGCCAGCTCGAAGACCGTCACCAAGTGGGCGCGCGCAAGCGGTCAGTGGGTGGACATCACCTCGATCTTCGATTCGACGAAGTTCCGGGGCATTGCGATCGACCCGAACACCACCAACAAGACCTCGTACGGCATGTTCGACGGCATAGGCCAAGGCCATCCGCCGCGACTGCGCGTCACCTACATCAAGTAACCCAAGGAGCAGAGCTACTCGTGGCCGCACTGTACGGAGACCTCGTCATCAACGGCACCTTCACCGACGGCACCACCGGCTGGTGGTCCGGCGACCCGGCCATGGTCACCCTTGCCGCGCCCGGCGACGGCCTGGAGGCCACCGCCACCACTGATGCCGCCAATCTCTGGGATGCCCCCTTCGGGCAGGACAACATCATCCTGCGGTCCGGCTGTACCTACACGCTGAGTTTCACCGCCCGCGCCAGCCAGTCCGGAACCACCCTCCGGGCCCAGGTCGGGCTCGGCACAGACCCGTGGACCGCTGCCCTGGACAAGACCGTGATACTGCCCGCGGTCGACACTCATGTCGTGTTCTCCTTCACCTCGAGAATCGACACCACGGCCGGGCAGGTGAGTTTCCAGTTCGGCCAGGGAACAGCGGTCACCGTGCACCTCAGCGACGTGCGGCTCACCTCGTCCACGGCCCGTGAGGGCTTCTACGTTGATCCGGACTCCAACGCCGCGAAGTGGGTGGCCGCCAACCCGAACGATCCGCGGTCGGCGAAGATCACTCAGGCCCTGGTGCGGCGTCCTGCCGCGAAGTGGTTCGGCGACTGGAACAAGGACGTTCAAGGCGATGTCGACGCTTATGTGACTGCGGCCGCCGCTGTGGGGCGGCTGCCCATCCTGACGGCGTACAACATGTTCAACCGGGACAATGGCGGCCACTCCAGCGGCGGCGCCAAGTCACCGGAGGAGTACCGGGCTTGGGTTGACGGCTTCGTTGCCGGCATCGGCGACCGGCCTGCTCTCGTGATCGTGGAACCTGACTCGCTCAGCCAGATCGGCAGCCTCCCGACGGAGGCGATGCGCACTGAGCGCACGCAGCTGGTCACCTACGCTGCGGACGCCCTGTCCTCTCGCCCACTGGTGCGGTCTTATCTCGATGGCGGCAATGCCACTTGGATCCGGGCCGACGAGATGGCGGCCCGGATCGCCGCAGCGGGGGTAGCCCGCACAGCGGGCTTCGCAATCGGGGTGGCGAACTACGACTCCACGGACGTCTCCTGCACGTACGGGCATCAGGTTGCTCGTGCTCTCGCCGGTCTCGGGGTTCCCAGTGCACGGTTCGTCATCGATACCTCCCGCAACGGGAACGGGGCGATGGACAAGATCGGACAGCACGTCGAGTACTGCAATCCGGCTGGACGGCGTCTCGGTGTGCCGTCCTCGATCGGTGTCGGCGGCGCCGACTACCTGCTGTGGGTCAAGGTTCCCGGCGACTCCGACGGCATGTGCGGCATGACCCCAGACGTTCCCGCGGGCACCTTCTCGCCGTTCCTCGCGGAGAGTCTCATCGACGGCCTATAGACCATCGGAGAGGGACGTGGGAGCACCTCAGGTTCCCCAGAGCCAGTCCGCCGACGAGGTGACACCTCCTCAGTCGTGGCGCTGGCCCGGCCGATGCCACACGGGATGGAGCGAGCACCCTGTCTCGTCGCATTCCGGTCGCGGGTCAAGACGTAGTCGGTGGTCGGTGGCGGCGATCACCTCCGCTGGACGCCGCGTTCTGGCAGGATTACGCCATGAGTCCTTGGGGGATTGCACTCATCGCTGCGGGTTCAGCGGTAGCGGGCGGTCTGCCTGTTGCCTGGTTCACCAGGCCCATGAGGCTCAAGGCGACAGCTGAGGCGCAGCCGCTTGCGTCCGACATCCTGATGATGGTCAGTAACGCCGCTCGTGACCAGGAGCAGCGGGAAGTGCGCCGTCCGGCCTACCTCGAGTTCCTCGTACGCGTTGACGCTGCACTGGGCATGGCCGGTCCGACTGGCGCATCAACGCTGGAGGAACGAAGGGCTGTAAGCAGTGCCCTCGACGTCTTGGTGTTGGTCGGACCCTCCGACGTTGTCGAGACTGCACAGCATCTTGCCGCGCTCGCGCAGCGCGACCACGGGCACTCGTCCAGCGAGGTGGAGCATGCGAGGACTGCGTTCCTCACCTCCGCCCGCAGCGCCCTGGGCTCCTCCTCCGACGCTCTCGCGCGCGGGTGACGTCCAGCGAGCCCATGGAATGTCAGGGCGGGGTTCCGCACTGACTACCTGGCATTACCGTCACGGGGCCGTCTGCTAGTCAGCGGCCCACCCGACATCCTTCCCGGACAACTCTGCCGTCCGCTCCAGTAGGTGCCGCACGAAGTGGAGCTCCGCCGGGTCCACGTAGTCCCCGTTCTTCCGGTACATGGCCATGTCGGGCAGCACGAACTGCGCCATCGCCACAGCTTCCTTGCAGGTGTTGCACCCCTCCAGGCTGGCCAGCCTCAATGTCGGGTGCTCGTCCTTCAGATGTTCGTAGAACTCGAATTCCTGCAGCCCGAACTTGCTCTTGCCATCGGCGATGCCGTGTTGCCACCAAGCACCAGCGAGGTCTCGGCATCCGTCGCACATGTCTATTTCTGGAGGCAGGGTCACGGGCACACCATAGATTCTGCGGAGATCAGCGATAGCCGCTTCCCTCGAAGTCGATCACGGAGATCTCGGTGCTGACGTTGATGGATGCGGCCATGCTTGCGATTCTCCGGGATTCTTGGGCCCCGTACGATCAAAGCAGGGCACGGGGCCGCCAGGAGTGATTGCGGTGTCCGTGCCGCCGAGCGCCGAGCCCACGCTGTGGGAGCTGCACCGTGCTGTCTCGCAGCTGCGCGAGGATCTTCGCGGCGACCTCGCCCAGCTCGCCGCGCGCCTCGATCAGGTCGTCACGCAGGATGTGTACCGGGCTGATCAGCGGGCGGTCGATCAGCGCATCAGCCAAGTCGAGGCAGGGCTCTCCGGGCTGCGCGGTGAGCACGACCAGAGTCTGGAGCGGGCTGAGCAGCAGCGCCGGGAGGACCAGACGCAGGCTGCGGCAACGAGGCGCCTGGTGATCTCTTCCTTCGTGGCCCCGCTACTCCTCATGGCCTTGCAGCTGTGGATCGTCTCGCGCGGGACATCACCGTAAGCCAAGGGCGAGCAGGTTCAACATCAAGTTCGGGCGCGGGGAGATTCGAGCGCCGAGTTGGCAACACCTCTTACTCCTGACCGGCTGGTCGCGGCACTGCACGCTGAAGGCGTACGTGTCGTCGAGCGTTCTGGCTGGCGGTCCCACAATCGAAACCACAAGGGCCCCTGGGGGCCTGTCCGTGGCGTGATGATCCACCACACGGTGACGTCCGGCACGAGCAACACCGTCAGCATCTGCGAGCGCGGCTACTCGGGGCTGCCAGGCCCGCTCTGTCATGGCGTGATCGCAAAGGACGGCACGGTCCATCTAGTCGGGAACGGCCGCGCCAACCACGCCGGCCGTGGTGACGGAGACGTGCTCCGTGCGGTCACCGCAGAGCGACCCCTTCCTTCACCGAACCAGGCCGACACCGACGGCAACACGTCGTTCTACGGCTTCGAGTGCGAGAACCTCGGCGACGGTCATGACCCCTGGCCTGCAGCCCAGTTGGAGGCGATCGAGCGAGTCTCGGCCGCCCTCTGCCGCGCGCATGGCTGGGGCTCGGCGAGCGTGATCGGGCACAAGGAATGGCAGCCCGGAAAGGTCGACCCCAAGGGCTTCACCATGGACTGGCTCCGCGGCCAGGTCGCCGCGCGCCTGAAGTCGAAGCCCTCCGGCGGCAGTTCAGGTACGGGATCGAAGGATGGCGGGGCAGCAACGTACGCCGTCAAGAGCGGCGACACGCTCTCCAGCATCTCGAAGAAGCTCGGTATCAGCTGGGAGCACCTTGCCCAGACCAACAAGATCACGGCCCCGTACGTCATCAAGGCTGGGCAGAGGCTCACGCTCCCCGGGAAACCCGCCGGTGGGACGCACACGCCGCCTCCGTTTCCGAACGGTCTTGCTCCGGGCCGCTCGTCACCGTCTGCGAAGGGCCTTCAGCAGGCGCTGAAGGACACCGGCTGGCTCGACCGCTCGGTGCCGCTCTCCGACAACTACGGTCCGCAGACCCAGAAGGCTGTGGCCGGCTTCAACCGCAAGCACAACCTCTTCACCACCGGCCGCCCCAACGATCCTTCGATCGGACGCCGCGGCTGGGACCTCCTGCACCGACTCGCATACGGGAACTGATCACCTTGATCGACTTCATTCACGCCCACAGCACCCGCCTGTACGCCATCGCCGCCGCGGCCCTGTCCCTGATCGCCTACTACGTTCAGGACCTGCCGACCGGACTGATCCTCGCCCTGGTCGCCGCCGTCCTTGGCACCGGCGAAGCCATTCAGCGCGTCGAGGATCGAAAGACCCACCAAGCTCTACTGCTCGACCCTCCTTACGCCGACAAGGGCTGAAGCCTGAGCGCCTCGATGCCTTGGTGACAGGACGGAGAGATAGCAGCGCCGGAGACCGGCGGCTTGCGATTGCCGGATCTGCCTGAACGTGTCCTACGATCGCCCTCATGGCCCAGAAGGTAGTCACAACATATGTCGACGATTTGACTGGCGAGGAAGCGTCGGACATCGCCACACACAGCATCCTCATCGACGGGGCTGGCGTCGAGATCGACCTCACGGATGAGAACTACGAGAAGCTCCTGGAGATCTTGAACCCCTATCTCCAAGCTGATGGCGCTCGCAGGATTCGCGGCGCAGCGAGGGCGAAGGGAAAGTCCAAGGCATCGCCTGACAGCGGGGCTGACTCGTCGGCAATCCGGGCTTGGGCGAAGGACAACAACATCGAGGTAAACGACCGCGGTCGTGTTCCGGCCGCCGTCCGTGAGGCTTACGAAAAGGCTCGCTGATACTTGCCGAATAGTTGGTGACCCCCGCTGCTTGCGGGGTTCACTGCGCATTCCACCATCGTCGACAGCACCCCATTGCACAGCCGCACGCCCGGTTCGGGCAAGCAGCCTTCGGCTGCCGTCCGGCGGTGGCATGATCGGCTCCTCCGGGAAGAGGCCCTGCTGTGCACCCTGTAGTTCATCTCGTTGGATGCGGCTCGCGACCGACCAGCGACCTGCCGGACTTCGCAGCTGGCCTTCGCGGAGAGGGCTGGGAGCCGTACATCGTTCCCAGCCCTGTCGGTCGTCGCTTCCTTGATCCCCTTCGTGCCGTAGAACAGTCAGGGCACGCGGTGCACTGGGACTTCGAGCCCGACGCTCCTGTGGAACTGCCGCAGGCCCACGTCGTGGTCGTGGCACCGGCGACGTTCAACACCGTCACGAAGCTCGCTGCCGGAGCGGCGGACACTCTCGCCCTGGCCGTCGCTGCCGAAGCAATCGGGGCCGGGCGCCCAGTTGTTGTCGTGCCCTGGGCCAACGCCAGCTTGAAAAGCCATCCGGTGTATGCGGGCGCGATGCGGACTTTGGACCAGTGGGGTATCCACGTGCTGCCTGCGGATCAGGCTGAGTCGTTCCCTTGGGTGGCCGTGCGTGAGCGACTCACGCTGATCCGGGCGAGCCTCGGCACAGGCGCCGGCTCTGCCTGAGTCCGTTCGTCAGTGCCATTTCGACAGAGAGGGCTGCTGTGCCTGTGTCTGGTCTCACGGTTGTGATGTGCACGGGGAACTCGGGGAAGTTCCGTACCGCGCAGGAGCATCTCGCCCCCTGGGGCATCGAGGTCACACAGATACCCCTGGACCTCGACGAGATCCAGGCGACTTCCGCCGCCGAGATCGCGCAGCACAAGGCCCGCCAAGCCTTCGAGATCCTTCGGCGGCCGCTCTTCGTGGAGGACTCAGGGTTCGCCATCGACGAGTTCAACGGTTGGCCGGGCCCCATGGTGAAGCACGCCCTGGAAGCGTTCGGGCCCGAGGGCATCGTGCATCTCGCCGATCTCACGAAGCACCGGGTCTGCCGCTTCGCCAGCGCCGCCGTGTACGCGGACGTGGAAGGGGAACTGCACACCTTCGGCGACGACACCCGCACCCCCGGAACCATCGCTGCAGCCCCAGACCGTGGAGAGGGTCCTCGCTCGTGGTCGGACCTGTGGTCGATCTTCATCCCGGAAGGCTCCACCACCACGCTCGCGGCCATGCCGCTCGCCGAGCAGGAACGGGTATTCGCACAGTGGCGCGGCACGTCCGTGGTGGCTGCACTGGGGGCATGGCTCACTGCACGCGAGTAATCACACATGGCCCGGCCGTCCCAACCTGTCGTGGATCACGGCAGTGATATCACCGACGAAATGGTAGGTCCTCTCCCAGGCTGCCAGATTGAGGTCCCGCCACCGGCTGACCACACTCGGCCGGTCACGGAGCCCGTGCGGCCCGACGCCAAGGAGGCCGCGGCCACTCCGAGGAGGTCTCATGACGCTGTGCCTCACGCTCCGCAAGTTGCCCTTCGCGTTCAAGGTCGCTGCCGACACTCAGGCTGTGGGGCCAGCGCGTCGCCTCGTGCGCGAGGGAGTGGAGAGCCTGGACCTAGGGCAGCAGGCCCCGTCACTGGACGACCTCGAGTTGCTCACCGCCGAGCTGATCACCAATGCTGTGGTGCACACGATGGCACCTTGCGTGGTGTGCATTCGGTGGACGGGCCGACGGATCCGCGTGGAGGTAACGGACACCGACACACGAGACGTGGAGGCCAAGGTCCCGCCGACGAACGACGAACACGGGCGCGGCCTGTTCCTCGTGGACGTCCTGGCGGCTGCTTGGGGTAGCTATCGCGAGCCGGCGGGCAAGACGACCTGGTTCGAGCTGGGTCCGCACTCGCAGGATCGGGTGCCGTCTGGCGACCTCTGTCCGCTGACTGCCAGGAGCGCAGGATGACCAGAGGCACGGGAGAGGCAACCCGCGCTGGGTGAAACCGACCTGCCAGTAGGCGGGTTGAGCCAGAATGCAGCCATGGTCGCGATCATCAAGTGCGAAGGCTTCGAGTACGGAGACGTCAGGACCCTCGAGGAGATCTATCGGTCCCGGCGACTTGAGTACGAGTGGACACTCATACGCAAGGAAGAACTCTTCCCCAAGGGACGTCATTTGGCGCTGATTGCGGCCCAAGACGACTACGGGCGCTACGAGGTCAAGTACGTAGGCAAGTGCGTTCGCGGCCGCACGGCAGCAGACTCGGTGAAGCAGTTGCGGGTCTCGCATGTCCGTCGCTTGCAACATCCGGTGCCGTTGTCTGAACTGCTCGATGCTGTGCCGAGACATCTGCAGCGTCACCTTGTTGCAGAGGGGCAGCAGACCAAGACCGCGGGCTCAGAGTTGCGGCGCCTCCTTCTGGAACATCGGCCTGAAGTCCGCGACGCTGTCGACGAGATCGAAGGCGCCATTTCGTCCTGGGACTTCGGCCCCTCGCGTGCCGGCCAGGCGGTCTCGTTGCAGCGCGACGGCACCTTGATATCTGCCCGGATGGCGGGCTTCCGGGCCCTCGATCTGGCCGAGTGGGACCCTCCCGCAGAGGAGCTCTACGACGACAGGATGCCGCCGCTCTTCCTTGATTTGGTCGCAGAGTCATCGTCTTCGGGAAGCCAGGGTCAGTCTGAGCCTCAAGACCAAACTGGCCGTCCGGAGACGATGGCTGCCCAGCCGGCGCTGGAGGATCACCTCATCGCCCATGACACGCACACGATGCGGGGATGGCTGAGCGAGGCCACTGATCACGTCGCGTGGCGAGAGTTCCGCGAGCATGGCCGAACGCTGCTCGTCGGGAACGCCAACCGGGCAACAGCGGAACGGTTGTTGGGGTGCGATGTCATCTTCTACAACGTCTCGCGGAACAGCATGGTCCTCGTTCAGTACAAGAAGCTCGATGCGGAGAAGGGCGGCTTCTACTACCCGAACAGCGACGGGAACCTCGCCAAGGAGCTCCGGCGCATGAGGGCCTTGGACCGGTATGCGGCGAGCGTGGCAGACGGAAGTGGTGAGCAGCGACTCGATGCGAACCCGAGCTGGATCAAGCTCTGTCACCCGAGGTCGGTACTACCGCACACCTCGGAGATGATCTACGGCATGTACTTCTCCCGGCGCCAGTTCGAGTCGCTGCGTCAGGATGCCCGCCTGAAAGACGGACGGCAGGGCGCGGTCCGGTTCGGCTACAAGAACGTGCCCGGATACCTCGACAACACGCTGTTCACGCGCCTGGTCGAGACAGGTCAGATCGGCACGACCGGAATCAGTAGCGATCTTGTACGCCAGCAGGTCTTTCGCACTTTCCGCGGGCAGCGCGACCTGGTGATAGCCGCGCTCTACGGCGATGAGCCACCGCAGGCGGAACGGAACGCACGGCGACGCATGAGCAAGTGAGCGCCTTACCGGCGGCGCTCCCTCGCGTGCGGGATTCGCCACCGTAGCGGCTATTCTGCTATGTCCCGGATGATGGAGCAGCAGGAAGGAGGCCGTCGTGGCGAAGCCGCTCATCGTGGGCCGCAAGGAGTTCGCGAAGATCTATAACGTTGCGCCGACGGCGGTCAGCGACCGGTGGATCCCAGCTGGGATCGTCTCCTACGAGGATGCCGTGATCGTCTCGGGTAAGCCGTACTGGCCCGGTGGTCTGGCTGTCGACTTCGCGCTGCCGCCGGGCAGTCGCGGCCGGCAGTTGGACGAGGGGCTCCTTGCCGCGTTGGAGGAGGAGCAGCAGGCGACGGTCCGTCCGATGAAGAAGGGTGAGCTGCCGCCGCTGGTGGGGCTGCAGGAGTACGCGGCGCTGTTCGGTGTCAGCCAGCATGTAGCGGCGAATGCTCGTAACCGCGGCGGCGGGATGCTGCCGGCGGAGGACTACCTTCTGGGCGGCTCTCCTGTGTGGCTGTTGTCGACCGTCCTTGAGGGCGCGGAGCACACGATGGCGCAGAGCCGTGGTGGCGTATGGCAGCTGCAGGAGGCTGTCGCTGCGGCTTTGCGGGAGGGCCGCTACGACGGGCCCGGGTCGGCGATCGCCGCGCGAGGCAAGGCCGCAGCGGGGGCGTAGCGTCGTCACGTCCGCCGGATTCGCTGCCTTGGAGCGGTTTGGCGGAGTTGCCCACCCCCCAATGCATAGTAGAATTAACCTCATCCACTAAGGGTGCATGCGCGAGTGGCAGCGACCGCATGCAAAATAGGCTGCGATACATCGAACGAGGAGGGGTAAGTGACCGTGCAGCTAGAGCTGCCCATCGCGGCCATACAGCAACCCGAGAACCCAGGCGGCAAGCTGACGATCCAGGAGCGGTTCGAGGCATTCGACCAGCTCAACCCCTGGATCCTCAAGCACCTGGAGAGCCTCACCGCCGACTGCGTCGAGCGCGGACTCAGGCGCATCGGCATTGGGATGCTGTTCGAGGTCCTGCGCTGGCAGTACGGACTCGCCACCCGCGGGGAACCCTGGAAGCTCAACAATGACTTCCGGAGCCGCTACGTGAGACGCCTCATCGACCTGCACCCCGAGTGGTCGCCCCTGTTCGAGATCAGGAAGATCCACACAGCCTAGAAATAGGCCAGTGTCTAACTTCCTGTGAGTCTCTTGGAGATGTTCTGTGTCCAGCATGACCGTGCCACGCCTGCGCACCCGCAAGCCCACCGGCGTCATCCCTTGGCCGATCGTCCTGATCGAGGGCGAGGAGAAGAGCGGAAAGTCGCATCAGGCTGCGGCGTTCACCGGCTCCGAGCAGACCGGCCAGGCGTACTGGCTGGAGCTCGGCGAGGACACGGCCGATGAGTACGCGAACGTGCCGGGTGCGGATTACCTACTGATCGAGCACAACGGCAGCTACCGCGACATCCTCGGCCAGATCGAAGCCGTGCACGCCGAGGCCAGGCGCGCTGCCGCGGCGAAGGAGAAGCCGGTCGTCCTGGTGATCGACTCGGTGTCGATGCTGTGGCGGATGCTCGTGAACTGGACCAACGAGCGCGCCCACCGCACGCCGAAGAACGAGGCGAAGCTGCGCCAGGACCCGGATGCCGAGATCAGGCCCTCCATGAACCTGTGGAACGACGCATCCGAACGGTGGCAGCGGGTCATGTATCTCGTGCGCACCATGCCGGGCATCGTGATCCTGCTCGCTCGTGGCAAGGAAGTGGCTGCCGTGGACGGCAACGGCGATCCGATCCCGAAGACGAAGGACTGGCGGGTGGAGGGCCACAAGTCCCTCGCCTACGACGCGACGGTGTGGGTGCGGCTGCAGCGCGACAGCGATCCGCAGATCATCGGCGCCCGGTCGCTGAAGTTCGAGGTGCCGCGCAGCGGCAAGCCCAAGACGCTGCCGGGCTTCTCCATCGAGAGGCTGGTGTTCGGCCTGATGGGCTGCTCGATCCACAACCAGCCCAAGGTCGCCCCGGAGCTGACCGGGGATCTGGCGCAGCAGTGGATGCCGAAGGTCCACAAGGCGGCCGAGCAGGGCGTTGACGGCTTGAAGAAGTTGTGGCGGCAGGTCGAATCGGACGAGGAACTCAGCCGCAACGAGGTCCTCGTGGTGCGCGCTGCCATCGAGCGCACGGCCGCCGAGGTCAAGAACCCGAGGAAGTTCAGCGACCCCACGAGCGATGACGTGGCGCGGCTGCGGGCGGCTGCAGCTGAGCAGCAGGACCAGGCCGCCGAGGACCCGGGCGACTTCGAGGAGTTGCCGCCCGACGAGTTCGCCGCTGCCTGACCTTCGCACCCTGCCGGGGCCCGCTGTGACGGGTCGGGCCCCGGCGTGCCCTCTTGGAGAACTGCTGTGACCGCCACCACCTTGAGTGCGCCTGCTTCCCTGTCGATCTGGGATGCCGCGCACTCCGCTGATGCCCGCCGACCCCGCTCTGTGCAGACACAGTTGGGGGCGTCGGACACGATCTGCTCACGCCGCGCCGGATACATCCTGGCCGGCGCGGAGCGCACGAACGCCGGGGACAAGCGCGCCGCGATCCTCGGCACGTACATCCACCAGGGGCTGCTCGAAGATGCCCGCCGCGAGTACGGGTGGCTCATAGAGCGGACCGTCGCAGACGGGACCCTGCGCGGGCACATCGACGTCGTACAGCTCGACGCCGCCACGGCTGCCCGGCTGCCCAAGCGGCATCGTCCTGCCGAGCCTGCCGCGCACTTGACGGTGGAGGATGTGAAGACGAAGTCGAGCCGTGTCTGGGATCGGGTCGTGCGGTTCGGGCCGACAGCCGCAGAGATGCGGCAAGTCCTGTTGTACGCCGACCTGTTGCGCACGGTCGGGTTCGCGGATGTTCCCGGTCAGCGGTACCTGCACAGGCTCGGCCCGGTCGACGTGCAGCGCATCCGGTTCCGCTTCGTATGCCGGGATACAGGCGAGGAGCACATCGAGGAGTTCGTCTTCGACGAGTGGCTGGCTGCTCAGGCTCGTTGGTGGGTGGACCGTGTCGTGGAGGCGGACTCACCGGAGGAGCTGCGGCGCGACCATGACGGTCCCGGCCTGTCGGTGATCTGCGACAACTGCCCGTTTGTTCATTCCTGCTGGCCGGGTGTGCCGCCGGGGCGGCCCGCGCAGACGATTCTCGTCCACGACGACGAAGACCGCGCGAAGGCGCTCGCCGACTACGTGCGCGCTCATGAACGATTCCGGGAGGCCAAGCGGGTCAAGGAGATAGCGAGGGCGATGCTCGACGACTCCCCGGAGGGCAACTACGGGGACAACCACCTGGGGTGGGGCGGCGGCAACGACAAGGAAGAGTCGGATGTCGCTGCGATGGTCGAGCTGTTCGAGGACGCCGACTTGGTCGTGCCCATGGTCCCGGACGAGAAGGCCATGATCCAGATTTTGCGCCGGGCCGGCATGGTCGTGCCCCGGCGTAAGGCGGCCGGTCAGAAGACTGCCCGCACCATCAAGGTCAGCCGGGCCCGTAAGACCTCCTGACGGCCTCTGTGGCGGCCCCGCACGGACGGTGTGGGGTTCGCCCTCTCTTTTGATCTTTCGAAGTCCTATTACCGCCTTGGAGGCATGCTCCGTGTCGATTCTGCGCCGCCACCTCAGCACCGGGTTCACCGTGCTGCCGACGGCCACCCTTGAGGATTCCCGTCTGTCGTTTCGGGCTCGGGGCGTGCTGGCGTTCTTGATCTCGAAGCCGGATGCGTGGAGGGTGCGTGCCGAGTCGATCGCGAGCGCGGGCAAGGAGGGTAAGGAGGCGATCAAGACGGCGCTGCGCGAGCTGAAGGACTTCGGCTACTACCGGGTGGTGACCGAGCGGCTGGCGGACGGGACGCTGAGCCGGATCACCGAGGTGTACGACACGGCGCAGGAGTGGGCGGCCGAGGAGTACCGCAAGTTGGAGGCGCGGCGGGTGGCGCGCAGGCTGAAGAAGCAGCTGGATCAGGGCAATGCCGCCGCTGACGAGGAGTTGCCCGAGGGGGGACGTGGCAGTGATGGGGAGGAGGCCGGTGGTACCGAAGGCGGGTTTTCGGGCGCCGGTTTTCCGGACGCCGGTTCACCGGACGCCGGATCTTCGGGCGTTCTAGTTAGTAACCAGAGCCAATATCCAGAGAAGAACCCCCCTACCCCCACAGCTGACGCTGCAGGGGAGCCGGGTGACGCTCCGCTCGACGAGACAGAGGAGGGTTCGTGCCCGACGCATCCGGATGAGCCGGGCCGTTCGTGCCGGGGCTGCGGCACGAGTCCGAGGCAGCTGCGGGCGTCGCAGCAACGGGCAGAGAAGGAGCGGTTCAAGGCCCGTGAGCGGGAGGCGAATGAGCGGGTGTTGGCGCAGGTGCGGCGTAAGCCGGGGGTGGAGGGGTTGTCGGAGGTGGCGCGGCAGCAGCTTGCTGCCATGCGGAGCAGGAGGCGGGAGGCTGCGGCTGGTGGCGGGGAGGTAGAGTCGCCGCCAGAAATAGGCTGATGTATAAATGTGCAGCGGTTGCCGCTCAGGCGATTTGCCACCCCTGCCGCACATAGTAGAATTAACCCTATGAGCAGGAAGGGCCCGCTCACCTTGGGAGGCACACATGAAGTACGGCTCCATCTGCCGCGGGATCGCTTACATGCCCGACGACGAACTGATCGATGCATTCACCCGAGCGAGGATGTTCCAGGTGGCCTGCCGGGGCGACGAGGTGCGCGTGATCGCCTATCACGGGCAGAGCTCCGTCGAGGCTCAGTGCCGGCCGGGCGACAAAGGGTGGGAGGCATTGGCTCTCACGCAGCAGCCCAAAGGCGATCTGCCGTTGACGGGAGTGCTCTTCACGGACATCCCGCAGAGCGCATGGAGCACGTTGGACCTGGCAGTCAGTGTGCTGCGGAGCCGATTTGGTGACCACTTCACCAAGCGCGTGGCCCTGAAGGTCAAGTAATCGCAGCTGGTTGTGCACTGGCCCAAAATAGGCCAGTGCACAACCAGCATGGAGGATGGATAGACATGCGTGATGTGACTGCCGAGGCGGCCGCAATCCGTGCCGACTACGGGCCGGACGAGCACCGCGCTCTCGCCGTGTACAGCGACGTGCACGTTGCCCTCGAAGAGGCCGGACTGCACCCGTACGTAGAAACCCGCGGCGGCCTGGCGATCTGCGCCTACGCCGACGACGGCACATTGTTCGTGGTTGCCTGCGAAGACGCCCTGCCGTTCAGCCGCTGGGCACCCGGGGCGCTCGCGGGCTGGCACCTGAGCCACGTGCCCGAGGACGGGCCGGCGCCCGCCTGGCGGTGCGTGGTCCACGACAGCCTGCCCCCTCATCCGTGCCACTACGAGGTAGGCGACCTGGACCTTAGGCCCCTGGTCGAGGCCGCGACGACCCACCTCACGGCCTGCTCGCATCTCCGCGAACCCGCCGGGGCCAGGGCGTGAACCTCAACGAGGACGACATGCAGATGGCGGTGCGTGACTTCTTCTCACCAGCGTCGCTCCTGGAGTTCATCGACCTGCCGGATCTTCGCGCCCGCATCCAGTGGGGCGAGAAGCAGTTCGATGAGGGGCAGCACGACCGCAGCGTCCGGCGCCTCGAGGGGGAACCGGATGCCGGCTGCCTGACCCGCTGGTCGGCCATGCCCAGCGGGTGCGGGTTTCGCTACGACGTCGATGCTCGTGGCGGTGCGCGGTCCGGACTCGTGTACTGGCATGACGTGCACCGGACGGTGAACTCCCGCCTGACACCCGTCCGTTACGGGTTCCTGCGCGCGGCGGTCGAGGCCGTAGCAGCGCACGAAGCCGCATACATTCCGGGCCCGGTCCCCTTCCGCACGCCCGAGTTGTGGACGTCCCTGTTCTACCGCCCGTGGGCACGCCGGGCCAGCGGCCTGGAACTGAAGGCGTCGGCCGCCCTGGATGCCATCTGCCCGCCCGCCAAGGCACAGCCCGCCTTGTTCTGATTCCACGCGACAACGAGAAGGCCCTTCCCCGTGATCACCTCCACTACTTCCGCAGCCTGGACTGCCGCCGCGCCGTGCGCCGGCCTCGACGGGTACGTACCCAGCGAGGAACTGGTCCGCAGCAAGCCCAGCGACGTCATGAAGGCCTGCGCGCCGCTCATGGAGGACTGCGCGCAGCTGTGCCCGTTCATGCTGGAGTGCTACGAGCGGGTGCGACCGGAGGCGAGCCGGTTCGACGGGGTGTGCGCGGCGCGTACGTGGATCAACGGACGGCCCGTCGCTGTGGCCGAGGGTGCCCCCGCGCTGTCGAAGCTCGTATCGCAGGCGGGTACGTGCGGGACGAGCAGCGGGGTGAAGGCGCACCAGCGGCTCGGGGAGCCGCTGTGCGGACTGTGCCGGGTGACGTCACAGCGGGCGGAGGTGCGGCGCGCGGGCGCGGCGAGCATCCGCAAGCGCGCCTCCCGCACTGGCCGTGAGGCGCGCGCGGCAGCGTAGAGACGCGCGGCGAGGCACTCTCCAGGGCTGTGACCTGCACAAACGCAATTGACACCCCCTCCAGGGATAGTAGAATTAATCTCAGTTGGGAGGGGGAAATACGCCCAGCTCCCGCTTGGAACACGAGAAAAGGAAGCACCCCTGATGCGCACGATGACGCCGGACCCGCTCGCCGTTCTGCAGGTCGCCGCCATGCACAACATCACCGAGGAGCAGGCCGCGACCGCCATCAACTGGGCCGCACACATGACGGTGCACGCCTGGGAGGCGTACGCGGACACGCTGGGCCTGGTGAAGCAGGACGGCGCCGCGATGGAGGCATGGTTCGGCACGCTCGGCCCGGACCTGCGCAGCTCCGTACTTGAGGACGCGGTCACCGCGGTGGTCGGCGCCGACCGTGTGCTCGCCGAGATCTACAGCAAGCAGGACGGCCAGCAGCCCGCCCGCGCACGAGTCATGCGCACCAACCGGCCTCGCGTTCACATCCACTGACGCTCCGCGACTTCGGCCCGCCTCGTACCGGGGCGGGCCGCGCCATGCCGTCATCCCAACTCAACGGAAGGAGCCGCCTCATGGGCGCTCTCGACTTCTACACCACCGCCACCGGCACCGACGTGCACACGGCCTTCAACAGTGCCCGCGAGCAGGCCGAATGGGAGTACGGGACCTCCGGCTACACCGGCACCATCGCCGAGAAGAACGAGGTGACGCTGCTCGACGAGCCGAAGCGCAGCGAGCAGGACGCCGTGGGGCGCGCGAAGGAGCTGCTCCGCGGCGACGATCCGCGGGTCAGCGGCAAGTACGGGCCCGCCGGCGCACTGCCGATCACGGCGGTCGACGCCTCGGGCGCCTGGTTGTTCTTCGGCGTGGCCGCCCACTGATGCCCGCCGCGGGGCTGCGACACAGCGGAGCCCCGGCCAGCCCCGCCTATCCGGATCCCCGAAAGACGATGACCACCGTGCTCGACAAGCACCTGCCGCTTGAGGCGGCCGCCGAGATCATCAGCAACCTCGGTCTCAACAGCACCCAGACCCGCCGGGCCAATCGCACGATGCAGCGCATCGTCTACCGCGCCTGGACCCGACGCAGCCGAGCCAAACAGGCTGTGACGTTCGAGGAGTTCGCCGATGAGGTTCCAGCCTGTCACTGGCCGTTGATGTTCGAAGTGTGCGGGCTGGTCCTGCTCGGCCGCGACACGGATGCCTGCGTGCTGATCACCGCAGCCCGACGTCTACAGGCAGCACGCGAATGCCAGGCGAGCGACAGCACCCACTGATCGACGCACTCCGACGAGAAGGACTCCTGTGATCCTCAGCCCTCGCGAGATCGCCCGTGTCGGGCTTCGCGACCGGCACCCCGAAGACGACTTCCCCAACCGGCAGATAGCCCTGCGCGTCCGGCGTGCTGTGAAGCGCCGAGACCGCCAGCGCACGCGGACCGGCATCGCTGCCTTCTTCGCGTGCTCGCCTGTCCCCGACGAGGCCGACCACTCATGACCCGACACCCCCTGCCGATCGGCGCGCGGGTCTCGCACATCAACCAGCAGTGGGCCCGCAGTCTTCCGGACGGTACCGCCACGGTCATCGACCGCAAGGGCCCCTGGCCGGACGGCTCGTGGGAGTACCACGTGCGCGCGGCCCGCGACTTCTCGCGCCAGCCCGGCCCCGACAATCCCGAATCCCGCACCACTTGGTGGCCGTCCTGGGCCACCACACCGTCACTCACGAAGGAGAAGCCCGTGAACAACACCACCAGCAACAGCGAGAGCGAGGACGGCGAGCAGGAGATCCTCTCGCTCCACCGTCTCCTTGCCCGGGCCATAGCCGCTGTGGACAACAACGTGGAGGAGGCGTTCGTCGTCTTCGGCCTGCCCAGCCTGTGGTCTCTGACCAGCCCGGAAGTGCGACGTCAGGTGCTTCTACTTGCCGCCTGGGAAGCCCGCTCCGCCACAGCGGCCGAACTCGAATCTCCGACGTCCGCAGGCCAGTACGCGTGGGCTTTCACCCAGTACGCGTCCTCGTGGGCCGAGCAGCACCCGGATGGTGACGCGGAAGGGTTCTGCGCCGGGCCGCACTCGGCACGCCATGCCGCGTCGTCCCTCGCCTTCGACCGCGACGACCTCCTGGTGTCCCTGGAGACGGCGCTGCTCCTGTGCTCCCGCGCGGAAGCGCCGGAGGAGTCGTGAAGGCCGGCGGATACGTGTGGCTGCGCGGCCACGGCAACCAGCCGTTGCTCGACACGCACGGTGAGGCGATCGCGTTCCGCATTGATGCGTCCAAAGCCCTTGCTGGCCACGGCACTTGGTATCAGCTGCGTACCGCTCACCGCGCGGCGCAGGACATCTTCGGCGGCTGGCACACCGGTCTGAGCCTCATCTCCATCTCCCTGTCCGAACTCTCAGAAGGACCCCGACAGTGACCATCGAGATCATCCATACGCGCAGCGACGGAACCCTCATAGAGGGCAGCGCGAAGGGTGATGGCGTCTACGAAATCGTCCGCCAGCACGGCTTCCGCTACTTCCCCTCCCTCGGTCAGCTCGGTATCCGGCAGTCCCGCGACCGCGCCGCCAAGACGTGGTACATCAACGCGGCCGCGGCCGCCCTGCGCGAGGCCGGCTTCGAGGTCAACGTGCAGATCGACGAGAGCGACCGGCGTAGCTTCGCCGAAGCCGAGGCGGATCGCGTCGAGCGCGCCGAGGGGCGGGCCGAGCGGTTCAGCAGTTACGCCGACAATGCCGCCACCCGCTCCGAGTCCGCGTACGAGCACGGCCACCAGATCGCCGACGGCATCCCCATGGGGCAGCCGGTGCTGGTCGGGCACCACTCCGAGCGCCGCGCACGCCGTGACGCCGAACGCATCGACCACGCGATGCGGACCAGCATCAACGAAGGCGAGAAGGCTTCGTACTGGTCCGGACGCCAGAGGGCGGCTGAAGGGTACGAGCAGTTCCGCAAGGCGCCCCGGCGGACCCTGCGCCGCATCGAGAAGCTCCAGGCCGACCTGCGGCGCGTTCAGAAGTGGCAGCGCGGAGAGTCGGCCGGGGGCTCAGGCCGGGACATCACCAATCCCGACACCGTGCAGGAGCTCGTGATCCGGCACGAGGAGCTCACCGAGGAAATCGCCTACTGGGAAGCGGTCATCGCCGAGGCCGAGAAGAACGGCTTCAAGGTGTGGTCCAAGACCGACTTCAAGAAGGGTGACTTCGTCCGCCGGGGCGGGACCTGGTTCGAAGTCCTGCGCGTGAACGCCAAGTCGGTGACCATCCCGCACATCCACAACGGCATCGGCGGGGGTGTCGTACGCGCCTCGGACAACAAGCTCGACGGCTGGACGTGGCTGCTCACCTACGACGAGGTGTTCGGACGCCGTAGCGCCGAGGAGATGGAAGCCGCGCTCGCCGCCTCCACCACCCAGTAACCCCCCTTCTGACCTGGTCTTTCGCAGTTGACCCCACCCCCAATCATAGTAGAATGATCCTTAACGAGGGGGTGCTGGACAGGTTTCACCAGCACCCCCTTCACCACGCCCACAGCCGCCCGCTCACCGCAATCACCGGATGCGGAACGGCACTTCCGAAGAAAGCACTCCATGCCCTACGACACTCAACTCGTCGCTCCAGACCTGCTCACGCTCACCAAGCAGACCGCCGCCGCACTCGGACCGGAATGGGCCGTGACCGGACTGCTCGGCACGGCGATCGTGACCCACCCCCTCGGCCTGCGCTGCAGCCTCCGAACCCGTGACGGCCTGCTCAGCGTCAGCGCCTTCGTCTCCCAGGACAGCGAGCCGAGCCAGCCCGCCAAGCCGTTCACCGCGACCACCGCGATGGAGAACGCGAACGGCGGGAAGGTCGCCAAGCTGATCCACAGCCAAGTCCTGCCGCACTTCGGCCGCCGGGACGCCCTCGCGGCACTGCGGCTGCTGAGCCTCCCGCTGCGTGATGCCCGGCTGCCCGCTATGGCGGAAGGAACATCCGCGCGCTCAGAGCTCGTGTTGGAGGGCGGGGACAGCGCCAACCCGGCCCTCCGCATCCATATCCGCTCGCCACGCCCCGGCGCCGTGAGCGTGAACGTTCAGATGAACAGGCTCACCGCCGAGCAGGCCATCCGCTGCGGGCGCACTGCACTGACCAGGCCCCCGTCCCATCTCGAAGGCGAAGCAGATCCCTTCCCGCCGGAGATACGGGCAGTCCTCGACGCCCTCCCCGAAATCAACGGTGCACCGCCCCGGGCCGGATTCACGAGCCTCTACCCGACACACGGGCCGCTCGAGATCCTCCACGACGCGAACGCCGCCGAGCCGAGCGCGCCGTTCGCTCTGCGCACCAGCGACACCTCGATCGCCGCCTCGTACGCCGTCCTCCGCGCCTACACCGCCGCATGATCCAGCCCGAGGACACCGAAACCGTGATCAGCAAGAACCCCTTGGCGGGCACCGTCGACGGAGCCATCGGTGATGAGCTCGGCGCCCATCTTTCCGGGCTGGGGCCCACGCTCCGCAACGTCACCTCCGCCGCCCTCGCTGTCGCCCGCATCGACGAACTCGGCTGGGCGCCGCTCGGCGGGTATCCGGGCAGCGACGTGCTGTGGCCCGTCGCCTGCCTGATGTGCGGCACGCCCGTCCTGCGCTTCTACAGCCATCTGCGCCGTGCGCGCCCCGCGATGCGCCATCGCGGCTGCGTCCCGCAGGACCAGCACTCGTATCTACTCACGGCGCTGTCCGCGTACAGGACAGACACCTGCCCGTGCCGGCGGGGACACGCCACCGCCGTGGACGAGGTGGCGCAGGCCATCGAGGGCCTGCAGCGCGCCGTCCGCAGGGACGACCACCGCCAGGTCGTCGCCCACGTGAGGGCCCTCACCGGCCCCTGCCCCGCCACAGCAGCCCGCGCCGACGCCATCCGCGCCCTCCAGCGCGCATCGAAGTAACCACTACAGAACAGGAGTTGCCTCACATGAGTGAGTACGAGCGCGGCGATCGCGTCGCCGTCCTCTACCTGTCGAAGATGAACGGAACATGCCTGGCCTACAACCGCACCGTCATCGACGTCGACCCGCACGCTGAGCACGGCCAGCGCGTCTGGGTGAACATGCCGCACGACGCCGCGAGCAGCAGTCCGCACGACTTCTTCGCCGACGACGGCGAGGGCATCTGGCCCATGGAGGACGAGCCGGTCGAAGACCAGCTCCCCGTGCGGCTGGCCGCGAACCTCGACTGGTACATCGCGGCCGCCGCACCCTACTCCAGCCGCCTGACGTGGCCGTCAGGCCGGGGGCACCTGCCCGTACGGGTTCCGTTCACCGACAAGGCCCGCGCCCTGCACGCCCGCATGGCCTGCCACTACCTCCACCAACTGCGCGCCGTCGACCCGCGCGCTTTCGAGAACTGGGTGGCCCAGCACAAGGCCACGCCAGTGGCCCAGTAGACGTGCCGTCCGAACACCGGCACCAGCCAGAACAGCGCGACCAGCAAGGAGAAAGAACGCACATGCGGGGCCTATGGAAGGTGACGTACACGCACCCGGAGCACACCCGGACGACGTGGAACTACCTGATTCCCGTGTGGGACGCCCGGACCGAGAACGCGGCACGGGAGCGCGCCCAGGCGAAGCACGATGCGAATGCAGCCCACTTCGGTGCGCGGATACGGGCGGATGACACCTCGGAACTTGAGGTGCTGAACGTGATGTTCAAGCCCGCGGTGCTCTCGCGTGAGCGGGCGGCGGCCTGGATCGCGCTGCAGCAGAACGGGGCGATCACCGAGCGGGGGTGGCCGCTGTCGTACGAGCGCGGGGAGCGCCGTCGTGACGAGGCATGGCGCACCGAGGTTGGCGAGCTGCACATGAGTCTGCGTGAACGCGTCCACGGGTTCGGGGAATCGGTCGCCGAGATCCTGCAGTCGCCGGAGGCGGCAGCATCGGCCGCCTGGGCCGTCGAGGCACACACCGACCGCTTCGGGCGGGTGTGGTGGGACAGGGCCCGGGCCGAGATCCACAAGGCGGGGCTGTCCTGGCTGTGGCAGACCCCGTACGGCATGACCTGGATCGATCAGGCATAACCCCCCCTCCTGAGCTGGGCATCCGCAGTTGACCCCACCCCTAACCATAGTAGAATTAACCATCGAGAGGTGAGGGGAAGCCCAGACTCCCCGCCCGAAGCGCCCTCATCACCGCGACCCGCCCCGCCCGGGGCGGGTCGCCTTATACCCAACCCCACCCACGGAAGGCGATTTCGCCGTGACCCAGCAACTCGATCTGTTCGCAGACATCGCCGCCACCCCCGAGCCGATACCCGCAACCTTCACCGCCGCGCCGAAGCCTGCACGCTCCACCCCCTCGGCAGCACCACCGAAGCTGGCGCCGCCGGCCGCACCTTCTGCTCCGCGCGCCCGGCGGGCGCCTCGCCCGCACCCTGTGCGCGATCCACACCGGCGCGCCCTGGAGATCGGCGAAGCGGTGGCCGAGCGGTGGCACAACCGGCATGGCGGCACGGCTATCGAGGTGCCGATCGGCGTCGTTGCCGCCCTCTCGCTCATCCGCGAGAAGGACCCGAACGGCCCGGACCTCAAGACGCAGATCCTCGCCCAGGACGGCCCGCAGCTGATCGGGATGCTGCGCGAGATCTGGTCGATGCACTGGATACACCGCCCCGACCTGATCGAACGTGCGCGGATCCTCCATGAGTGGCTGAACGACGAGGTCGACGAGTACCGCATGCACGCGGTCCAAGCCGTCGCCGAAACGGCCCTGAAGCGCGGCTTGTTCGACCTGACCGCGCACGAGGATCCGTTCCTGCGCTCGGCGACGGACGTCTTGTCGCCCGTGATGATGTGCCTGCGCTCTCACGGCGCTCGGCAGGGGCTCGGCGAGTATCACACCCCGGCGCCGGTGGCCGACGCCATGGCCGACATGCTTGCCGCGGGGCAGGTCATGGACATCAGCCTCGCGGTCGACGCTCCGCGCACCGGCGAGCACATCCATGATCCGTGCGCCGGCAGCGGGGGGCTGCTGCGCTCGGCCGCCCAGCACCTTCGCGAACGCGGGCACGACCCTGCGGACTTCCAGTGGTCGATGGTCGACATCGACCCCATCGCCGCCGCGTGTTGCGCTGTGAACGCGATGGTCTGGGAGCTCGGCCCGCGGGTGACCGTGGCGTGCGCGGACACGCTGGCCAATCCGAATGCCGTCGCGGATGCGATGAAGGAGGCGCGGGCCGTCTTCGAGCACCGCGACGAGGTGGTGGGCAAGGCTCGGATCATTGCCGCCCTACGTCAGGCCGAGCATCTGATGGAGCAAGCCCTCTCGCCTGCGGCGTAGTCCCACCCCCATTCTGACCTGCACAGACGCAGTTGACCCATGCCCTATGCATAGTAGAATTAACTTAGAAGTTGAGGGGGTCACCTCACCGACTACACGCCAGAAAGGCCGTCATGCCCGACACCGTTCACGCCCTGCTCGTCGCCACCGACGGCACGATCACCGATCTGCACGTGAGCGTCAACGACACCGCCCAGCGCGCGCAGATCCAACAGGCACTCGGCGACGACGCCGAGGCCCTGCGCTACGTGCGCCGCCCGGACGGCTCGCACACCGCCGCCCTCATCGCCGAATCCCGCGACGGTCAGCCCCCGAACCTGTGCGCGGCCATCGCCTTGCACTTCCTCCTCGGCGAGAGCCTGATCGCCGACATTCAAGGTCCCGTGATCTTCGCGGGATTCAACCGGCAAGGCGCGCTCACCAGCCTGACCGAGGACGCCGTGCGCACCATCCACACCGCCTCCGTCATCCCCGCCGTCCGCTGAATCCCCGCTCGGCGGTCCGCAACTCCCTTTATTCGAGCACCATTTGAAGCAGGAGAGAACCCTCTTGAGCAGCACAACCATTGCCGAGCCCGATGCCGTAGACCTCACCGACCCGGAGTCGGAGGGCTCCGAGGCACCGGAGCCGGCCGTCCTCAGCGAGGTCGACCTCTACCTGCTGGGCAAGCCCATCTCCGAGGCCCTCGCTGACGGATGGAGCGAGGACCTTGAGGACCACCCGGCGGGCTTCGCGGACAGGTCGATCCGCCTCGTCCACCCCGACGGCCGGTCCATCGGCATCCGGCACCTGTGGCAGGGCAGGGCCGTGCAGACCTTCGCCGTCGGCGGTCCCGCCCCCGAGCAGGCGGCAGACTCCGGCGGTGCGGCCGGTGAGAACACCCGGCTCCCCAAGGGAGTGCGGTACAGCACCGGGGTCCGCTTCACCACGGCCTCCCCGCTGGAGGAGATCCTCACCGCGATCCGCACCGTGCTGCTGCCCGCCTTCGACGGGACTCGGCTGCGCCTGCGCGCCGACGGCACGCCGATCCCTCCCGCTGTCCAACCTCCGGCCGAGGACAGCACCGACGCCCCGGCCGCCCCCGCCGCGAAAGCCAAGACCAAGCCGAAGGGCACAGCACGCCGCTCCGCCTCGGCCAAGGGCACGACCAGGCGCCGAACTCCGGCAGCTGCCTGAGCCCGGCCGCGCACCACATCAGGCGGGCGCACTTCATGTCGCGCCCGCCCATCACTTGAAGGACCACCACCATGAGCACCACCACCGACGTACGCCCGGAAGCCGTCGAGGGATTCGCCGGCCGCTTCGTCTGGGTCGATCCCCACGACCTTGTTGTCGACCCGTACAACCACCGCAAGGATCGCGCCGAGACAGACGGCGAGGACACCACCCAGCCCGACCCTGAACTCCAGGCCAGCGTCGATGAACTCGGTGTCCTCACCCCACTCGTGCTGCGCCCGCAGGAAGGCGAGAACGAAGGCAAGCTCGGGATCATCTTCGGCCAGCGCCGCAACAACGCGGCCCTGGCCGCCGCGAAGAAGGCCCGGGCGAAGAAGAAGCCGTACCGGCTCGTTCCCGCGATCGTCCGCGACGACCTTGCCGGGGTTGACGATGCGGCACTGACGGTGTCGTTCATCGAGAACAAGCACCGCCGCCAGGCCACCGTCCGCGACGACATCGAAGCTGCCCGGCAGCTCTCCCTCATGAACATCCCCAAGGCCCGCAAGGTGCGTAACGCGCGCGCCATGGGTTTCAAGCCTGCCGAGCTCGGCGCCGCCAGCAAGGCCGCCCAGCTCTCCGACGCGTCGCTGGCCGAGGCGATCGAGGAGGACTTCAACCTCATCGAGCTGGCCGAGTTCCAGGAGGTCGAAAGCGTCGAGGACGCCCTGTGGACCCTGAAGCGGGCCAAGGCGCGTGACCAGCGGGAGAACAACACCAAGCGCGGCCACTGGAAGCATGCCCTTGCCGGTCTGCGCGCCGAGAAGGAACTCACCGATAAGTGCGCTCAGCAGGCCGCCGACCTGGCTGCCGCGGAGGTCACGGTCGTCGACTGGCGCTGGGACTGGTCCGCCACCAGCACGAGGCCGCTCACCGACCTCCTCACCGATGACGGCGCCCCGCAGACCTCGCAGACCCACCACGCCTGCCCCGGTCACGCTGCGTGCGTCTCCCCGAACGACGCCGAGGTGATCTGGCTGTGCACCGCCTGGCACCGCCACGGTCACCCGCTCACCACCGAGGCCGCCCAGAAGGACACCGCCCAGGCAGGCCCGGACAAGGAGGCGGCCAAAGCGGAGCGGCGCCTGGTCATCGCGAACAACAAGGCGTGGAGGCAGGCCCGCGAGGTCCGCGCGGACTTCATCAAGGACCTGTGCCAGCAGCCCGAGGCCAGCACCCGCGTGTGGCCACTGATCCTCTCGATGATCACCGGCACCAGCTACGCGTACGAGAACTACGTCAGCCGCAAGAGGACCGACCTGACCGCACGCTTCCTCGGCGTCGAGGACCCCAACGAGGGCAACAGTCAGTGGACTCGGGTGGGCGACCCGTTCGGCGCGGTCATCTCACGCACCAGCCCGGCGCGCTCCTGGAGGGTCCTGCTCGCCCACGTCGCTGGCGCCTACGAGGTGGAGCACATGGACGACGCCGCCTGGCGCAACCGCATCAATGAGCAGACAGTCGCGTGGCTGACGTTCCTGCAAGCGGAGGGCTACGCGCTGAGCACCGTCGAAGCGGAGACCGTGGCCAAGGGCCGCGCCCAGCAGGAGGAAGAGAAGGCGGACGCTCGGGGGGACGACGAGCCGGAGCAGAACGAGGACACCGAGGACCTCGAGGACAGCCAGAAGCACGAGCCGATTGCGGCCGCAGCCTGACCTCCCTCGGCGGGAGGCCCGCTCCTCTTCGGGCCTCCCGCTGGCCTCCAGCCCGCAATCACTCGCTTCCCGCCTCTTCGAAGGAACCGCTCCATGCGCACTGCTCGCTCCGCGCTCGACTACGCCCGCATCCTGGCTGCCCTGCTGGGACCCGACTGGACAGCAGACAGCTGCGGGCACAGCGACCTCGCACTCCTCAACGGCCCCGCCATGTCACTGGAAGTTGCCACCCCGACGCCCGTACGCGCGTCCGGCGCCGTCAAGGTCTCCCTGTCTCATACGCACGCCTTCGTCTGGCCCCGCCGCGGCGACCAGCGCCACGAAGTGATCGGCACGATCGGGGATCCGCAGGTCGTCGCCGATGCCATCCTCACCACGGGCCTGCCCGCGTGGACCAGGCTCCTCGCCGACCTCAGCGTGCGCACCGACCGTACGCTCAGTGCGCTCAAGGCGTTCATGACCATGGCCGAGCAACTGGCCGGCGCCGAGGCGCAGGTGGCCTACGGGTCCGTGCCCGGCGTCGCAGATCTGCGCTGGCCCGGCGGCAGGGCCACCCTCCGCGCCGACGACGAAGGCGGCATCCGCATCGCCCACCTCGACCTGTCCGACCTGACCGCCAGCACCTTCGTGAACGTGCTCCGCACCGTGTCCGGCACCGAAGTCCTCGCCAACGCTGCCAACACCACCGCTTCCTGAACGGCACAAGACACCCATGAAGATCAACCGCCGCAAGGCCACCTGGTACCCGAAAGTCTCCAAGCATCTCTCGCAGGCCGTCACGACCAGCGGCGCCTGGACCGTACGCACCGAAGGGGACGAGCTGATCCCCACCGAATTCGCCCAGCGCAACCCGCACATCGTCGACTCCATGCCCGACGAGCAGGATTACGTGCGCTTCCTCCGTCTGCACGCCGTTCACGACGGCCGCGAACTGATCACCGAGATGACTCCCGGCTACGCCGAGGACCTCGGATACGCGCTCATCGACAAGGGCGCACGGACCAGGGTGGCCAACTACGAGCAGCAGGACGGCTTCACCACCGACCGAGAGCCGTGGGAGGCGGCGGTCGCCTCGCACAAGAGGGCGCAGACCGCTGCCGTCGACCGGGCGGTGGAGCTGATCCAGATGGTGTGGCCCGCACTGCAGGCCCGCTACGGGAACATCCTCAGCTTCGACAGCGAGGTGCTCGGCCGCTGGTACATCGTGGTCGACAACGAGGGGGCGACCGCGAGGGTCGAAGCCGCACGCGTACCGGGCCGCGCTTGGGGCACGTTCGTCGAGGCGGCCATGGATCGCAGTTGGTTTCAGAAGGGGCGCTTCCACGGCGCCGAGGACTGGGCACGTGCCAGGCCAGGGCACTACGAGGCGAAGTCGCTGCGGGCCCAGTACAGCGACCGCCTTCATGTCGGCACTGACGGGCAGGCCGTCGAGCTCGTTCTGTACAGCAGCGAAGTCCGCAAGGTCGCCCGAGGGCTCGCTCTGATGCTCGCCACCCTCGAGCGGTATCCGGACAGCGCGACGGTCTGACCGGAAGCCGCATCCCCTCTGTGACCTGCATGAACGGGTTTGACGCCCCCTTCATGCATAGTAGAATTAACTTAACGAGGAGGGGGGCGCCCCACGCCTGCGCGACCGCCGATAGAAGGCGCCGCCGGCGCGGGCGCCCCCCTCCACCCGCGCCTGCCCCACCCGCCGAAATCAAGGAACCGTCATCACCACCACGTCGAACGGCTTCATCGTCACCGTCGAACAGACCCCGACCGTCCCCGCCACAGCCCTGGAAGAAGGCGACACCTTCGCCCTCATCGGCAACGACAGCCCGCTGACCATCCGCGCGAAGCAGCGTCACCTCCAGCCGCTATGGCTCCTCGACCTCGAAGGCCACGATTCGCCGATCACGCTTCGCGACGACGAGCCGATACGCCCACTGCGCATGCTGCGCGCCTTCGACCTCGCCTGCCAGCTCTGCACCCGCACCCGCCGACACGTCCTCGACCTTCCCGTCCACGGCATCCCACAGACCTGGGTCTGCGACCAGCACTAGCCGCACCAGAACCCCGCCAGCCAGCCAAACCTGCACGTCTCAAGGACTCACGACCATGCCCACCAGCGACCGCACCATACGCGTCGGCACCATCGACGTCACCGTTCGCACCAGCAACAGAACCACGCTGACCGTCACCGTCACCAGGGGCGGCAGCATCATCGTCCGCGGCCCGCACTCCACCACCGACACCGACGCCGCCGCCCTCGTCGAACGACGCCGTTCATGGATCTACCGCCAGCTCTCACGCCTCGCCGAGACCACACCCGACAACCCTCGAAGGGAACTCATCCGCGGCGCGGGATTCGACGTTCTCGGCCGACCGCACCGCCTGCACATCGTCCCCGATGACGACCAGGACGAGCCGCTCATCCAGTACCGGAGCACCCCTACCGGCGGTTGGCTCCACATCCGCCGCAGCACAACGCTGAAACTGGATGAAGCCAGACGAAATATCATCAACTTCTACGCCGAAACCGGTGGTGAATGGCTGAAACTCAACTATCCACAGATCACTAGATACACACCAAACAGTTCCATACCGGTCACCTTCTCCACCCGCATGCGCACCACCTGGACCCACAACCACCCAACTCGCGGGCTCACCTTGCACTGGGCCACAACACAACTCCCGCCCACACTCCTGCACGAACTCATTCACCGCGCCCTGAACCTCCACACCATCACCCCCAGCCGCGACCTCAACAACGCCCTCCGCACTCTCTGGCTCGGCCGACTCTCCACCCCCACCAGCGCCGTCGACCCGCGACTCCACCTCACCCCGGCGCCCACAGACCACTGCCCAGATTGCTCCGCCCCACCAGGCACCTTGCACGCCGACCGCTGCGACATCGCACGCTGCGCCATCACCGGCTTCCAGCGCGCCCACTGCCACCCCGGCAACACCTGCAACACCGTCTGGACCGGCGAACTCCCCGGCGAGCCCGAATGCACCGAATACGGCTACTACTGCCGCCCCACCCCAGACGGCTACGAGCCCTGCAACGCCGACGACCCGGGCGCCATGCACGACTTCAACCGGCTTTACCGCGAATGCCGCTGGAATCCCACAACCCAGCGCATGACCCTGCCCTGACCCCCACCCCGCGACAAGGACGAACTCTCCCCATGGCAGCAACGCCCCCGCGCACAACGGCAATGCGACCAGGCCTGTCGGACGACATGCTCGCGGTATGGCAGGTCACCTACTACGAGGCAGCCGAGGACGGCATCGGACGCAAGCCGAAGGGCCGCTGCTGGATAACCGAGGCCGAAGCCCACCCACTGACCTCGAACCGCACGGTCGGCCATCAGGTGTGGCTCTTCATCAACCAACAGCGCGCGGACATACCCGAGATAGACATGGCCAGCGGACACGTCCAGCTCCAGGGCTACGCCGCCTGCGAGCCCAACCCCAACGGAAGGCTGCCCCGCGTACACGGAGTCCACTGCACCGAATGCGGCTCAGACCAGGTGACGTTCACAGCGCGAGCGTGGGCGAACTGCCGGACCTGCGGCAAAGGCCAGGCACAAAGCGAAGCGATGCTGTGCTCCGAGCACTGCGAGGACTGCAGCGCGAAGGCGCTGAACGCATGACCAACGCAATCAGCACGGCCGTCATCACGGAGATGTTCCCTCCACCGCCCGACGGCCGCACGTCAGAAGAACTACGGGCCGAGGCCGAGGCCCTGGTCCCCACCGACACCGACGAGTTCGACGAGACGTACTCCACCTCCTACGGCGTCCACAACGCCGAAGGCCCATGGCCCAGGTGGCTGGCCGTTGCGCTCACCATCCGCGGCCTCAGCAAGAACGCGACGGTCACCGTCGAATACGGGGAGCTCGTCATCCGACACGCAGACGGCTCCTCCTCCACCCTGCGCCCCCTTGGCACCGACCCGGTACTCCCGGACGCTGACCCGATGGGCTGCCGCTACTGTGGCCTGCCCCGCAAGCACGGCAACCAGTCCTCCGCATGGGGACAACACGCGTACACCGAGCCGACACAATTCCAGATCAAGGCGCGAATGCTGGAGCGCCGCAGGAAGAGGGCAGGAAAGTGAACGACCAGGACACCGTCACCAACGAGTCCGTGGCCTCGTCACTCCGCCCGCCGGCGCCGCGCCCATGTGACAGCTGCCCGTACTGGCGCGACGTGCCCTCGGGAATCTGGGCGCACGAAGAGTACGAGAAGCTGCGGCGCTACGACGCCCCCACCGCCCACCAGCCCACCGGACTGTTCCAATGCCACCAGACCGACGCCGACAGCGACACCCGACGCATCTGCGCAGGCTGGGCGGGGTGCCACGACGGCGCGCACCTCTTCTCGCTACGCATCGCTGTCCTCGTCCGTCGCATCGAACCGGCAACCCGCCAGGCCGTGGTCGACTACATATCCCCAGTCCCGCTCTTCGCCTCCGGCAACGAGGCCACCGACCACGGCCAAGTCGACCTTGACCAGCCCACCGACGAAGCCGAGCGACTGATCAACAAGATCTCGCGGACGCGAACGGACCTGCGAGGTCGGACAGCGTTGGAGCCCGAGCACGGCTGAGAGCTACCCGGCGACATGGCGGCGTCTGCACCGGACCGAACCAAGATCGCTGAAGGAGGAGCGTACGGCAAAGCGCACCGTCGCCGTCGTCAGGCAGAGCAGACCGCGAACCCTGAGCCGTTGTCACAGGAATCGGGATGGGGCCCGACCTGGAGCGACGATGCTTCGTACCTCGTGATGAGCCTTGCGCGGGGGCCCGGGCGGTCTCCGGGGGACAAGCGGGGGACAGAAGGAATGAGACGGACGGGGAACGGTAGGGCAAGACACGGTAAGAACAGGTACTGCCTTCGGGCCTCGCCCCGTGCTTCTCGAACATCCTCTGACCTGGGAAAACGGGAACCTTGCCGTGTGGGAGCCCGTATCCGCTAGGGTAGACGCCGGATCCAAGTGATCCCCCCGCCCTCGTAGCTCAGGGGATAGAGCGCGGCTCTCCTAAAGCGGGTGTCGCAGGTTCGAATCCTGCCGGGGGCACCATGCCTGACCAGGCATAATGCATCGAACAGCCCCCTCGGAGTGATCTCCGAGGGGGCTGTTTCGTGCTCCGGGGGACACGCGGGGGACAAGGTGCGATCAGGCGGCGTCCGGGGCCCCGTCGCGGGGGACAGAGGACACCAGCCGCAGATGTCCTCTGCTGCGGGAGGGCTGGGCCTGGGGCTCGTCAGCAGTCTGCCGCTCCTCTTCGTACGGCTCATCGGCGATCTGCGACGGCTGGCTCTCCCCCACTGCGGCGGGGGCGGCTGCGGCGGGAGGCTCGGCGTCAGTCTCGGTGGCGGACTGCTGCGTGTCGTCAGGCTTGTTGATGCCGTTGCGGCGGGGCACGAGGTCGAGGGGGGCGTCGGCTGCGGCCTGCTCGAACTGGGGCATCAGGCTGGTGTAGGTGTCGGCGGTGAGCTGGTAGCTGCTGTGGCCGAGCAGGACCTGGATGGCCTTCATGGAGAGGCCGGCGGCGAGGCTCAGGGAGGCCGCGCAGTGGCGCAGGTCGTGGAGCCTGATGGGCGGGAAGCCGAGTCGCTTGATGAACCGGTCGAAGGCCTGGGAGACGTTCTTGGGGTGATGAGGGCGGCCGTCGGGCAGGGTGAAGACCTTGCCGGAGTCGACGTAGGGATGGTCGTACGCCTTCAGCGCCTGCCCCTGCCGCTCTTGTGGGGTGGCGTCCAGCCACTGCTGGTGCTTGCTCTCCCATTCGGCGCGCTGGGCCTTCTGGACGTCCCGCCAGGCGGTCAGGAGGGCAAAGGTCGCGTAGTCCAGGGCGACGGCGCGGCGGCCGCTGCTGCTCTTGGGGGTGTCTTCCCAGACGGCGTTGGTGGAGTCGGTGACGATCTGTTCGCTGATGTGCGCGACGCCTTTGGTCATATCAAGTTCGGACCAGGGAAGGCCTGTTGCTTCGCCGCGGCGTGGTGCACGGAAGGCCATGAGGTGCCACATGATGTACAGGCCTTGTTCGACGGCTGCGTCGAGGAATTCACCGGTCTGCTCGGGGGTCCAGACCATGACGGGGCTGGGCTTCTCGCCGGTTTCACGCCAGCGGGCCACGCGCTCTTCGGTCCAGACGAGCGCCTCAGGGCGCTCGTACTTCGGAATGGTGACGAGCTTGGCCCAGTTCTGGGTGATCAGCTTCTCGGTGACGGCGTCGGAGAGCGCGGCGGAGAGGCAGTCGAGGTACTTCTTCTGCCTGCCGGGGCCAGTGTCCTGGCGGGGCTTGGTGCGGGCCTCCTTGAGGGCTTCACGGGCCTGGTGCCAGGTCTGGCGAAGCTCCGGAGGTCGGGGGGTTGGGGCTTTCCTCCAGGCCTGGTGGGCGGCGTCGCAGGCGGCCTTGGCCTGCTGGGCGGCGATGCGGTTGGCTTCCTTGATCTTGTTGAAGGCCCAGATCTGCTTGAACATCTCCTGGATGTGGCGGTCCCGGAGCTCGCGCATGGAGAGGTGGCCGAGTGCGGGTATGAGGATGCGGTCGATGAAGTCGCGGTAGTCGCTGCGGGTGCTGCGCTTGAGGTCGACGCGCTTGTCGTGCCAGCGGTTGAGGTACTGGGCGACGGTCTCTTTGGACTCGACGTTGACGCCGCCTTGGGCCTCGTCCCACAGCTTCTGCGCCTCTTCCTTAGCTTTCGTCTGGGTCAGGAAGCCGCCCTTGCGGGGGCGTCGGCGCTGTCCGCCGACGCCGTCGGGGAGTTTGACGTAGTAGTACCAGGTTCCGTGTTCGCGCTTCTTCAGCAGAGGGCAGCTTGAGCCGAGTTCACGCGTCTTGGGCCGGCCGGAGGCGTCGGGGATCGGCTGGCCGGTGTCGTCGAGCTTGGGCTCGGTGCACTTGCATCGCTTGTAGACGCTGCCGTCGAACACGTGGGATTCCCCCTGAATGTGCTGGGTTATTCCTTACGCGTCCTGATCATGCTGTAGCGAAGGTGACGCTTCCTTGGGCGCCGTATGCTTCCTGCCAGGTGGCGCGGGGAAGAGGGATGTGACCACCTTTGTCCTCATCTGCGATGACCGTGCAGCGCACTCGTTCCGAGGGGCGCCGCGGCGGGATGTCCGTCGAGGAAGTGAGGTCCCTGCCGGCTGCGGTGAGCGTGGTGACGGCGGCTCGCGCGTTGGGGATCGGTTCGGACAAGGCGTACGAGTTGATCAGGGACGGCGCGTTCCCGGCGCAGACGATTCCGCTGGGTCAGACGCAGAAGGTGTCGACGGCGAGCTTGTGGAAGGCACTGGGGATCACCCTGGATGTGTAGCCACCTATCCGGCCCGGACGTTGCGTCGTTTGTGCACGTCCGGGCCCCTCTTCTACCTCGCTCCGGCATGGATGTAACTGCTGACGATGCAGATTGCCCCGTACAGGTTGCTATGAGCCGCGTCACACCTGCCAGCAGGTGACGCTCTCCTGGCCTGCAAATATCGCGTTAAGGCTGGCCAGTTCACGACGTCTCACGCACGTATAGCCCTCGACCCAGATATACATTGGCCTATGTCAGGTCTAAGGGGCTCCTAACGCGTCGCCGACGCAAGGGGTCGCAGGTGCGAATCGTTGATCGGAGTCAGCTGCGTGGGACGGTTGTCGGGCTACGTGCGCGCAGGGGTGGTGCATCCGAAGGAGGCGCCGTTGCTGCGCGAGGCCGTCACGCTGCTGTTCGGTGGCGATTCGGAAGCCGAGGCGACGCGGTGGCTGACGAGCAAGGGCATGCTGACTCCGCGCGGCAACGAGTTCCGTCGCGAAGTTCTGCACCGGCTGCTGGCCAATCCGCGGCTTGCGGGTCTGGATGAGAACGGCGAGCCGATCGAGGGCTGGGACGAGCGGGTTCTGGAGCCGGACGTCTACATGCGTCTGCAGGCTCTGTTCGTGGAGCGCAGCGAGAAGCGCGGCACGCCGCGTGACGCCCACGAGTACCTGGTCACCGGCGGGTGCGCGGTGTGCGACGAGTGCACGCAGGCCATGATCGGCAGCCGCGCCCACGCCGAGGCCCCGCCGTCCTATAAGTGCGACGGCTGCGGGAGAACACGCATCAACGCCGAGAAGCTCGAAGACTTCGTGGCCGAGCACGTTCTGGCTGAACTGCTGAAGCCGGGGGCACGTGAGCGGCTTGAGCAGTTGCAGCGTGACATCGAGGCGGAGATCGCCCGCTTGAAGGAGCACATTGCGGGGGCCGACGAACGGTTCGCCGGCATCGGCGATCTGTACGGGCGCGGGCTGATGGTGAAGGCCGCGTTCGTCGCCGCGCAAAAGGCCAGCAAGGAAGACCTGCGAACGTCCAAGGTGCGGCTGAAGCACCTGGAGCAGATGACCGACCTGCCGATCGGCGACGTGCACGACCTGGTGGCCTGGTGGCGTACGGCCCCGTTCGCGTCGAAGCGGGGCCTGGTACTGCTGGAGATCGAGCACGTGCGGGTCGGCCGCGCCGAAGGCAGCCAGGCCCCGGAAAAGCGGGTCCTGCTCGACTGGCGCCAGCCCGTCAGCTGAACGAATATCGCGACCTCGTTGGTGACCGGGGCGGGGCCAGCCGCACCCCGGTCGGTGAGCGCGGACGCTCCTCAGTGGCTACATGCCCGAGATGGCGGAGGGCATGGCCTGCTGAGCGAGGTCGCCGGGTGCAACGATCATGAGCCGGGTGTTGTCACCCAGCCTCGCCAGGGCCACGAACTCGACCTCGGTCTCCTCGTGCTGGTGCGGCAGGTAGAGGCGGCGGCGGTCGCCGTCGGGGTGGGCGACGGTGGTGACGTCGTCGTCGAGGATTCGGCGGGCGACCGGATCGGCCTGCCTGATGTGGTCGCAGACCTGGCTGAGGCGCGCGTCGTCCGGGTTCGCTTTGTGCGCGAGGCGCAGTTGTGAGGCCATGGGTTTGGCCCAGGTCTCCTCCCAGTCGATGAGCTGCAGGCGCGCTTCGGGGAAGGTGAGTGCCCAGATCATGACGTTGATGCCGTGCATCATCCACGGGTAGTCGCGGGCCGCGGCCTCGTTGAAGACGCGTACGTCCCAGCTGTGGGTGTAGGTGTACGCGGGATATATCTGGCTGTGGACGATGGCCGCGCCGACGGGGTCGATGGAGCTGGCGTCCGCGTTCGGGAGCGGTGGCGGTTCGCAGCCGTTGGCCTCCAGCCACAGGTGGGCGCGTTGCGCACTGTCCAGGCCGAGGACGCGCACGATCCTCTCCAGGAACTCGTCGCCGACGTGATCGAGGACGCCGCGCTCCAGCTTTCCGTACCAGCCCTCGGTCACGCCTGTCAGTTCGGCCACGTCACGTTGGGTGAGGCCTGTGCGGCGGCGCGCGCCGTAGCGGGCGGTGAATCCGGGCACGGCGTGCGGGTCGCGTGATTCGCGCCAGGACTTGAGCATGCGGGTGATCGGAGGCAGGTTCCGCGACATGAAGGTGTAGAGCTCCCCTGAAGTAAAGAACAGGAAAAGTATTAGGGAACCCTAACGCAGCTTATACGTGTGTCCGACTTGAGGGGCCTGCCGGATAAGACGGGCATGTTCAGTGTCATTCCAGACATTCCGACACCTCGGGCGGGCGATAACCCGTACTCGCAGTGCCGGTTCTGCGGATACCGGCACGCTTAGAACCGGCCTAACGGGCTGGAATCCGGGCAATGTGTGGCACCGCCGCCGGGGTCACCTTCCTCGACGGCCCTCTCGCCTCCGATCTCTGCCCCACCGGGCGACGAGCCGTGGGCGGACATTGCATCGACGACGATCCCAGAGGTGTCAGGCATGAGCGTCTTCATCACCGGCGGTAACCGAGGCATCGGCTACGCCATAGCCACGGAGCTTGCCGAGGCGGGCCACAACGTGACCGTCACCTACCGCTCCGGCGAGCCCCCCGCCCATTCCTACCTGCCGGGCCAGGAGCACACCGGGGGTCGCTTCCTTGCCGTGCGATGTGACGTGACCGACCCTGAGCAGGTCGACCTGGCGTTCAAGCAGTCCGAGGCCGAGCACGGCCCGGTCACCTCCCTAGTCTCCAATGCGGGGATCACCCGTGACGGGCTGCTCGCCCGCATGAGCGAGGACGACTTCACCGCCGTCCTCGATGCGAACCTGACCGCCGCCTACCGGGTCGCCAAGCGCGCTCTGCCGAGCATGCTGCGCGCCAAGGGCGGCCGGATGGTGTTCATTTCGTCGGCGACCGCGATGCACGGGGAGGCCGGGCAGACCAACTACGCCGCCTCCAAGGCCGGGCTGATCGGACTGGCCCGGTCCATCGCCCGCGAGTACGGCTCGCGCAGCATCACCGCGAACGTCGTCGCGCCGGGGCTGACCGCCACGGACATGGCCGCCGCCCTGCCGGAGGACCGCACCAAGGCACTGCTCGGGCAGATCCCGCTCGGCCGTCTCGGGCAGCCCGAGGAGATCGCGCGCCCCGTGCGGTTCCTCATCGACGAGGGCTCCTACATCACCGGCGCGGTGATCCCGGTCGACGGCGGCGCGGGAATGGGGCACTAGCAGGTGACCGTATCGAGGCAGCCCGCTAGGGGCTGCGGGGGAAGACGGAGGCGAGGCCGCGAGGCGGGACGGCGGCGCTGCGCACAAGCTCGGAAAGGGGCAGCCGGTCTACGCACTGCCGGGACAAGGGGGCCGGGGTGATCGACGTCGACCGCATTCTGGCACTGGCAGCGCAGCCAGCCCTGACAGGGTCGGGCCGCGGCCGCGATGCGGACCGCATGGCCGCGCTGGCCGGACTCACGGGCCGGCGCGATGCGCCGGCCCGGCCTGTGGCGTGGTCGGCGGCCCGGTGCACTGAGCACCTCGGGCAGACAGGGCTTGAGGCGCCGGGCAACCGCGCGGCGGTGCGGATGTGCAGGGCGTGCCCGATCCACAAGGAGTGCTTCGCCGTTCCCGCCTCGGGGGCGCCGCCGCAGGTACAGGCCTGGCGTGAGCGGGTGGACGAGCAGTTGTAGGTGACGCTGATGGGCGCCGAGATCTTCTCGGCGCCCATCAGCGTTTCCGCATGTCAGAGCCCGTTTACGAACGTGGTCGAGGTCACGTTGGCGCGGTATGCCGGGAGTGGACACCCCCTTCAAGCATAGTAGAATTAACTCAAGAGATGAGGGAGAAAGAAACCTCACCAGCACCACTTGGAGCCCGAAATGCAGCGCGTCCTCAAGATGAGCCAGGTCCACCGCAACCCGCGCCAGCCGCGCGAGTACTTCAGCGAGGACGCGCTGAACGAGCTGGCCACCTCGATCGACAAGTACGGCCTCATGCAGGCCATCGAGGTCCGCCCCGACAACGAGCAGGGCGGCTACGAGATCGTCTCCGGCGAGCGCCGCTTCCGCGCCCACCAGATCCTCGGCCGCACCAAGATCCGCGCCAACATCACCTCGGAGAAGAGCGAACTCCAGCGGTTCAAGCGGTCCATGTCGGAGAACGTCACCCGCGAGGACATGACGCCGTTCGAGGAGGCCCACGGCTACCAGCGGATCCTCGACGAGGAGGAGGGCGCGACCATCGAGTCCGTGGCCGCCGACTTCGCGAAGACCACCACGTACGTGAAGCTGCGCCTCGCGCTGCTGGACCTGCGCATTGAGGTCCAGGAGCTTGTGCAGGACGGGAAGATCGGCACGCAGGCGGCTGTGCAGATCGCCGCCCTCAACCTTGCCAATCAGGGCTCCGTCCTCAGCAAGTTCGTACGCGGCGAGTTCGCCTCGGACAACGAGATCGTGCACTTTGCCTACGCGATGAAGCAGCAGCAGGAGCAGGCCGTCCTCATGGTCGTCGAGGAGATGACCGAGGAGCAGCGCACCGAGCGCGCGGCCGCGCAGAAGAAGACCCGCAGCACGCTCGACAAGATCGAGCAGGTGCGGGCGCTGCTCGACGAGATCGGCAAGACCGAGCCGCTGAAGCTCGCCGAGACCCTTGAGACGCAGGTCGGGGCACGCCTGGAGCAGCTCGACCGGGTCGCCGAGTCGCTGACCAAGGCCCGCTTCCAGCTCAAGCAGGCCAAGGCGCACGCCGAGGCCCGCCAGCTGGTCACGGTCAACCCGGAGGCCGAGGCCGACCACACCGAGGAGCCGGACGCCGCCGACGAGCGCGAGGCTGTCGCGGCCTGACCGGCTCAGCTCCGGGGGTGCGGGCAACCGCGTCCGCACCCCGGCCAGCGCGGCCACAACTCCGCGCCCTCCCTTTCCCGAAACCCCGCTACAGCACAGGAGCAGGTTCGTCATGCGCTACGGCGCGCCCCTCACTCCCGCCCAGGCCGAGCAGCTCGGTAAGGACGTCGGCATGATCGTCGCCTTCTCCGTGAAGGCCCTCAACCACATGCACGGCACGAACATCGACCGCCTCATGCGGACCTTCACCTCGTCCAACGCTCTGGAGGTCACCGCGGCCCGCTACTTGAAGGCCCTCGAGGACGGCCACACCCCGGGCGAGGCGGCAGGCCGGGCCGGGACCGCACTCGTACGGGACTGGGCGGACGCCGTCCTCGAAGCCTCCGGGACCGCCCAGCCTCACAAGGAGAGCAAGTGACCACTGGCAGGGACTGGACCGTCATGGGCCGCGCCGACTTCGACGCAGCGGCCCCCAACGAGCTGCCCGTACCGGCGGGCCCCGCTCGGATCGCTGCCGTACCCGACCGGTTCGGCACCGCCGCCCTCTTCGGCGACACCGTCCCTGATCCCGGCCCGCGTCGGTCCGGCCGCGAGCAGCCGGGCGACGTCGACGGTCAAGAAGAACTGTTCTGACACCCGCACCCCTGCAAGGAGTAAGTCTGTGAGCACGAGCACCGAGACGCTGCTCAGCGATGTCCGAAGCGCCCTGCACCGCCGTCACATAAGGTCCCATTCGCCGGACCCGGACAAGGGCCGCCCGGGCTGGCGGGCCCAGCCCACGCTGCTGGACGACATTCCAGCCGTGATCCTGACCTGGCACGGCGCGGAAGAGCCCAACGCCCATACGCCCGAGCACAGCACCATCACCGCGGTCGCAGGCTGGCTCCTCCATCTCGAACGCCACCTGGAGCAGGAGTTCATCGTGGGACGGCTCTATGCGGAACACCCTGGTCGCCGGGCCGACCGCACGCTCGTCGCCCTCCTCGCCTTCCACTCCGGCAAGGGCAACGCCGCACCAGGCGAGCAGAACGCCTCCTGACCTCAACTCCCCCTCACCGTAAGAGCCTTCATGCCGATCTACCTGCCTGCGCCAGCACCGACACGACCCGCCGACGGCAAGGGATTCAACCGCCTCAGCCTGAACGCCCACATCTGGACGGGCGGCGCGCAGTGCGCCCTGATACCCACCTCGTACCCGACGCTCTTCGAGAGCTATGACACTCGCCGCGCCCGGTGGGGCGGCTTCGGACCCTGCGTTCAGCGCAAGCCGGACTGCGAGACCTGCCCGGTGTTGACCGAACTGGACACCTCCACCGAGCAGATCACCTTCAACAGCCCGCGCGTCCTGGTCCGCATCGACACGACCGTCAACCCGGACGCGTCGTTCAACGCCACGCCGGTCACCACACTGTGGATGACCGACCAGCCAGACGATCCGCAGTACCGCAGCAACGGACAGGAATGGACCTGGCGGCGCGTCCTGCACGTCAAGGGCTGGGAGCTCGGCCGCCGGCACCGGGACGATCTCGGTGAGGGGTTCTGGCTTCACCGCACCGCGCATGCGGCGCCGCCGCACGTCGAGGTCCGCAGCAAGGCCCGCCAGACCTCCACGCGTCACGCCTTCTTCGTGAACGGTACGCGGGCAGCCCTGCTCACCTGCTACAGCCGATGCCGCCACGACGAGGCACTGCTCAACTCGGTCGGCCACCACACCCCCGAGCGCGCCGACGACGATACGACGGCACTGGGCTGGTCGCAGCTTCGCCTCCCGCAGGACCGCAGCCGTGGCCGGCACCTGAACCTCCAGGTGAACAGGGAGGCGTGCAGTGTCACCTTGACGGAGGGCAGTGAGGCCCTCGCCCGCCTGGAGTTCAGCGGTTCATCCTGGACGGCCGGGCTGATCCAGAGCGCGGCCGCCGCTCTGACCGCGCACATCGGGGGCTGACACCGTGGCGACGCACACGCCACCGCGGCCGTTCTTCCTGCCGGACGCTCATCTGCCGAACTCAGCTTCCACACCGTGGACATGCCGAACCTGCACAAGCGCCTGGCCGTGCGAGACAGCCGAGCCGTACCTCACTGAGGGCCGTTGCCAGTGCGGTTCAGCAACGTACTGGGAGAAGAGCAGGCCGCGGCGCTGGCACACCGGCCCTCGCTGCTACAGCCATGCCGACCAGATGGCCGCGCTCGCCGAGGAACTGCACCAGTACCACCAGGCGCACCCGCACTACCCGCCGTCCCGGCCGGTCCCGCCGAGACGCAGGCGCCGCCAGCGGCCTCCGTACGCGCACACTCCGAGCGGGCCCGGAGACATCTGGCCGGGGACGTGGCTGTGGGTCAGACCCGGTGGTCTGCATCCGGCCTGGGGCGACATTCACCGCCTGGCGATGCTTACGCATCTGGACCGGTCGTACTGCGAGGTGTGGCTGGACGACACCACTGTTCACCGCGTCAGACCGCACCTGTTGATTCTGGAGCGCACGCCCGTCGTGAACGCGGCCCGAGCGGCAGGCGTCACCTCCCTGGGGTGCGGCAGTGGTCCTTCGCTGAGGCCGCTTCTCCCCCAGTGGCAATGGCTCGGTTGGACGCTCGCGGAGCACATAGTGCATGTCGGCGCCGATCCCGAGCCGCAGGCAGAGCCCGTGCAGGAGGGCCTGTTCGCTGCATAACGCGCTGATGGGGCGTGGCGGAGGTCACTTGCGGGGAGTGGACACCCCCACTATAGATAGTAGAATTAACTCAAGAGGTGAGGGGGGAGCCCGCACCGGCCAACCACCGAAGGAGGAGCGGATGTTCGCCACTCCGGTGATCATCGACGCCACCACCGTCACCGGCGCCCACGCCCCGGAATGTGATGAATGCGAAGGTAGCGGCACCGTCACCTACCTGCACGGGCCGTACGAGCGCACCCGCGAGTGCGACACCTGCCACGGGACCGGCCGGTACATGCCCTGCCCCGCGTGCGACGACGGCACCAGCCCCGGCACGGGCGACACCTGCCCCATCTGCGAAGGCTTCGCAGCCCTCACCTGACCAAAAATAGGCCACGACCCAAAAGGAGCTTTGATGATCCTCGGAGACTCACTCACCGCGGAAGCCCTGGTCGCAAGCAGCAAGACCAACGCAACCATCAGCCCCAACGGCACGATCCGCCTCGCCATCACCCTGCACGACGGCACCATCCAGCACTTCGAGCACCCGCCCGCCGGCACCTGCACGGACTGGCGGGTCGCCGAACTCGAAGCCCCCGACTCAGGCTTCACCTTCAACGAACCCGTCACCGAACAGTGGGGCCACGCACTCACCCTCATCGCCCGCAACTCCCTTACCTGAACAGCCAGGAGGCCAGCATGGAAGACTTCGCGAAGCACACGGGCGTGACGCTCGCCCGGCCGACCCCCAAGGGCATGCTCCGGCCCTTCGGTGAAGTACGCGGACATGCCACCGACCCCATCAGCGGGCAGAGGCTCGTGATGGTGCAGTGGCCCGGCGCACCCAAGCCCCTCCCGTACGAGCCCGACGAACTCGCCATCGTCGACTGACCCAGAAATAGGCCAGTACACATCTTCATGCTAGGTTCTGAGTGATGTCAGGCCCTGGCACGGCCCGACCATCCACCCACACCTCCGGACGGGCAGCGACCCCCCGCGCCCCGCCCGCCCGGAGGCGTGGGTGGATGGTCGGGCCGTCCCAGGGGCTGACAT
>NZ_JAENRY010000799.1 GCF_016612545.1 Streptomyces sp. MBT65 | reverse complement strand
GCGGGCGCCCTGTTGCACGAGCCGGGGACGTCCCGCACGGCGGCGGGCGCGGCCCTGGCCGCCCTCGCGGAGACCCGAGCCCTGGGCATACCGGACGAGCGGGCGGCCGCCGCCGCGCCCACCGTCCTGGCCCTCACCACACCGAGCCTGCGGGGGCGCGGGCACTTGCCCCAGCAGGGCACGCCTCGGCAGAGCGTTCCTCGGCAGGGCGCGTCCTCGCAGGGTGCGTCGGCTTCGGGAGTCCCCGGTCCGGAACAACGGCCGCTCCCCCAGCCCGAGTTGGAAACGCCGAACCCCGTACTCTCACCGAACTCCGTACTCGCACCGAGCCCCGTACTCACAGCGACGCTCCCCCTCCCCCGCACCCC
>NZ_JAENRY010000798.1 GCF_016612545.1 Streptomyces sp. MBT65 | reverse complement strand
GCGCGGCCGGGGCCGCGCGCTCCAGGAAGCGCAGCAGCTCGACGGGGAAGGGGAGCACGAGTGTCGAGTTCTTCTCGGCCGCGACCGCCACCACCGTTTGCAGCAGCCGGAGTTGGAGTGCCGCGGGCTGTTCCGACATCTGCTCGGCGGCCTCGGCGAGTTTCTTGGAGGCCTGCAACTCGGCGTCGGCGTTGATGATCCGGGCCCGGCGTTCGCGGTCGGCCTCGGCCTGGCGGGCCATCGAGCGCTTCATCGTCTCGGGCAGGGAGACGTCCTTGATCTCGACCCGGTCGATCTGCACGCCCCACCCGATGGAGGGGCTGTCGATCATCAACTCCAGCCCCTGGTTGAGCTTTTCACGGTTGGAGAG
>NZ_JAENRY010000797.1 GCF_016612545.1 Streptomyces sp. MBT65 | reverse complement strand
CACAGAAGATCGTCACCGGCGAGGCAGCCGCCGTCGCGCGGTTCGTCGAGCACCTCGCCGCACAGGGCCGCGAAACCCGCACCATGCCCGTCCGGGGCGCCGGGCACTCGCCCCAGGTCGAACCGCTGCTGCCCGAACTGACCGCCGCCCTCGGCGGGATCGGGGGCCGGAGCGGCAGCGCCGTGCGCGTCTACTCCACCGTCCACGACGACCCCACCCGACCCTGTGTCTTCGACGCCGGCCACTGGGCGGAGAACCTGCGCCGCCCGGTCCGGCTCGCCGGTGCGCTGGCCGCCGCCGCGGCCGACGGGCACACCGCGTTCATCGAGATCTCCCCGCACCCCGTGCTCCTGCACGCCCTCGCCGAGACC
>NZ_JAENRY010000796.1 GCF_016612545.1 Streptomyces sp. MBT65 | reverse complement strand
CCCGCAGTCACGCTGAGCCTTACCCGAGGCACACCGAGGTCTTACCCGTCGCTTGTGGTGTCTTTGTCGATACGGCCACTTTCAATCACGAGTGACCCCTCGAACGAACCGTTTCGTTCACCGAACGATCGACAGCGTGTCCGAATTGCACTGATTGCTACTCACTAAATCGTGATCTTTCTCTAAAGGACCGCGGGTTTGCTGCCGAAGACGACTGTGACCTTGAAAGTCGTCCCACACCCCAGGAGGCCTGGTGTCCGTTCTCCTCGAGCAGCCCGCAAGCCTGGTCGCCTACCGCCCGAACAAGCCGACCGCCATGGTGGTCGTGGCCGACCCGCGCGTCCGCTCCACCGTCACCCGCCATCTGTGGGCGCTCGGTGTGCGCGACGTCATCGAGGCCTCGTCCGTCGCGGAGGCTCGTCCCCGCATCGGCAACCCCCGCGACATCTGTGTGGCAGACGTCCACCTTCCCGACGGTTCCGGTCTCACCCTGCTCTCCGAGACCCGAGCCGCAGGCTGGCCCAACGGACTGGCCCTGTCCGCCGCCGACGACATCGGTGCCGTGCGCAACGCCCTCGCGGGCGGCGTCAAGGGCTACGTCGTCACCGGCACCCGCACCAATGTCGGGCTCCCCACCCGACCCGGCGCCGCCCCCATCGGCTCCGCCGCCGCCCGTATGC
>NZ_JAENRY010000795.1 GCF_016612545.1 Streptomyces sp. MBT65 | reverse complement strand
TGGCGGGAGGGCGGCGCAGGACGAGGCGGGGCGGGGCGCCCGGACCGGAGTCCTGCCCCGCCGTGCTGTGACGGCCGGCTCAGCCCTTGTGGCCCACGTGCAGCACCGCCGCGATGTGTGCCGCCGCCGCCGACAAGTGGCGCCGGGTGTCCCGGAGTTGGTCCTCGGTGACACCGCGGTCGCGGGCCGCGTCACGGATGTCGTCCCGGAAGCGGTCCAGGAGCCGGTCCAGATCGCGGGCCGGGTCGCCGGTGGAGTCCTCGTGGGCCCAGGTCGGTTCGTACTCGGCGGGGAAGTCCTCCGGGGTCTGGCTGTACTCGGGTGCCGCAGGCGCCGCCGGTGCCGAGGCCGACTTGCCCGCACCCGCACCCGCACCCGC
>NZ_JAENRY010000794.1 GCF_016612545.1 Streptomyces sp. MBT65 | reverse complement strand
CCGAGACCCTCCGCGCCCGCCACGGCCTCGGCGTCAACCTCGGCCGCCTCGGCCGCTGGGAGGAGGCGCTCGCCGAGTCCCGCGACGTGTGCGCGATCCGCGAGCGCGTCCTGGGCGCCGACCACACCGACACCCTGGTCAGCCGCCGCGAGGTCGCCGTCGGCCTCGGCTGGCTGGGCCGCTGGTCCGACGCCCTCACCGAGTACCGCCGCGTGGCCACCGCCCGCGAACGCGTCCTGGGCCCCGCCCACCCCGACACCCTCGCCAGCCGCAACGACGAGGCCCACTGCCTGGAACAACTGGGCCGCAACACGGAGGCGGCGGAGCTGTACCGCCGAGTGTCGGCGCTACGGCAGGGGCGGGGACCGGGGGGTCGTTAGG
>NZ_JAENRY010000793.1 GCF_016612545.1 Streptomyces sp. MBT65 | reverse complement strand
CGCCGCGCGGGCGGCCACGGCCGGTGGGGGTGGGGACGCGGCGCTGTTGCTGCGGGCCCTGCGGCAGTGGCGGTATCTGGCGGGGCTGGGCTTGGACGGTCTGGGGTTCGTCTTCCAGATCGCGGCGCTGCGGTCGCTGCCGATCTACGCGGTGGGCGCCGCGCTGGCGTCGAGCCTGGCGGTGACGGCCGTGGTGGCCGCGCGGCTGCTGGGAGTTCGGCTCAGCGGGACGGAGTGGGCGGCCGTCGGGGTGGTGTGCGCAGGGCTGGCGATGCTGGGGCTGGCGTCCGGGGCGGAGGGGGACCGTTCCGGGTCTACGGCCCTGAAGTGGGCGATGCTCGGGACGGCCGGTGCGGTGCTGTTGCTCGGGCTGGTCGGGGGG
>NZ_JAENRY010000792.1 GCF_016612545.1 Streptomyces sp. MBT65 | reverse complement strand
GGGCCAAGGAACCCATCATCCCGCTGCGCCTCTTCCGTAACCGCACCATCACGCTGGCCTCGATCGCCTCGCTGTTCGTCGGCATCGCGATGTTCGCGGGCACCGTATTCTTCAGCCAGTACTTCCAGCTGGCGCGCGGCAAGTCGCCGACGATGTCCGGCGTCATGACCATCCCGATGATCGCGGGCCTCTTCCTCTCCTCGACGATCTCCGGTCAGGTCATCACCAAGACCGGGCGCTGGAAGGCGTGGCTGGTCACCGGTGGCTTCCTGGTCACGGCCGGGCTCGGGCTGCTGGGCACGATCCGGTACGACACCCCGTACTGGCACGTCGCGGTCTTCATGTTCGTCATGGGTCTCGGCATCGGCATGATGATGCAGAACCTGG
>NZ_JAENRY010000791.1 GCF_016612545.1 Streptomyces sp. MBT65 | reverse complement strand
CTGCTGCTGATCCGTTCGGACGCGCCATCGCCGGGGCGGGGGGACCGGCTGGGCTGGGGGGTGATCGGCTCCACGCTGCCGGTGCGGTTCCCGGAGTGCCTGCGGGTGCCGGACTGCACGGTGACGCCGTTCGCGATCCAGCCGGGGCAGGTGCTGATGCCGGAGAACTGCGGGGTGGCGCTGCGTATCGACGGCCCGGCCGGCACCTGGTTCGCCGTATGGCGGCCCGCGGAGCGGCAGTTGCTCCAACTCCCGGCGCCCGAGGGGTGGTTGGCGGGCGCCGGGCTGTGGACCGAGGACGGGGTGCTGCGACTGCCGTACGCCACACGGGAAGTGCCGTGCGGTGTGGCGCGGTTCGCGGTGCCCAGGGGGGCGGGGGGAACGGGGG
>NZ_JAENRY010000790.1 GCF_016612545.1 Streptomyces sp. MBT65 | reverse complement strand
CGCAGGGTCCGCAGACCGGCCCGCACCTGGACATGACCGGAGAGGCATCCATCCGTCGGATGAGCAGCGCACCCCCCGAACCGACGCTCCCCGAACCGATACCCCCCGAACCGACACCCCCTGAACCGACGCCCGCCGCACCGGGTGCACCTGCCGACGACACGACGGCGGACCCCGCCTGCGAGGACGACTCGTACAGCGGTTACGAACCCCTGTGATCCCGGCCCGACCGGGTCCTGAACGCGACGAAAAGGGTGCCCCCTTGCTGTCCTCCAGACGTGCGCGCCGACGCGCGCCCCTCTCCCTGCTCATAGCCGGCTGTCTCGCCGCCGGAGCTCTCGCCGCGATACAGCCGGCCACCGCCGCCGCGGCCACCCCCACCTCTTCGCC
>NZ_JAENRY010000078.1 GCF_016612545.1 Streptomyces sp. MBT65 | reverse complement strand
CTTCCCGCCCGCCCCCTTACTTGGCGCCGAGCGCGGCGACATCGATCGTCCATACGGGGTTGTAGGCGATGCCGGTCACGGACGCGGCGGAGACGGTGTTCCGGCTGGGCTGCATCAGCGGGATGAAGGGGCCGGAGGCGTTCATGCGGGTCTGGATCTGCTCGTAGAGCGTCTTGCGGGTGTCGTCGCCGATCGTCGTCGCCGCCTTGTCGCCGAGCGCGGTGAGGGTGGGGTCGGCACCGGCCTTCCAGCCCGCGCGCAGGCCGACGAGGTCGCCGGGCAGGAAGGTCAGGTAGTCGCTGGGGTCCGGGTAGTCCGGGCCCCAGTACCAGAGGCCCAACTGCTCTTTGCCGTTGCGGTAGTTGTCGAGTTCGGTGGTGGTCGGCGCTGGGGCGAGCGTGACGGTGATGCCGACCTCCTTCAACTGGGCCTGGACCCGTTCGGCGAGGGTCTGGAGGGACAGCCCGTCGACGGTGAGGTCACTGGCGTAGCCGAGGGTCACGGAGGGCTTGGCGACACCGCTCGCCTTGAGGGCCGCCTTCGCACCGGCGAGGTCGCGTCCGGCGGCCTGTGCGGCGGGCAGCGCGCCGAGGAAGGTCGAGGGGATGATCCCGGCGGGCTGGACGGAGCCGGTGCCGGCGAGCGAGAGCAGGCTCTTGTAGTCGATGCCCTTGCGTACGGCCTCGGCGAACTTGGCGTTGGACGTCGTACCGCTGACCTTGGTGTTCTGGTTGAGCAGCAGGAAGATCACGTCCGAGGACGCGCCGCTGTCCACCTTGAGCCCACCGCCGAGGCCGCTGACCTGGTCGGAGGTGAGGTCGAGGGCGATCTGGCTGTCGCCGCGCTGGACGTTCAGCTTCTGGGTGGGGGCCTGGACGTTGCGCAGCACGATCTTGTCGTAGGTCGGCTTGTCTGAGCCGGTGTACTTGGGGTTCTTGGTGAGGACGACCTGGGTGTTCGTGTTGAACGAGGTGAGGGTGTACGGGCCGGAGCCGGCCGACGTGGTGTTGAGGTACTTCTCCGCCGCGTCCGTCGCGGTCGCCGAGCCGCCGTGGGCCTGGACCGTCTTCGCGCTGAGGATGCCGAGCGCGGGGTTGGGGAGGATGAAGGGCAGCGCCGGGTTCGGCTTCTTCGAGGTCAGGGTGACGGTGGAGGCGTCGGTCTTGGTGACCGTGACGCCGTCGAGGAGGAACGACGGGTTGCCCTTGAGCGCGATCACCCGGTTCAGCGAGAAGACGACGTCGTCGGCGGTGACCGCGCTGCCGTCCGCGAACTTCGCGCCCGCCCGCAGGTGCAGGGTGAGCGTCCTGCCGTCCGCCGACTGCTCGTACGAGGAGGCCAGGCCGGGCACCGGCTTGGTGACGTCGGAGCCCTTGAAGGACAGCAGCGTCTCGTAGAGCGCCTTGTCCACGATCTGCCCGGTCGGCTCGAACTCACGGCCCGGGTCGGCGGTCTTCAGGTTGAACGACGTGTCGACGACCAGGGTCTTGCCGGCCGTCGAGCCGGTGGCACCCGTACCGCCGGAGCAGGCGCTCAGGGCGAGCGCCGCGACCGCGACGAGCGGGAGTGCCACCGGGTGGGACCCGGCACTGAATCTGGGCATTGCGTGCCTCCGTGATCAAGACAGAGCGGGGCGGAGCCGAAGAAGGCCATGCGGGTGCGGGCGGATGCCGGGAGGGGACCTGGACGATTCGCCGTTAGGGTTGGCTGAAACTAACCAGGACTCTCGGCGGACGGGACCAGCGCGAGACGTAATGCAACGGAGAGGCGCGAAGATGGAAGATCTGTCGACCCCGGAGACCCCGGGCGAGCGCCGCTCTGGACGGATCGGCATCGGTCTTGCCCTGGATTCGGTGCATTTCAAGATCCTCGATGTGCTGCGCACCCAGGGCCGTATCTCCGTCGCGGCCCTCGCGGAACGTGTCGGCGTCTCCCGCGCGAACGCCTACACCCGTCTCGAAGCGCTCCGCGCCGACGGAGTGATCAACGGCTTCAGCGCCCGCGTCGATCACAACCGGGTCGGCCTGGAGATCTGTGCCCTGATCTTCGTCACGGTCCGCCAGGAGCTGTGGAACCAGTTCCGTACGGCTCTCGCCCAGATGCCGGAGGTGGAGTACTGCGCCGTCACCACCGGCCAGCACGACGCCATGATCCAGATCCGGGTGGCCGACGTCACCGCCGTGCACCGCCTGGTCACCGACCGGCTGTCCACGATTCCGGCGGTCCGCGCGACCGAGACCGTGATCATCCTCGACGAGGTGCTCCGCCGGCCCTACGTCCTGCCGGCCGCGCCCCGCTCCACCGAATCGGCGGTCGGCAACCCTCAAGAAGCCCCCGGGACAAGCCAGTTCGGGATGACCCGGTTCATCCGCGCGGCCGAGGGGCGGGCCGATCTGCAACGCACGTCCGAGCCGGAGGACTGACCGTCGGCCGACCGAGGTCACCGGGCCCGACGCGCACGCGATGACGACCGCCTGAGCGCGGCCGGCCAGGTCGGGCTTGGTTCGTCGTGCGGTCGAGGTGGGTAGCCGAGGCCTCGCGCACAGCGACATGCTCGCCAGGCCCTGCGCCGCCGCGCCGGCCCTGGGGAGCCGTCCGCGCTTATGCAGCGGTGTCAGTGGTGGGCGGCCATGTGGGCGCGGGACTGTTCGCCGCTGTCGGGGGCGAACGCGCTCGCGATGCCTTCGGCGGCGCCCTGCGCGGCTTCGGCGGAGCGGGGCAGAAGGATCTTCTCGTAGGCGGTGATCGCCTCGTCGACGTCGTGGTGGCCGGCGAGGGCCCGGGCCAGGTCGGCGCCGTCGCGCATGGCGAGGTTGGCGCCCATTCCGGAGAAGGGGGACATCAGGTGGGCGGCGTCGCCGAGCAGGGTGACGCCGGGGGTGTGCTCCCAGGTGTGGGGAACCGGAAGGGCGTACAGAGGGCGGTTGACGTACCCGGTGTCCGTGTCGGTGATGCAGCCGCGCAGCGCCTCGCTCCAGCCCGCGAAGCGTTCCAGGAGGGCGTCGCGGACGGCGGCGGTGTCGGTCAGGTCGAGGGCGGCCCGCCCGTACCAGTCCTCGGGGACGCGCATCCCGACGTAGACCCGGATGTGGCCGCCGCTGTTGCGCTGGGCGACGAAACCGTGATTGTCGTCGAGGGCCATCATCGTGCCGTTGCCGGTCAGCCCGGCGAGTTCCGGATGACGGGTGTCGGCGTCGTTCAGACCGGTCTCGACGAAGGTGACTCCGGTGTACACGGGGAGGGCGTCGGACAGCAGTCGGCGTACGCGCGACCAGGCGCCGTCCGCGCCGATGACGAGGTCGGCCTCGGTCGTGTCGCCGTGCGCGAAGTGGAGGCGGTGCCGGCCGTCGCCGAGCGGTTCGACCCGCTCCAGCCTGTGGCCCCAACAGACCGGCGCGGCAAGGGAGTCGAGCAGGATCGTGCGCAACTGGCCGCGGTCGATCTCGGGGTTGCCCGCGCCGTCCTGCGGCGGGGCGCTGTCGAAGACGACGCGGCCGGCCCGGTCGACCAGCCGCATCTGCTCGCCCTCGGGACGGGCCAGCGCGGTGAACTCGTCCCACAGACCGGCGGCGCGCAGCGCGTACTGGCCGGTGTCGGGATGCATGTCGAGGGTGCCGCCCTGGTTGCGGGCGGTCGCGGACTCGTCCGCGTCGTGGACGGTGACGTCGATGCCGTGGCGCTGGAGGACGCGGGCGCAGGTGAGGCCGCCGGGGCCGGCGCCGATCACTGCGATGCGGGTGCCGTTCATGGTGGCTCTCCTTGGATGTGGCGCGGATTGATGACCGGCTTCCAGAAAAGCAGACTCGATATAAAAGTGCAACGACACACCTTTTGGATTCGAGCAATGAACGGTGCGATGCAAGTACGGCGGTCCCCGCGCCGCGTTCGACCCGGGCGTTGTCAGTGGTGGCAGGCAGGATGAGAGTCATGACAACTCCTGCAGCTGTGATCGTGGATGCCGCCGCCTACGCGCAGGCGGTCGAGGACGCGGTGAAGGCGTCGGCCGCCTACTACACCGGTGGCACCTCCGCGCTGGACGACGACTCCTACGACCGGCTGGTGCGCGGCATCGCGGCGTGGGAGGCCGACCATCCCGACGAGGTGCAGCCCGACTCCCCGACCGGGAAGGTGGCCGGCGGCGCGGTCGACGGCGATGTCCCGCACACGGTGGCGATGTTGAGCCTGGACAACGTGTTCTCGCCGGAGGAGTTCACCACCTGGACCGCCTCGCTGGCCCGAAGAATCGACCACGAGGTGACGCGGTTCAGCGTGGAGCCGAAGCTGGACGGCCTGGCGATCGCGGCCCGCTACACCCGCGGCCGACTCACCCGGCTCATCACCCGCGGCGACGGCACGGCCGGCGAGGACGTCTCGCACGCGATCGGCACCATCGAGGGCCTCCCGCAGGAGCTGACCGAGCCGGTCACCGTCGAGGTGCGCGGCGAAGTCCTCATGACCACCGCCCAGTTCGAGCACGGCAACGAGGTCCGCACCGCGCACGGCGGGCAGCCGTTCGCCAACCCGCGCGGTGCCTCGGCCGGCACCCTGCGCGCCAAGGAGCGCGCGTACACGGTGCCGATGACGTTCTTCGGCTACGGCCTGATCCCCGTCGCCGACACCGAGGCCGGGCTCGCGGCCCGACTGGGCGAACTCGCGCACAGCGAGCTGATGACCCGGGCCGCCGCCTACGGGGTCAACACCACGGCCACCACCGCCGTGCCCGGCATCACCGCCGACACGGTCGAGGAGGTGCTCGCCCGGGTCCAGGAGATCGCCGCGCTCCGGGCCCAACTGCCGTTCGGGATCGACGGGATCGTCATCAAGGCCGACCTCGCCGCCGACCAGCAGGCCGCCGGGTCGGGCTCGCGGGCCCCGCGCTGGGCGATCGCCTACAAGCTGCCCGCCGTGGAGAAGATCACCCGGCTGCTGGAGGTGGAGTGGAACGTGGGCCGCACCGGCATCATCGCCCCGCGCGCGGTCCTGGAGCCGGTCGAGATCGACGGCGCCACCATCACGTACGCCACCCTGCACAACCCGGGGGACATCACCCGCCGCGATCTGCGCCTCGGCGACCACGTCATGGTGCACCGGGCCGGTGACGTGATCCCCCGTATCGAAGCCCCGGTCGCGCATCTGCGCACCGGTGACGAACAGCCCATCGTGTTCCCCGAGGTGTGCCCGCGCTGCGGCTCCGGCATCGACACCAGCGAGCTGCGCTGGCGCTGCGAACAGGGCCGCAACTGCCACCTGGTCGCCGCCCTGTCCTACGCCGCCGGCCGGGACCAGCTCGACATCGAGGGGCTGGGCCACACCCGCGTCGTCCAGCTCGTCGACGCCGGGCTGGTTGCCGATCTCGCCGACCTGTTCGCCCTCACCCGCGAGCAACTCCTGGGCCTGGAGCGGATGGGCGAGACCAGCACCGACAACCTCCTCGCCGCGATCGTCACGGCCAAGGGCCGGCCGCTGTCACGGGTGCTGTGCGCGCTCGGGGTGCGCGGCACCGGTCGCTCCATGTCCCGCCGTATCGCCCGGTACTTCGCGACGATGGACACCATCCGGGCCGCCGACGCGGAGGCGATGCAGCGGGTCGAGGGCATCGGCACGGAGAAGGCCCCCTCGATCGTCGCCGAACTGGCCGAACTCGCCCCGCTCATCGACCGGCTCGTCGCCGCCGGGGTCAACATGACCGAGCCCGGCGCGACGCCGCCCGCCCCCACGACGGACGACGCCACCGAAGGCGGTACGGAAGCCGCCGACACGGCCGACGGGCCGCTGGCCGGGATGACGGTGGTCGTCACCGGCGCGATGACCGGCCCCCTGGAGAAGCTCAGCCGCAACCAGATGAACGAACTCGTCGAGCGGGCCGGTGGCCGTTCCTCCTCCAGCGTCTCCAAGAAGACCACCCTGGTCGTGGCCGGGGAGAACGCGGGATCGAAGCGGGCCAAGGCCGAGACCCTCGGCATCCGACTCGCCACCCCGGACGAGTTCGCGACCCTGATCGCCGACTACCTCGACTGAGGCCTTCCGGGCGAGGTGTTCCGCAGGTCACAGTCACCGGCGGGACCCGAGCGGGAACAACTGGGCCGGGTCGCCCGTTCATGTCTATGTGGCTGCGGAGGGGACAGTGTCCCCGGGCCTCACCTATAGCCCATGGGGACGATCGTTCGGCTGAAGCCCCATGGAGCCTTTCGCCGAGAGGCGACCGCCCTCCGCACGCCACCAGGTACGGCCCCGGCTGGTCTCCCCCGTCCAGCCGGGGCCTCTTTCACTCTCACGGGCGTCACTCTCGGAGGCGGTCTCCCGCGCTCCGCCGCAAGGGCAGAATGGACGCAACACGGCCGCTGCGGATGGGGAGTTCATGGACACGCGTACGTTCGACGCGCTGACGGAGTCGATGAAGAGCGCGTACGTCGCGGGTCTCAGCGAAGGCGCCGTGCCCCGCCCGGTCATCATGCCGCTGGTGCGCGGCGAGTTGGTCGGTCTGATCTGGCTGCGCCCGGTCACCTCCGGCGAGGACGCGCTCACGGCGATCGCGTCGCTGTCGAACATCGCCGCGGCGGCGAACGCCGACGAGATCGTGCTCGCCTGGGAGACCCAGGACGTCGCCACCACCTGCGAACTGCCCGTCGACGGCCCGACCCCCTGTCTGAACATGGTGCACGCCACGAAGGACGGCCACACGCTCCACCAGTTCCCCTACACCGAGGACCCGGCGTCGGCCGCACCGCGCTGGCAGCCTGCCCCGGCCCCCCAGCCCGACGGCAAGCTGCTGCCGCCCGTCCAGGCCGCGGTCGACTACTCCTTCACTCCTCTGGAGCTGGACCATCCGTCCCCGTTCGGCGTCACGGTCGTCCTGATGGAAGAGGACGGCTACAACCTGCGCCTGACCGAGGCGTTCGCCTTCTGAGCCGCCACGCCGTGATGCCGTGACGCCCGCTCGATCCCAACCCTTGACCGATATCCGATCGCCGTTACAGACTTGACACAGTTAGCGGTGCGGCGGCCCCGCACACCCACCCCCGGGCCTACGCTGTGCCGGTGACCAGTGTCGACCTCGCCGCCGGACCCGCCGCCGAGAGCGGCCCCGAGCCGCGCACCCAGTCCCTGATGCTGACCTTCTTCGGCGCGCATGTGCTGGGACGGCCCGTCGCCGTGTCGTCGGGCAGTGTGATCGCCGCGCTCGGGCGGGTCGGCAGCACCGAGGAGGCGGTGCGGACCACCCTGAACCGCATGGTCAAACGCGACCTGCTGGAGCGCCGCCGCCAGGGCCGGAAGACGTACTTCGCGCTGACACCGCACGCCGTCCAGGTGCTGACGGACGGCCGGGACCGCATCTGGCAGACCGGCGCGGTCAACCGGGACTGGGACGGCCGCTGGACGATGGTGGGCTTCTCGCTGCCGGAGGCCTGGAGCCGTGAACGGCACGATCTGCGCTCCCGCCTGATCTGGGCGGGCTTCGGCCCGCTGCAGAACGGCCTGTGGGTGGCCCCGGCTCCCGTCGACGTCCGAGAGATGGTGGCCGGGCTCGGCCTGGAACCGTATCTGCGGGTGTTCCGCGCGGAGGTGGAGTCGCCGACCGACGTCCGCGAGGTCCTTGAGCAGGCCTTCGACGTGCCGGCCATCGGCGCGCGGTACCGGTCGTTCCTGGACCGCTGGGACCGCACCGACCCCCTCCCGGCGGCCGCCTCCGGCGACGACCTCGCGGGTCAACTCCTGCTGCACACCGACTGGTTGGACCTGGTACGACGGGACCCGCATCTGCCCGCCGAGCACCTTCCCGGGGACTGGCCCGCCGCGCAGGCGGAGACCGTCTTCCGTGGCCTGGCCAGCCGCTGGGAGCGCCCGGCGGCGCGCGCGGCCGGACGTCTGCTGGACACCCTGACGCTGGACTGATCCGCGCGCCCTGACCCCTTCCTGCCCGTAGCCGGCCCTCGTGCGTGCACCCGCGGATTCCCCTGCCTCATTATTGGTCACTCTCTTGACGGCCATGAAAAAAGAGCCCTACATTCGCACCGCTCTTCCAACTCGCACGTCCGCCTCGTACGCACGACTCGTACACGCAGCACGCACGCCCAGCACGCTCCCCCACTCGGTCCCCACTCGACCCGCGGAGCCGCCGCCATGCCCCGACCCCGTCTCTCGACCCTCGCCGCCGTCTGCGCGACCGCCCTCGCGACCGCCCTGCTCGGCCCGGCGACCGGCGCCCACGCCACCACCGCCGGCCACTACTCAGGCACGCTGACCGACGGCGCCACCTGGATCGCGGACACACCCGAGCGCTGGAACGGCACCCTGCTGCTGTTCAGCCACGGCTTCGGGCCCACCACCGCCGCCGACGCCCCGTCGCCCGCCGTGAGCCAGGCTCTGCTGGACGCCGGTTACGCCCTCGCCGGCTCCTCCTACGACCCGAACGGCTCGATGTGGGCGCTCGATTCGGCCGAGCGGGACCAGTTCGCGACGCTCTCCGCCGTCCGCCGACAGATCGGGACACCGACCCGGGTCATCTCGGTCGGTCAGTCGATGGGCGGGCTCGTCAACGCGCGGATCGCCCGTGACGGCGCCGGCCGTGTCGACGGTGCGCTCGGCCTGTGCGGCCTGGTCGCGGGCGGGGTCGATCTGGACAACTACCAACTGGACGCCGAGTACACGCTGGCCACGTTCTTCGACCCCGCCGACGCCGACGCCCTGGTGAACCTCGACAGCCAGGCCGACGGTGCCGCCCTGGCCGGTCGGCTCACGCAGGCCGTGCGGACGGCGCAGCAGACCCCGGCGGGCCGCGCCCGGATCGCCCTGGCCGCCGCCTACCTCAATCTGGCCGACTGGGCTCCCGGCCAACTGCCGCCCGCGCGGGGCGACTTCGCGGGCCAGGAGCAGCAGCAGTACGCCTGGCTGGCGCAGGGGCTGCTCAGCTTCATCATCCCGGCACGCTGGTCGGTGGAGCAGTCCGCCGGCGGCAACACGTCCTGGAACAAGGGCGTCGACTACGCCGGGCTGCTGCGCGGGTCCGCCCACGTCAAACAGGTCGAGGCCCTCTACCGCGACGCGGGGCTCGATCTGCGCACCGACCTGAACCGGCTCACCCGCGGCGCGGACATCACGGCCGACCCGGCCGCGGTGGCCCGGCTGAAGCGGACCTCGACGGCCGGTCAAGGGCTGGCCGTGCCGCTGCTGGACATCCACACCACCGCCGACCAACTGGTCCCCGTGGAACAGGAGTCGGCCTTCGCCGGGCGGGTGCGCGCGGCCGGTGACTCCGCACTGCTGCGACAGGCCTATGTCGCCCGCCAGAGCCACTGCAACTTCACCACCGCCGAAGTGGTCGCCGGTCTGCACGCCGTGGAACACCGGCTGGACACCGGGCACTGGGGCGATTCCGCCACCGCCGCCCAACTCCAGCGTGGCGCAGACGAGTTGGGCCTCGACGGTGCCGCGTTCACCGACTACCGACCGAGCCGCCTGACCGGCACCCGCTGATCCCGAAGCGCTCTCCCCCGTCCCCTTCCCTCCCCGGTTTTCCGCTGTCCCCTCCCTCTCCCCGTCCCCAGCTCGCACGCCCCAGGAGCTCCCCGTGTCAATGACGACCGAACCCTCCACCAGAACCACCGCCACCGGCCCCGGTCTGACCACCGGCACCCTGATCGCCGGTCTCCTCGCCGTCTGTCTCGCGCAGATCGGCCTGGCGATACCGGCCACGCTCAACGGGCTGTTCCAGTCCGACCTGCACCCGGTGGGCTCCCAACTCACCTGGATCTCCGACGCGTTCCTGCTCCCGGTCGCCGTCCTGGAGCTGACCTTCGGCCTGCTCGGCGACCTGTTCGGCCGCAAGAGGCTGCTGGTCGGCGGCGCCGCGCTGCTGCTGGTGGGCGAGTTGGTCAGCGCCACCTCCTCCGGTGTCCACCAGCTCTGGACCGGGCAGGCCCTGGCGGGTCTCGGCGCCGCCGCGCTGTTCCCGACCTCGCTGACCGTCCTGGCGGCCGGCACCACCTCGCCCGCACAGCGCGCCCGGGTCATCGCGTTGTGGGCGGCGCTGCTCTCCGCCGGCGGGTTCCTCGCCCCGCTGCTCGGCGGCGTGACCGCCACCTACGGCTCCTGGCGCTGGTCCTTCGTCGTGGTCGCCGCCGTCGCCGCGACGAGTGTGGCGGTCAGCGCCCTGTTCGCCGTCAACTCCAGTGCCCCCGAAGGCCGTTCACTCGACATCGCGGGCCAACTGACCATCGGTCTGGGCCTGTTCGCGCTCCTCTACGCCATCATCCAGGGCCCGACGGACGGTTGGGCCTCGACCTCGATCGTCTTCGCCTTCGTCCTGGCGGCCGTGTTCCTCGCCGCCTTCGTGCTGGCCGAGAAGCGTGCCAAGTCCCCGCTCCTGCGCCTGGACCTGTTCGGCAACCGGGCCTTCGCGGTGGCCTCGGTCGTGGCCGTGGTGGGCATGTTCGCCTTCCTGGGCACCGCCTACTCCGTCAGCATCCGGCTCGGCCCGGTGCAGGACCAGGCCCCGATGCGGACGGGTCTGGCCTTCGTCCTGCTCAACGGCATGACGCTGGTGATGCTGCCGCTGACGGAACGGCTGCTGCGCACGGTCGCACCGGGGCTGCTGCTGGGCGCCGGGCTGCTGTTGATCGCGGCGGGCGACTACTGGGCGGCCACGCTGCCGATCACCGACACCGCCTTCACCTCGCTGATCCTGCCGCTCGGGCTGGTCGGCCTGGGCTTCGCGATCACCGTCTCGTCGATCACCGCGACGGCCGTCAACACCGTGTCGACCCATCTGGCCGGCATGGCGAGCGCTACCACCAACCTGCTGCGGGACTTCGGCTTCACCCTCGGCCCCGCGATCATCGGCGCCGTCGCCCTGAGCCGCGCGGCGAGCAGCTTCGCCGACTCCCTGCACGACTCCGCCCTGCCCCCGGCACTGAAGGGCGCCGGCACGGCCGTACTGGAAGAAGGCGGTCCGCTCGCGGTGAACGGGGCCTCGGCCGCTTCGCCGAAGCTGGCCGACCTGCATCCGCTCGCGCTGGACGCCCTGGGGCACGGTTACTCGATCGGCTTCGTCGTCTGCGGTACGGCGGCGCTGTGCTCCGCGCTGCTGGCGCTCGTCACGCTCCGGGGCCGGGGTCCTGCGCAGGACATCGCCGCGGAACAGTGAGCGGGAGGTGCCCCGGGGGCAGGTCAGCGGCCCTTGCGTACCCGGGCCGCCGCGCGGGCCTCCGCGGCCTTGCGGGCCTCGGCGGTCTTCCGGGACTCCTTGGCGGGGCGGCCCGGGCGGGTGCCCAGGCCGCGGAAGGGGGCGTTGCCGGTGGGCTTCGTCCCGGTCGGCGGGCGTTTGGCGCCGGTGATGGCGGTCAGTTTCTCCTCGCCGGAGCGGACCTGGGTGACGATCGGGCGGATACCGGCGTCGGACATCATCCGGTTCACGTCCCGCCGCTGGTTGGGGGTGACCAGGGTAACCACGCTCCCGGACTCGCCGGCGCGGGCCGTACGCCCGCTGCGGTGCAGGTAGTCCTTGGAGTCGGCGGGCGGGTCGACGTTGACGACGAGGTCGAGGGCGTCGATGTGGATGCCCCGGGCGGCGACGTTGGTGGCCACCAGGACGGTGATCTCACCGTCCTTGAACTGGCCGAGCGTGTGCGTGCGTTGGGGCTGCGACTTCCCGCTGTGCAGGGCGGACGCCCGGACGCCGCTGGCCCGCAGATGGCGGGTGAACTGGTCGACGGCGGCCTTGGTGTCCAGGAACATCAGCACCCGGCCGTCCCGCGCGGCGATCTCGGTCGCCGTCGCGTACTTGTCGGCGGCGTGGATGTTCAGCACATGGTGTTCCATCGTCGTGACCGAGCCCGACGCCCGGTCGACCGAGGCGAGCACCGGGTCGTGGAGATGGTCCTTGACCAGTTGATCGACGTCGCCGTCGAGCGTGGCCGAGAACAGCAGCCGCTGCCCGTCGGCGGGGATCTGCGCCAGGAGGTCCGAGACCTGCGGGAAGAACCCCAGGTCGCACATCTGGTCCGCCTCGTCCAGGACGGTGATCCGCACCTGGTTCAGGAGGCAGTCCCGGCGCGACACCAGGTCGGTCAGCCGCCCCGGGGTCGCGACGAGCACCTCGACGCCGGTCCGCAGCAGCGCCTGCTGCCGGTTGATCGACAGACCGCCGACCACCGTCGCCAGCCGCACCCCGAGCGTCTGGGCGTACGGTGCCAGCGCGTCGCTGACCTGCTGTGCGAGCTCCCGGGTCGGCACCAGGACCAGGGCGAGCGGCCGCTTCGACTCCGCCCGCAGGCCCGCGGTCCGCACCAGCAGCGCGAGCCCGAAGGCCAGCGTCTTGCCGGAACCGGTGCGCGCCCGGCCGAGCACATCGCGCCCGGCCAGTGCGTCGGGCAGGGTCGTCGCCTGGATCGGGAAGGGTTCTGTCACCCCGAGGCCGGTCATCGTCCCGACCAGCTCCGGCGGCAGCCCGAGCTGGTCGAAGGATGCGGTCGGCGGCTTCGCGTTCATGGAGAACCTTCCTCAGTGTGATGCCCGCAACGGCACCGGGGCCCGTACCCCCTGGTACAGGCCCCGGCGACATCGAAGCGTGCGCCCATTTTACCAGCGGGCCTCCAGGACACCCGCCGCTCCGGCCGCCGACCGCCGCCCCGTCCCACGCCGGATGACCGTGCCATGACCGCCGGACCAACGGCCGAAGTCACGGTCGGGGTCGGTCGCCGCCTCTCCGCCAGTAGGCTGGGACAGCTGCGTCACCCCTCCAACACCCTTTCCCTCAAAGGGAGATGGCCCGCAGCGGTCGATTCGTCTCATTTCATTGCGTGAGGATGAAGCAACAGGTGCTGATAGCGGGCCGGTACCGGCTGAACACCACCATCGGTCGCGGTGCGATGGGCGAGGTCTGGCAGGCGTACGACGAACTGGCCGGCAGGCCGGTGGCCGTCAAGCTCCTGCACTCCCAGAACTCCGAGCCCACCGCCACCGCCCGCTTCCGCCTGGAGGCCCAGACCGCGGGCCGGCTCAGCCACCCCCATGTGGTCGGCGTCCTCGACTTCGGCGAGCAGGAGGGTCGGCTGTACCTCGTGATGGAACTGGTCGACGGGGACAGCCTCGCCCACGTCCTCACCCAGGCGGGTTCCCTGCCGGCCGAGGACGTGGCCCGCATCGCCGCCCATTCGGCCGCCGGGCTCACGGCCGCGCACGAACAGGGCATCGTGCACCGGGACATCAAGCCCGGCAACCTTCTTGTCGACGCCGACGGGTCCGTGAAGATCGGCGACTTCGGTATCGCGCACTTCGTGAACGACCCGAACGGCGCGCTCACCGCGACCGGCCAGATCGTCGGGACCAGCCTGTACATCGCCCCCGAGCGCGCCCTGGGCCAGCCCGCCGGTCCGCCGTCCGACGTCTACTCGCTCGGCTGCGTGCTCTATCAACTCCTCACCGGCAACCCGCCGTTCCGCGCCAGCAGCCCCATCGCCGTGCTCCACCACCACCTCGACACGGCCCCCGTACCACCACGGGAACTCGGCGTCAGAATCCCGCCCGCCTTCGAGAACTATCTGCTCGGTCTCCTCGCCAAACGCCCCGAGGACCGCCCTACGGCACGCCAGGCGGCCGAGTGGTTCGGCGCCGGTGCCTGGCGGGGACATCCCGAGCCCCTCCCGGCGGCCGCACCGCACCGCGAGCCGAAACCGGCGCCGACTCCGCAGGTCACCGCCTGGGACGCGGGCCTCGCACCCCGGACGAACAACACGCCCGCCGGCTCCGCGACCACGTACGCCTTCCCGTCCGCCGGGAGTGGCACCGGTACCGGCACCACTCCCTCGCACCGGACCCGGCGCCGACAGCGAACGGGCGGCCGCGCCGGCACCGTGCGCCGGTCGCGGACGGTGGGCACCGTCGCCGCCGTGCTGATCTTCCTCGGGGCGCTGTTGGTCGGCCTGGCCTGGTTCTCCCCCGACCACAGCTCGGCGGACACCCCGACGACGGATCCGACCGGCACCACGAGCAGCTCTCCGGTCACGCCCTAGCCGGATGGAAATGGCCCGTCGGGACGATCACGCCCCGTACAGCCGGGCCTCCCGACGGGCGTGCGAACGGCGGCCGGACAGCCGCCACAGGACGCGGGCGGGCAGGGGTGCCTTGGCGAGGAGCGTTCGCTGCTCCTCGGGGGTCGCGACCGCCATCAACGCGCTGAAGGCGCGCAGCAGATGCTTCTTGTCCAGCTTCGCCAGGCTGATCTCACCGAGTTCCTCCCACTCGGCGACGCTCAGATGCTCGGCGGCCAACGGCAGGATGGTGGACTCCTCTTCGTCCATGTGCGCGGTCAACACCGCGCCCAGTTCGGTGAGTCGGGCCGCCACCTGCTCGCGGACGGGCGGCTGGGGATCGGCGGCCAGCAGGTCCAGCGCACCCCTCAGCTCCGTGACCGACTCCTCCAGCCGGAGGTGCTGTTCCTCCATGCGCGTGATCGCCTCGGCCCGCACCTCCACCCGTGCCGCGAGCCGGGGCCAGAGGAATTCGTCCTCGCTGAGGTGATGGGCCTCCAGGCCCATGAGCATGAACTCCACGGTTTCCACGACCAGTTGGGCCCGTGCGGCATCGCCGGGCGCCAGTCCGCGCACCAACTCCGGTAGTGCCGCGCAGGATTGGCGGAAGGCGCGGTGCACGACCACCATGTCGTGGACATCCGGCTTCGAGGTGAGTACCTCAGACATGTTGATGATCCCTAGCCCTTGCGCAGGTGTTCGTGGAAGCGGTGTGCCAGGTCCGTCAGCTCGTCCGCGTCGCGCGCGGTCTGCTGGAGGTCGATGAGGACCTCGTCCGCTCCGGCGGCGTGGGCTGCGAGGAGGTGGTCGGAGACCTGGACGACCGTTCCCCGGTGCGGGACGGCCTCGCTCGGTGCGTCCTCGGCCGTCACCACGGGGTTCACCCGGACCACGGTGCGCAGGGCGTCGGGGTCACGTCCGTTCGCCTCCGCGCTCTGCCGTATCTGGCTGATGACGTAGGCGAGTTGGGGCACCGGCAGCGCGACTCCCGCCCAGCCGTCGGCGCGCCGGCCGATCCGTTCCAGGGTGGCCGGGGTGAAACCGCCCAGGAGTACCGGCGGGCGGGGGCGCTGCACGGGGAGCGTCTCGATGTGGGCGCTCGGGATCGTCCACAGCTCGCCCTTGTGCTCCGCCTCCGTGCCGGACCAGACGTGGTCCAGGACGTCGAGGATCTCTTCCATCCGTGCCCCGCGCCCCGGCCAGGGCACGCCGATGGCCTCGTACTCGTCGGAGGACCAGCCGAGTCCGAACCCGATGTCGAGCCGTCCCCCGCTGAGGATGTCGACGGTGGTCAGTGAACGGGCCAGCAGGAGCGGCGAGTAGAAGGGCGCGTTCAGTGTGCTGGTCCCCAGGCGCAGCCTGCTGGTGGCGTGGGCCAGGAAGGACAGCGTGGCGATGGGGTCCAGGAAGGCGCGGTACTCGTCCGGTACGGGGCCGCCGCCTGGATAGGGGTCACGGGGCTGCGTCGGTACGAGGGCCCGGTCACCCACCCACAGGCTGTCGTAGCCGATCGTCTCGACCTCGGCGGCGAAGCCGGAGATCGTGGCGGGGTCAGTGAACAATCCGTACTGGGGCGATCCCAGACCGATCTTGAGCATGTCTGTCACCTGTTCGAGGAGGTGGTGCGGTCCGTTGCGCGACCACCGTGCCGAACACGGATCAACATCTGATCGACGGCGGATGAAAGCGCTGGTCAGCGCTGTACCGCTGCCTTTCGCAGGCGGTCGCTCACGTCGTACACGTGTTGGGCCGCCGCGACGTTCACGTCGGCCCGGTCCGAGCTCAGCGCGGTGAACAGGCGGGCCACCTCCGCGAGGAAGTAGGCCGGGCTGTTCGGGTCGTCCGGCGCGCCGCCGACGGCCTCCGACTCGGCGAAGAACGCGGCGGCCTCCGCGCCGCGCCCCTGGTCCACGAGCACGACCGACAGCAGCCGGGCGGACATGAATGACGTCAGCGGGTCGTCCCCGTCGCGGGACCGCCCGATCCCCTCGCGCAGATCGGTCTCCGCCGCCGCCAGATCACCGCGGATGAAGCCGAGCCAGGCCCGGATGTGCCGGGTCTGCGAGGGCAGATCGGGGTCGTCGCCCAGGTCGGCCGCCGCGACCGCGTGGTCCGTGACGCGTTCCAACTCCCGCTGGTGCGCGGGCCCGGCGAAGAGCCCGCTCGACGCGATCACCGACAGCGCGGCGACGACGATTCGCGCGGCGTCCGGGATGTCGCGCAGCACCCGGGAGAACACCGAGACCAGCAGCGTGTGTTCGGCGAGCAGCCAGGTGCGCGCCGCCTCGGCGTCGGCGAACCGCAGTCCGGTCGACGGTACGGCGAAGAGGTGGATGCTGAGCGAGCCGGACCGCTCGGTCGCGCTCATGGCCTGGAGCAGGGTGGCGTGCAGGAACATCGCCAGCCGCACCAGCGCCGCCTGGCGCTCGGCGACGGAGTCCTCGCGATCCGCGCGACGGGCGGCGAACGCCCGTACCAGATCGTGGAATCGGTAGCGGTCGGCCGAGTGCGGTTCGAGCAGACCGGCCTCCACCAGATGCTCCAGCTGCTCCTCGGTCTCCTGTTCCGGCCGGTCGAGCAGGACGGCCGCGACCGCGACCGGGAAGTCGGCGGCGTCGAGCAGCGCGCACAGGCGCATCGCCCGGGCCCGCTCGGCGGCGAGGGCCCGGTAGCCGACCTGGAAGGTCGCCTCTACGGACATGCCGCCGGCCCGCAACTCGTCGAGCTGGTGCTCCTCGGCGCGCAGCCGCAGCAACTGCGCGCCGAGCCCGCGTCCGGGACGGGCCGCCGCACGGGCCCCGATGACGCGCAGCGCCAGGGGCAACTGCCCGCAGGCGTGCACCAGTTCCAGCGCGAGCTCCGGGGCGGCGGCGATCTCGGCGTCGCCGGTGAACCGGCCCAGCATAGCCACCGCCTCCTGCTGATCGGGCACCGGCACCTCGAAACGCGTCGCGCCCGGCGGTACGAGCGAGCGGTGCCGGGTCGTGATCAGCGCGGCGTTGCCGGGGGTGCCCGGGAGCAGCGGTGTCACCTGTGCGGTGTCGGACGCGTTGTCCAGGAGCACCAGGATCCGGCGGTCGGCGGTCGGCGGTCAGGGTGCGGTAGGCGCCGGCGCGGGCGGTGGGCGTCGCGGGGATCCGGGCGGCGGGCATGCCGAGTGCGATCAGGAAGTCGACCAACACGTCGGCGGGATCGGTGGGTTGGGCGCCGTCGCCCCGTAGGTCGACATAGAGCTGCCCGTCCGGGTAGTCGCCGCGGATGCCGTGCGCGACGCGGAGCGCGAGCGCGGTCTTTCCGACGCCGCCGATGCCGCTGAGTACGGAGAGCGCGACCGCTTCCCCGCTGGGCCGCAGCGTGAGCCGGAGCCGTTCGCTCAGCCGCTCACGGCCGATGAAGTCGCCGGGTGCCGGAGGGAGTTGCTGCGGGCGGGCGCCGGCCGGGGTGTCCTCGACCGGTGTGGTCGCGGCCTGCTCGGTGTCGGGGGTGGCACCCGATGCCCGTACCTGCCCGTGTTCGGCGGGGGCGGGCTCGGCGCCGCTGAGGACGCGTGTCTGCAGTTCGCGCAGTTCCGGGCCCGGTTCCATGCCCAGTTCGGCCACCATGGCCTCGCGGGCCGCGGCGTAGACCGCGAGGGCCTCCGCCGCCCGCCCGGCGCGGTACAGCGCACGCATGCGGAGGTCGTACAGGTCCTCCCGCAGCGGATGGTCGGCGATGAGGGAGATCAGTTCCGTCGCCACACGGGCGTGCTCGCCCAGTTCGTCGGCGCACTCCAACCGCGCCACCTGGGCGTTCAGCCGTAGATCCAGGAAACGTCCGCGGTGCCGCCGGGCGTAGGGGCCGGGTACGCCGGACAGCGGCTCCCCCGACCACAGCGCCAGCGCGGTGTCGAACGCGCGCAGCGCGGGGCCGGTCTGCCGTGCGGCCCGCAGTTCCTCGCCGTCGCGCACGAGGCGTTCGAAACGCAGGGCGTCGACGGCCGGTTCGGGGATGTCGAGCTGGTAGCCGCCCTGTGTGGTCTCCAGCCGGGACCGCTCCTCGCCCAGGGAGAGGCGGATGCGGTAGACGTACGTCTGCACCGAGCGGACCGCGTTGCCGGGCGGCTCTTCCCACAGCGCGTCGATGAGGTGGTCGAGTCCGCACTGGCGTCCTTCGCCGAGCAACAGCCGGACCAGGACCGCACGTTGCAGCGGGCTGCCGAGATCCAGCGCATGCCCGTCGTGACGGCCGCTCAGCGGCCCCAGCAGCCCGAACTCGTACCCTTCCACCGCTGTTGCCACTCGGCCGGGTCCAGCGGGCACCGCTCATGACCCTGCCCGCCCGGGGATCCGCTGTCAGCCGCGGCGCAGCATCATGACGACGGCGACGATGACAATGATGAGGACGACGGTACCGATACCTATGTACACGGGTTTCTCTTTCTCTAGGGAGGTGGCACTCCTGGGTGCCGCGGACCACCGGGTACCCCCGAAAGAGCCTTTCAGCCGTCGTGGAAGAGGAACGGGGGCACCGGCGCTCCGCCGGGCTGCCGGTGCCCCCGTTCCGTTCAGGTCGGGTCAGCGGCGGTACGCGCCGCAGCGGAGGGCGTTCTCCACCGCTGCGGCCATCGCCTGCTGGCCCAGGGCGTTGGGGTGGGCGGGCGCGGTCGGGGCCGCCGCGACCAGGGGTTCGATCCAGCGCTCGCCGGCCGGCTTGCACATGTCGTGGCCCACCGTCGGGGTGTAGGTGTCGACGTACGCCGCTCCGTGCGCCGACGCCTGGTCGGCAATCATCGCGTTGAGCTTCTTCTCGGTGTCCCGCAGATAGGCGAAGTCACCGGCGGCGATCGGTACGACGGAGCTGGTGCAGCCGACCCCGTCGTCCGGGAACAGGTCGGGATAGCCGACCACCACGACCTTGGCGTGCGGGGCCCGCTCCCGGATCGCGTCCAGCGCGGCGGCGATCTTGGGGGCCGTGTCGTCGACGCGCTGTGCCAGCCGGTCGGTGCCGTCGCTCGTGAAGAAGGTCCGGCAGGGGTTGCCCGCCGGGTCCTTGGACGTCAGTCCGGCGCAGGTGGCCAGATTGCTGGAGAAGCCGATGTCGTTGCCGCCGATGGTCAGGGTGACCACGTCCGTGTCCGTGCCGAGCGCGTCCAGTTGCGGCGGGCGCGAACCCTGCGGTCCGGCCAGGGCAGTTGTGGTGGCGCCCGAGCAACTGACGTCGGTCGCCTGCCAGTTCTTCGCCGCGGCGAGGAGGGACGGGTAGTTCCGGTCGGACCGTGCGCACGTGGCGTCGACCTGGGTCGGTATGCCGGGCCCGGAGGCGTAGGAGTCGCCCAGCGCAACGTAGTTCACGGTGCGCGGGGTGGGTGTCGAGGCGCTCGCCGCTGTCGCCCCCGCCGCCGACAGGGCCATCGCGCAACACGCCACCGTGGCGCCTCGCAGCAGGCGCCGTCGGCCGGGAGATCTCGTGGTCTGCTTCTTCTTCAAGTCCATCCATTCGTCGAGCCCCGAGGCGATCCGTCAACAGGAGCCATGCGCTGGGGCGTTGTGCTGGCGAGACGTCAAACGGCCCGCGCGCCAAGGAGGTTCACTCATCGGTGGTGACTTCGCCGGAGGTGGGACTCGGCGTAGGCGTGGGCCCGGAAGGCGAGGACGGGATCGTCGGAGAGCTGGATGCCGGTGGTGACCCGGGTGGGGTCGAAGGCCTGCGCGTTCCAGGGGTCCTGGTCGTCGGCGGGCGCGGTGATCTCCAGCCGCCCGGCGCTGAACTCCTGGCGGTGGTCGGGCCAGACGGTGCTGGGGTCGTGGGTGGGGTCGTCGGGTCCGGCGAATTGGATCCGCAGGTCGAAGGCCACCGGCACGTGTTCCAGGCGCTGACGCAGTTCGTCGGTCAGGTAGTGGGCGGCGCGGGTGGCCGCCTCGGCGGCGGTCAGGGCGGTGCGGCCGGCCTCCGGTTCCCAGCGGTACCGCACGGGCCGTTGGGCGCCGGTCGCGTCGACCCAGACGAAGGCGTGGATGGCCCAGTAGGCGGCGGAGGCATAGCTGGCGGGGACGGGCGGCTGCTGTGCGACGGCTTCGGCGAGGTGGGGATGGGCACCGACGAACGCGTGCACCCGGGTCGGGTCGGGCTGGTGGGTCACGGGGTCGGGGCGCAGCGCCTCGGTCAGCTCCAGGAACTCCTTGGGCGTCGAGGCGACGAACCGGCGGACGGTGAGGGCGACGAGGTCGGTGTCACCGCCGTCCGGGAGGTGGAAGCGGGTGGCCATGCCGCGGGTGACCGGGGCGGTGTCGGGCGTGTGGGGATTTCCCTCGGAGTTCGAGAACCGTACGGTCGCCGACACCGGCCGGGTCTGCAGATGCACGGCCGTGGTCAGGGCGGCCGCGGACCCGGTGGGAGTGAAGGCGGCCCGCCCGGTCCCACGACGGTCACCAGCCGCTCGCGTTCGAGGGCCGCGAGCAGTCCGTCGAGTTCCTCACCTCGGCCGATGAAGGGGCCGAGGGGGTGCTCGGGCCCGCCTTCGCCGGGCAGGGGGCGGGAGTCGGCGTGGGCGGCGGCCTGCGCCGATGTCGTGTGGTCGGGGTGCGCCGGTGACAACCGTACGGAGTCCGGGGTGGCCACCCCCTGACGCGGATCGGCTGCCGGCCCTGCCGTCCCCGGACACGAGTCACCTGGCGGTGTCGCCGTACCGGGACGCGGGTCGCAAGCCAGTATCGCGTCGTGCAGGGAACGCAGTTCGGGGGACGGGTCGGCGCCCAGTTCGGACCTCAGGAGTCGGCGGCCCGATTCGTACACGTCCAGCGCCTCGGCGTCGCGCCCGCAGCGGTGGAGCGCGAGCATCAGCCGCGCCCGGGATCCCTCCCGCAGCGGTGCGGCGGACACGAGTGCCGTCAGTTCGGGGATCAGCTCCGCCGCGCGGCCGAGTTCGAGGGCCGCGGCGCTCGCGTCCTCCTGCGCGCTCAGGCGCAGTTCCTCCAGGCGCAGCCGTTCGGCTTCGAAGACCCGGCCCTTGAGGTCGTCCAGCGCGCGGCCCCGCCACAGCGCGAGTCCCTGCCGTAGGACGTCCTCCGCCTGTCGGTACGCTCCCGCCGCCAGGTGCGCGCGGCCTTCGCGGATCGTCGCCTCGAAGCGCACCGTGTCGAGCTGGTCCTCCGCGCCGAGGGCGAAGCGGTATCCGCCGTACTGCGACTGCAGGCGTCCGTCCTGGTCCCGGGTCGCGAGCGCCGCGCGCAGTTTCGTCACCTGGACCTGAAGGGCGTTGACCGGGTCCTTCGCCTCGCGTTCCTCCCAAAGTTCGTCGATGAGGGTGTCACGGTGCACGACCGCTCCCCCGGCCAGCAGCAGCCGGCCGACGATCGCGCGGGAGACCGCGCCCGGAAGTGCGACGGCACCGCTTCCGTCGGCCAGCTCCAGGCGGCCGAGCAGTCGGAGGTGCAGGGCGTCGTCGTTCATGTGTCAGCCTTCATCGGCGGTTCCGATACGCGAAACCGGGTTCCGGGTATCGCCGTGACCGCGGGTTCCGAGTATGTCCGTGACCGTACAAGGCGGGCGTCGGTTACCCGCAAGGGACGCTGATGGCCATGGGGAACCGTGGTACCCAATGGGTACTGTTGCCGCATGACGAACACATCGGGCCTCTGCGACGATCCCAAGAGCGTCTACTCCGCGGCCTGCCCCTGCCGCGACATGCTGGACCTGCTCGCCAACAAGTGGAGCGCCCTCGCACTGGGCGCCCTGGAGGACGGGCCGCAGCGCTTCGGCGCGCTGCGCGGTCGGCTCCAGGGGGTGAGCCCCAAGGTCCTCACCCAGACACTGCGCCGCCTGGAGGACTACGGCCTGATCAACCGCCGGATCTACGCGGAGGTCCCGCCGCGCGTCGAGTACAGCCTGACGCCGCTCGGCAGGGACGCCTGCGCCCCGCTCTCCCATCTGCGGACCTGGGTGGAGCAGAACATAGACCGGTTCCCGGAATCCGCCTGACCGTACGCCGTCCGGGGCGGCTCGCGACCGCCTCACCTCTATGGTTTCCATTGGGAAGCAGGTGCCCTTGATGGTTACTACCTCCCGATAGGTACCTTGCGGGTCGTGGCCGCCGATCCTCGCCGGCCCACAGCACGAGTCGAGGAGACACACGATGAGCGAGACCCGGAAGTTCACGACGATGCCCGCCGTCGCCTACCGCAAGAGCCTGCCGATCGACGACGCCGAGAGCCTCGTGGATGTCGAACTTCCCGTACCGCAGCCGGGTCCGCACGATCTGCTGGTCCAGGTCGAGGCCATCGCGGTCAACCCCGTGGACCACAAGGTCCGGCAGAGCAACGACCCGGGCGGCGAGTGGAAGGTGCTCGGCTGGGACGCCGCCGGCACGGTCGTCGCGGTCGGTGAGCAGGTCGAGCTGTTCGAGGTCGGCGACGAGGTGTTCTACGCCGGCGCGATCGACCGGCCAGGTACCAACTCCCGTTTCCACGCCGTCGACGAGCGCATCGTCGGCCGCAAGCCCGGCACCCTCTCCTTCGCCGAGGCGGCGGCGCTGCCGCTGACCTCCCTCACCGCCTGGGAGGGGCTGTTCGAGCGCCTCGGCCTGCGCGAGGGTGCCGAGGAGGAGACCGGCACGCTGCTGGTGACCGCGGCGGCGGGCGGTGTGGGGGCGATGGTGGCCCAACTGGCCAGCGCCCTCACCGGTCTGACCGTGATCGGCACCGCATCCCGCCCGGAGACCGTCGAGTTCGCCCGCCGGATGGGCGTGACGCATGTGGTGGACCACCATCGCCCGCTACCGGCGCAGGTGGCCGAGGTGGCGCCCGGCGGGGTCGACCACATCTTCGGCACCGCGGGTACGGACCGGAATCTCGCCGCGTACGCCGAGATGCTCAAGCCGTTCGGGGGGCTGCTCGCCATCGACGACTTCGGTGCCGTGGAGATCGGCCTGCTGAAGGCGAAGAGCATCTCCTTCCACTGGGAACTCATGTTCACGCGCTCGCTGTTCAAGACCCCGGACCAGGTGACGCAGCATCACATCCTCGACCGGATCGCCCAGCTCGTGGACAAGGGCGTCCTGCGCACCACGGCCACCCGGGACCTCGGCACGATCAACGCCGCCCATCTGCGCGAGGCGCATCGCGTCCTGGAGTCCGGGAGCGCCATCGGCAAGGTGACGCTCACCGGATTCTGAGACAGCTGTGAACCTCCTTCTTCCCCGCCCCGTTTACAGGGCAGACGAAGGCAGGGCCTTCTCGTAAGGGTCGAAAGGTGACGGGGATGAGATTCATGAGGTTCACGACGGAGCAGCGCATCGGCCATCTGCTGAGCTGGGCGAACGAATGGAACGGAACGACGCGCGGGCGAAGTATGTGGGCGTACTCCCTGAGTCTGGGGGGTTCTCACGCGCTGCTGAACGACTGGGTCAACAACGAGCGACTCATGGATCTCCTCACCCAGGAGGAAAGAAGCGCGATCGACGAGGCGCGCCGGCGCGCGACCCGGCGTGAGAGCGTCGCGCATCGGACGGCCCGGTAGCGCGGCCCGACCGTCTGTCGTTCACCGCGGTCGCCGAGCTGGGCCGCACGGACACGGCCCGGCTCGGCGAAGCCCTCGGATGAGAAGCCCGCTCAGGGGGTGTAGCCCCGCTCGGCGAGCGCGGCGCGCAGGGCCTTCAGGGCCAGGTGGTTCCGGGACTTGACCGTGCCCGGCGGGATGCCCAGCGTCTCCGCCGTGCGGGCCACGGACTGGTCCAGGAACTCGACGTGTACGAGGATCTCGCGATGGTGCAGCGTCAGGTCCGCCAGGGCTTCGCGCACGAGTTTCTTGGTGAGGGCCGGTTCCATGGATTCCGGTCCGGGCAGGTCGTTCAGCGCGGTGTCGACCGTCTCCGACGGTCGGGCCTTCCGGGCGCGGTAGCCGTCGATGACGAGGTTGCGGACGACCGTGACGAGCCACGGCCGGATGCCCTCGGCCTCGGGGTCGAGGATGTCGGCGTTCTGCCAGGCGCGCAGGACGGCCTCCTGGAGCAGGTCCTGGGCCTGATGGCCGTCGCCCCACAGGAGTCCGGTGGTCACTCTCAGCAGGAACACCCCGTGCTTGTCGTGGACGGCGCGGACGAACGCCTCGTCGCGCGCCCTGTCTCGAGTTCCGCCGGTCCCGTCCCGGGGTGTGTCCCGGATTACCGTGTTGTGCCTCATTGCCACGTTCCCCCGGTGCGCCGTGGACGATCCACGGCGCACCAATTCGTTGAAAGCTGAACGGGGAAACCTTCAGGGGGACCTCTTGCCGGCGGCTTGATATCCGCTTGCCCGGCCCGTGCGGGCGAGGACAGACCCAGGAAAGGGGTGGGAAAGGCTGCCGGAGACCCTCAGGAACTGTTCGTCCTCGGGATCTCCGCCAAGGCGGCGCGTACCGCCGCCTCCCGCAGTTCGGGGAGCCTGCCGGACCAGTCGCCGAGCGTCTCCTCGACCGGGAGCCTCCGGACGGCGGCGAGCGTGGTGCGGATCCCGTCCACCTCGGTCGCGCAGGCCGGGCACGCCCGCACATGGCGGTCGACGCGTACTTCCTCCGCCGGATCGAGGGCTCCCACGGCATGGGCGGCCAGGTCGGGAAGCTCCTGCTCGCAGTTCACCGCTGGTCCGGAGCGACGTTGTGGTTGTTGACGCGGAGCAGGTTGCGCGGGTCGTAACGCCTCTTCAGAGCACGCAGCCGCTCCAGGTCCTCGGTGGTGAACACGTTCTCCGCCCGGTCGTCACGACCCGCGAAGTTCGTGTACGTGAGACCCGTGGACCAGGGGCTCAGTCGTTCGACCATCCCGTTCAGCATGGCCATGCCGGCATCGACGACCTCCGGCGGCCCTACGGTCGCCCCCCACACGTTGAACACGGCGTCCCGTGCGGCGACGGGGCTCGCCGCTGCCGGCCGGTGGGCCAGCGCCCCGCCGAGATGCCTGATCTCCAGGACCGTGACGAGGCCACCGACGGCCACCTGTGCGCTCTCCACGAGGGACTCGACGGCCCGGTCCGGCAACTCGGCCAGCAGGGCGCCCTGTTCCTCGTACGGGAAAGGGTCCGCCGGGTCGGTGTGCACGATGTCGTACGCGCCGTAGGGGTGGCGGCCGATCGTGTCGAGGATGCCCTCGCCGAGGGCGCGGAAGGGCGCGATGAGCTTCTCGGCCTCCTCGTCGGAGCCGAGGTGGGTGACCCGGACGTGGGCGAGGAAGCGGCCGCGCAGCGGTTCGGGGATCTCCGGGACGGGCAGCGCGATCTGCTCCCGCTCGAAGACCCGCGCCCGCCGGTCCGCCGCGAACAGCACCCCAATGACCCGGTGCCCCGCCATCAACGGCACGCCGAGGATCGCCACCAGCCCCTCGTCCCGTACCCCGGAGTCGATGGTGGGGGTGTGCTGGAAGCGGTCGTCCTTGAGGTAGTCGTCGCTGACGTACGGCCGTGCCGTCCGGGCCACGAGTCCGGCGAGCCCCTCCCCCACGCCCAGTCGCAGGTGCTGGAAGCGGGCCGCGATCGAACCCTCGGTCACGCGCAGGCAACTGTCGCCCCTGGCCGGGTCGTTGAGGCTGAGCCAGGCGACGTCGCTGCCGAGCAGGGACCGGGCGCGCTGGACGATCGCCTGCAATACGGCGTCCAGGTCGCGCAGTCCGGCCAGGTCGTGGGCCGTCTCGAAGAGCGCGGACAGCTCCGCCTCACGCCGTCGGCGGCTCTCCGACTCGGCGCGCACGCGCAGCGCGAGAGCCTTGGCGTGTTCGAGCCCGGCGATCAGCCCGGCCGGTCTTCCGTCGGCGCGGGCGAGCAGCACCGGCTGCTCGTAGGCGTCGGCGGAGGCGCCGCTGGCCAGCAGCTCCAGGAACGGCGCCTCGGCACTGCTCGATTGCGCCGCGGCACCGGTGACGGTGGCGGGACGCTCGGCGGACTGCACGTGATCGCTGGACATGCTCACAGGATTCCGCATCGCCGGGCCGGCCGGTGAAGCCTGTGGATAACTCGAGAAACCCCTGCGCACCGGGGGTTTCAGTGCGCGGTCCACCCGCCCTCCAGCACCGACGCAAGACCTCGCCGCACAGGCTCGGCGGCTGTCTCAGTCGGAACTCGTGGTGTCGAACCATGTGGGTGCGTCGGCCAGGGTCTGCTTGATCCGGAACAGCTGGTGATCGCTGAGCTCGGGCAGCGCGTCCAGCTCGAACCAGCCGACCTCCAACGACTCGTCGTCGTTCACGGCCGCCTCTCCACCCACCGCCCGGCACTGCAGAGTGATGTCCATGAACTGGCAGGCGTCACCGTTGGGATAGCTGATCGGTCCCCCGGCCTTGACCATGACGACCCGTTCCGCGACACACTCGACGGCCGTCTCCTCGAACACCTCACGCACCGCGCAGACCGCGGGCTGCTCACCGGGCTCGGGAATGCCGGAGGGCAGCGCCCACTCGTGGTTGTCCGCCCGCTTGCCCAGCAGGATGCGACCCGCGTCGTCGAAGACGACGGCGCTGACCCCGGGAAGCCAGAGCAGTTGATGCCCCGCGGAGGCCCGGATCGTACGGATGAAGTCAGGAGTAGCCATGCACCGACCCTAACGGGACGATCCATGGCCGCTCCACGAACTTCCGTGTGTGTGGCGGGCGTACAACGGGCGTACGGTTACGCGTCGCCCGCGCGTCGTCGGCGCACACCCGCGCCGATCGCCCAGCCGAGGCCGCCCGCGGCGACGAGGACCAGGGCCATCTCGGGCAGGATGCCGAGCTTCGTGGCCGGTGTCTCCGAGGAGCGCAGCGGCACCTTCTGGACCAGGGAGTCGGCGACGAACATGCCGGTCTTCTGAGTGATCCTCCCGTCCGGCATGATGATCGCGCTGACGCCGCTGGTCACCGGGACGGTGACGGTCCGGCTGTGCTCGACCGCGCGGACCCGGGACATGGCGAGCTGCTGGTAGGTCATCTCACTGCGGTCGAAGGTCGCGTTGTTGCTCGGCACGGAGATCAGTTGGGCGCCGTCGGTGACCTCGGAGCGCACGGCCCAGTCGAAAGCCGCCTCGTAGCAGGTGACCAGGCCGATCTTGGCGCCGTTCATCGTGAACACGCCCGGCTTGGTGCCCCGGCTGAAGTCCTGGCGGACCATGCTGGTCCAGTTCTTGTTGATCGCCCCGAGGAGCGAGCGCATCGGGAGGTACTCGCCGAAGGGCTGGATCTGCCGCTTGTCGTAGGTGTCGGTCGGGCCCTTCACCGGGTCCCAGAGGATCTGCTCGTTGTAGAGCTTGCCGCCCCGTTCGACGACACCGCCGACCGAGATGGGCGCGCCGATCGCCTTGGCCGCCTCGTCGATGTCGGTGTACGCCTGGGCGTCGGCGAAGGGGTCGACGTCGGAGGAGTTCTCCGGCCACAGGACCACGTCGGGCTGCGCGACCTTGCCGGCCTTGACCTCGGCGGCCAGCCGCAGTGTCTCCTTGACGTGGTAGTCGAGCACGGCCCGCCGTTGGGCGTTGAACTCGAGTCCCGCGCGCGGGACGTTGCCCTGGATGACCGCGACCGTCGTCGTGCCGTCCTCGGCCTTGTCGCTGACCAGGGACCGCGCGGCCAGCGCGCCCCCGATCGGTACGGCCACGCTCAGCAGGGCCACGGTCGCGGCGGATCGTTGAACGACCCGGGTGCGCCGTCCCTCCAGGACGAGGCGGACGATCTCGTACAGGCCGAAGCCGCACAGCACGACCGCGAAGCCGAGGACCGGGGTGCCGCCCACCGCGGCGAGCGGCAGGAAGACGCCGTCCGCCTGGCCGAAGGCGATCTTGCCCCAGGGGAAGCCGTGGAAGGGGACACGCGCGCGTACCGCCTCACCGGCGATCCACAGCGCCGCCGCCCACAGCGGCCAGCCCGGGAGCTTCGACACCGCGGTGACGGCCGCGCCGACGAGCGCGACAAAGATCGCCTCGACCAGGACCAGGGCGAGCCAGGGCCCGGGGCCGACCTCCACGCCGGTCCACACCAGCAGCGGCAGCAGGAATCCGAGGCCGAAGAGGTACCCGAGTCCTAGGCCCGCCTTCCATCCGCGGCCGCGCAGCACCCACCCGAAACAGGCGAAGGCGGGCAGCGCCAGCCACCAGAGGGTGCGTGGCGGGAAACTGACGTAGAGCAGCACTCCGGAGAGCGCTGCTACGGCGGCCGGGACCAGTTGGACGAGGCGGGCGAGGCGCGATGCGGGCGCGGCCTGCGGCTCCAGTCGGTCCGACTCGTCCACGGAAGTTGCGGTGACGGTCACTCCCGGAGTGTACGGCGGTGGACCTTGGGGCCGACAGCGCGGTCCGGACGGCGGTACAGGGCACGGAACGACGGCGGTACAGGGCACTGAGCAGGGCCGCAGCAGCATCGTTCCTGCGCAACTCGTCCACAAATCGGTCATCAGCCGTTACGGTGGCCCGGAGCCTCTGTCGTGCGGTCTGTCCAGGCCAGGACGGTGGGGGCCGGTCACGGGTCGGGGGCGACCTGGTTCAGGGG
>NZ_JAENRY010000789.1 GCF_016612545.1 Streptomyces sp. MBT65 | reverse complement strand
GGCGGGCTGCGCCGCCCCGCCACGGCCCACTCCGGTTGCGTCGGCGGCGGGGGGCGCGTGGGGGGTGCGGATGCGTGGGGGTGCGGACGCGTGGGGGTGCGGTGGTCAATTCGGCTGGTTCTGGTTCTGGGTTGTGTGGCGGCGGGCTCGTAGGGCTCGGGCGCGGCGGGCCGCTGTGCGGCGGGCCTCGGCCTCGGGGTCGTGGGCCTGGGTGCCGCCGCCCCTGATCAGGTCGGCCTGGGCCGCCACTGTTGTGTGGCGGAAGAGGGCGACGATCGGCGGGCGGCTGCCCGTGTGGCGTTCCAGTGCGTCCTGGAGGCGGAACATCGCCAGCGAATGGCCGCCCAGGTCGAAGAAGTTGACGTCGACGGGGATGGTCTGGGGATGGGGC
>NZ_JAENRY010000788.1 GCF_016612545.1 Streptomyces sp. MBT65 | reverse complement strand
CCCCCGCTCACCCTCACGCCCACGTCCAGGCCGGTGCGGACGCGGACCGCGCCGAGACCGTCCTGGTCTTCGAGGACCCCCCGCACCCGGTCCACGGCCTGGAGAACGAACTGGCCGCCCACGGCATCCGGGCCGAGTTCCCCGGCACCGTGCCCGCCCGCTCCCTCCTGCCCCTGGCCCTGCTCGCCCACCACGACAGCACCGGCGGCCTCATCCTCACCGGCGTCCACGACCGCGCCCTCCTCGGCGAGGAGGCCGCCGCCGAACTGCTGGTCCAAAGCGCCCTGCTGCTACGCGAACTCCCCCTGCAAGCAGACGAGTTCACCACCGTCGCCCAGGTCCTGAAACTCCTCGAGGGCCGCGCCGTACCCCCCATGGCCGACCCCCCGACC
>NZ_JAENRY010000787.1 GCF_016612545.1 Streptomyces sp. MBT65 | reverse complement strand
ACCAGGTAGGGGGCTGCCGCCACGAGCAGTGCCGACACCGCGATGAACGCCAGCGTGAGGCGGGGGAGGGTGGCTTTCACCAGGGTGCGGACGGGGTCGCCGGGGGCGCCCTGCGCTCTGCGGGCCAGGGCCATGCTGAACGCGGGGATCAGGGCGAAGGCGAGGCCGTCCTCGATCAGGAGGGTGGCGGCGAACTCGGGGATGGTCCAGGCGACGAGGAAGGCGTCGGTCTCGCTGCCGGCGCCGAAGAGGCGGGCCAGGGCCTGGTCTCTGGCGAGGCCTAGCAGGGAGCCGGTGATGGAGAGGGCGGCGGTGATCAGTGCGGCTTTGGCCAGGAAGCGGCGGGATTCGGGGGCCTGGGTGGGTTCTGGCGAGGGGGTCGGGATCAGGGT
>NZ_JAENRY010000786.1 GCF_016612545.1 Streptomyces sp. MBT65 | reverse complement strand
CGCCTCGACAGCGCGGCCGGCCGCGCTGTCGAGGCGGAAGCACAGGTGCGGGTGGGCGGCCACCACCGTGTGCAGGGCCCGGCGTACGGTCTCCGCGTCCGTCCCGGCGGCGATCTCGAGGAAGAGCGCCGCGTGGGCGTGGGCGTCCGTCCGGGTGAGCAGCGCGCGCTGGGCGGGGGTGAGCGGGTGGCCGTACGCCGCCGTGGTGAGGAGATCGGCGGTGCGGCCCGCGACGGCGGCGGCCGGGGTGTCCGCGGTCGCCGTGCACCGCAGGGTGTGGTGGTCGGGGGCGTGGCGCAGCAGCCGGTGGGGCCCGGTGCCCGGGTCCTCGCCGCCGGCGGCAACCCGGCGCAGGAGGTGGTGCAGTGCGGCGGCGAGGACCCGGGCACCGG
>NZ_JAENRY010000785.1 GCF_016612545.1 Streptomyces sp. MBT65 | reverse complement strand
CCGCGCGCGCGGTGCTCGACGGGGTCGTACGGCGGATGGATCTGCTGGTGGACGACAGCGACGGGGTGGTGCTGGGCGCGCTGCGGATTCCCTCGCTGCCCCTGCCCGCGGTGCCTTCGCCCGCCGGCTCCGGGCACGCGTCCTGGCTGCGGACCTGTCAGTCGCTGGTACGGACGCTGGTGCCGGCCCGGCCGGCGCGGGAGCGGGAGTCGCTCGACGGTGTGCCGCGGTTCGCGCCGGCGCGGCTGCGGGTCGAGGTCGACGGGGTCACGCTGGTCGACCTGGACCAGCCGGTGGAGGCGGTGTCCGTGCGGCCGGGGGTGTCCGGGCTGGCCGAGGTGGAGGTGCGGCCGGTGTCGGTGGGGGCGGAGGCGTCGCCGCTGTGTGCGCGGGGG
>NZ_JAENRY010000784.1 GCF_016612545.1 Streptomyces sp. MBT65 | reverse complement strand
GATCGTCGGGATCGGGGGGCGGGGCGGGCTGCGGCCCGATGCGGCGCGGCTGGCGGCTCTCGCCGGGGAGTCTCGGGGTGTCGTCGTCGCCGTCGATCTGCCCAGTGGGGTCGAGGCGGACAGCGGTCAGGTGCTCGGGGCCGCCGTGCGGGCCGATCTCACCGTCACCTTCGGGGCGCACAAGCCGGGGTTGCTGATCGATCCCGCGCGGGAGTACGCCGGGTCCGTGCGGTTCGTCGACATCGGGCTGGACGTCGAACTGCCGTCCGGCGGGGCCGCGTTGGAGGCCTTGCAGCATGCGGATGTGGCGGCGTTGCTGCCGGTGCCGGGGGCCGAGAGCGACAAGTACCGGCGGGGGGTGGTGGGGATCGCCGCCGGGTCCGGGCGGTATCCGGG
>NZ_JAENRY010000783.1 GCF_016612545.1 Streptomyces sp. MBT65 | reverse complement strand
GAGTACGGCGCGCCGGTGTGTGGGGGCGGCTGTGGGATCGGGCCGTCGGCGTTCGCCGTAGTAGCCCTGTCAAGGAACTGGCGGGGGAGAGCGCGGCGGGGTCGCGGGCACCGTGCACGGGCGGGCCTCCGTGTCGGCAGCTCCTGACCTGTGGCCGGCGTCTGGCCGACTTCGACGCCTTCCTCTCAGGGAGACTCCGGCCATTCAGCGGCCACGCAGTGGCCGTCCGCAGCCACCCGGCGGCCGTCCAGCGGCCATTCACCCCCGGGCGCCGAGGACCGTCATCCCCTCTGGCCGTCTTTGGACTCCGTTCCGGCCGACCGGGGATCGTCTTCGGAGAGCCCCTGAGCCACCGTCGCCGACCGCCCCGCAGTCACCCCCGCCAGCTCTCCCCGAG
>NZ_JAENRY010000782.1 GCF_016612545.1 Streptomyces sp. MBT65 | reverse complement strand
CCACAATCCCCGCGCCGCGCACCGCGTCCCGCCCGGAACCAGAAAGAACTTCTGGCATATGCCGGTCGGGCAAGATACTCCCTCCCGCCCCCTCCTGTCCCGATTTCCGGCAACCCTCAGAGACCGGACGCTCACGGCCGGTAGATCTATGGGACATGAGCCGCACTCAGGACGAGCCCTTCGCCGACCGCTTCGACATCTCGGGCGTCACCTCGGACGGTGCCGCCTGGCTCGCCTCGGCGGAAACGTATCCGCGCAGCACCCTCGCCTTCTGGAAGGAACGCCCGGACGCCCCGGTCGTCCTGCCCTGCGGCTCCGCCTTCGACGTGGTGAACGCCCCGGCGATCTTCGGCCGCCGTATGGTCGACCGTCTGTGGGACGAGGGCCCCGGCTCCGGACCGGTCGCCACCTACCGGGGGCGGATACTCCTGTTCGCCGGCCCCGGCACGGCTCAGCGGCTGCCGTCGCTGCTGGGCTGGGAGGAGTGGGGCGCGCACCCCGGAGAGCACAGCCGTACGGGGTCCGTCCCGCCGTTGCTGTGTCACGGCAAGGGCGACGCGGTGACCGTCCCGGCGCTGGTCGGCGCGGCCTCGGCGGCCCCGTCCGACGCGCGCTGGCTGGTCGCTCCGGACACCCGTCGACCCTGGCTTCCCGGCGCCGAAATCCTGCTCTGGGCGGCCGTGCGGGCGGCCCGGACCGCCGTACGGATATCGATTTTTCCTCGCGCCGATCAGGATGCTAAGGTCTACGACGTCAGCAGGCGCCGCTAGCTCAGTTGGTTAGAGCAGCTGACTCTTAATCAGCGGGTCCGGGGTNCGAGTCCCTGGCGGCGCACTAGCGATTAGGTCGCTGACCTGGGCGTCCTCGGTTATCCGAGGGCGCCTTTCGCATGCCCGGGTCCGTTGCCCGGTTCCGTCGCGAGGTGACCCGTCAGCCATATCTCGTACGCGGTGAGCGGGCGGTCCGGACGCAGTCGTTCCGGGTGTCCGACGGGCGGCTCCTGGAGCTCGATCTCGCCGCAGGCGTAGAGGTAGGGCAGACCGAACGCCGCCAGGAGGTCGTCGCACCATTTGCGGAACGCCGCCACGCGCCCGCCCCGCCGACCACCGCCGGCCCCTCTCCCGGCGCCTGCTCCAGCCATGCCGTCCCGCCTCCCGCCTCACCGTCCGGCCCGTGCCACTTCGGCCAGGATG
>NZ_JAENRY010000781.1 GCF_016612545.1 Streptomyces sp. MBT65 | reverse complement strand
CCCCTACGCTTGTCCCGTGACCCCCGTCGAGCTCTCCCGTACCGTGCTGTGCGCGGTGCGCCGTGCTGTCGAGGACGGGGAGCTGAGCGTGGTCGTGCCGGAGAAGGTCTCGGTGACCGTGCCGGGGGCCGGTGGGTGGGGGGACTACGCCACCAACATCGCCCTCCAGCTCGCCCGGCCCGCCGGGGAGACCCCCCGCCGTGTCGCCGAGCTGCTGCGGCCGCACCTCGTCGGCGCCCACGGCGTCAGCGGCGTCGAGATCACCGGGCCCGGTTTTCTCAACATCAGTCTCGGGAGTACGGCGTCCATCGGCCTCGTCGAGGAGATCCTGCGGCGCGGACCGCGGTACGGGTTCGCCCACGCCACCGACATCGGTCACCGCGACCTCGCCGGCGGCCAACCC
>NZ_JAENRY010000780.1 GCF_016612545.1 Streptomyces sp. MBT65 | reverse complement strand
ACACACCCGGGCGCGGGCGGCCGGCGGAGCCAACCGCAAAGAGGTCGGTCTTCGAGCGGCTGGCGGCGGTGCCCGCGGACACAGCGTTGGCGGTGATCATCACAGTGATGACCAGCCACGATGCCGCGCCGAGGTGCTGGTCCAGGACGAGCACGCCGATCAGAGCGGCGAACACCGGGTTGACGCTCATGAGGATCCCGAAGAAACGGGCGGGGACCCGGCGCAGCGCGAGCAGGCCGGCGAGAAACGGCACCGCGGAGGAAAACACACCAGCGGCCAGGGCGCACAGCAGGGCGCCGACAGTGGGCTGGTGGAGCCACAGGGCACCGTCACCCCGTACCGCCGCGACGGCATCACCTATCGCCCCCTGCGCGACGCCGCCCCCGTCCCCGCCCACCTCATCCGGC
>NZ_JAENRY010000077.1 GCF_016612545.1 Streptomyces sp. MBT65 | reverse complement strand
GGACCCACCCGGTCGTCCCGTCGCCTCGCCGCCGAACGGCGGTATCGGCTCGGCCGGTCGGTTCATCTGCGACGGGACGACCGGGTGGGTCCGGAGGACCTGGTGGTCCCGGTGGACCTGGAGGACCGAACGGTCCCGGTGGCTTCGGCGGCGAACGTCAAGGCGGACCCGGTGGTCAGGGCGGACCCGGTGGACCCGGCGCACAGGGCTTCGGCAACGAGCGGCAGGGCGGGCCCGGCGGGCCTGGCGGACCCGGCTCGCAGGGGTTCGGCGGTGAACGCCCAGGTGGTCCCGGTGGTCCGGGGGCGCAGGGCTTCGGCAGTGAGCGCCCGGGCGGTCCCGGTGGACCTGGTGGTCCCGGCGGCCAGGGCGCGCAGGGGTTCGGTGGCGAGCGGCAGGGCGGGCCTGGTGGCCCCGGCTCGCAGGGCTTCGGCAACGAGCGGCAAGGTGGGCCCGACGGTCCTGGTGGACCCGGTGGCCCCGGCTCGCAAGGTTTCGGCGGTGAGCGCCAAGGCGGACCCGGTGGTCAGGGCGGACCCGGTGGACCCGGCGCACAGGGCTTCGGCAACGAGCGGCAAGGTGGGCCCGGTGGCGGCCCCGGCCGTGCGCAGGGATTCGGTGGTGAGCGTCAGGGTGGCTCTCCCGCGCCCTTCGGCGGCAACGACCCGGCCGGCCCGCCGCGGCCGTTCGGGAACGATCCCTCCGGCCCGCCGCCGCCCTTCGGCAACGAGTCCTCCAGTCGGCCCGGATCGTTCGGCAACGACCAGTCCACGGGTCCCGGCGGCCAGTTCGGCAACGAGCGCCCCGGCCAGGGCGAGTTCGGCGGCGGCCGGCCCGGCGCCTTCGGCGGTGAGCGGCAGGGTCCGCCCGGACCGTTCGGCACCGAGCCCTCGAACCCGCAGGGCCCCCCGAACTTCGGCCCCGACCCCTCGCGGCCGGGCCCGCCGCCGCCCGGACCGAACCCGACCGCGGGTCCCGGCCGGACGAGCGGCGCCCCGCAGGCCTTCCAGCAGTCCGCTCCGCCGGCCCCGCCCGGCTTCCCGCAGGAGACGAACCGTCCGCAGCAGGGCGGCCCGTCCTTCGGCGGCGGTGACGACGACTGGGTGATCTCCCCGCCGACCCCCGGCTCCCCTGGCGGGCCCGGCGGTCCCGGCGGTCCCGGTCAGGGCGGTGGCGGCTACGGCTATCCGCAGCCCGGTTCCACCCAGGCCCCGCCCCCGCCCCGTCAGCCGTACCAGCAGCAGCCGACGACGTGGATGGCGACGATCGGCCCGGACCGCGAGTACTTCATGGCGATGATGCAGCGCTCGGGCCCGGAGGCCGCGGGTCTCAACCTGCCTGCGTACTCCCCCGAGCAGCAGCGCCGGCTCACCGGCAACCAGATCACCATCGGCCGCCGCCGGCACTCCACCGGCGAGTCCCCGGACATCGACCTGTCGGTGCCGCCGGAGGACCCGGGTGTCTCGCACCAGCACGCGGTACTGGTCCAGCAGCCGGACGGCAGCTGGGCGGTCGTCGACCAGAACTCGACGAACGGTACGACGGTCAACGGCGGCGAGGAGCCGATCCAGCCCTTCGTGCCGGTGCCGTTGCAGGACGGGGACCGGGTGCATGTGGGGGCGTGGACGACGATCACGGTCCGGCGCGGCTGAGGTCAGGACCCGTCAGCGGAGGGGCCAGGTGTACGGCTCCTCCGGATCGTCCAGCCACGCCCACACCCGCTCACCGGCGACCGTGACGCCGTAGCGCTCGCGTCCTGGCCTTCCCTCGCGCTCCCACAGCTCGCGGGCGTCCTGCGGGGCGAGGGTGCCGTGGGTGAGGGTCAGCAGGAAGCGGAGCAGTTCGGGGTCGCCGGGGCGGTGCGGGATCTCGCTCGGGGCGGTGGGTTCGGTGCCGCGCAGGGGCACGAAGTACGCGGCCGTGTCCAGAAAGGTGCCCTCGGCGTGCGCCCCGTCGCGGACGGTGAGCGCGATCAGACCGGTGGCCAGCGGGGCCAGGACGCGGGCTCCGGGGCGGCACTGGGCGATCCAGGCGCGCGGGACCGTCGTCAGGGCGCAGGTCGCCACGATCCGGTCGTAGGGGCCGTGTGCGGGGACTCCGCGGGTGCCGTCGCCGGTGACGACGGCCGGGCGGTACCCGGCGTCGGCTAGGTGGGTGCGCGCGGAGTCGGTGATCTCCGGTTCGAGGTCGACGGTGGTCACCAGGTCGTCGCCGAGCCGGTGGGCGAGCAGCGCCGCGTTGTAGCCGGTGCCCGCGCCGATCTCCAGCACCCGGTCGCCGTCCGTCACCCGCAACTCGGCCAACATCCTTGCCATCAGGGAGGGTTGGCTGCTGGACGACACCAGCTCGCCGTCCCGCAGCCGCGTGGCGAGCGGCACGTCGGCGTACACCCCGCGCAGCCAGCGCTCCCGCGCCGCCGGGTCGGCACTGCCCCGCCACAGCCGCTCGTGCCCGCGCCCGTCCCCGTCCGGGACACCGACGTAGTAGTACGGCACGAACAGATGCCGCGGCACCGCCGCGAACACCGCCCGCCACCCGGGATCCGCGTCCCAGGCCCCGCTCAGCCCGATCACCCGCACCAGTTCCGCCCGCGCGGAAACGGCGACGGCGTCCAGGTCCTTGTCGAGAGCGTGCGCGCTCATACGTCCACTGTCCTGCGGCGGGGGCCGGGAGGCGAGCGGTCCTGGCGAGCGGTCCTGGCGAGGGTCCTAAGCCTGAAGTCCTCCGCCACCCGGTCTGAGACCATGGGAGCGTGAAAGAGATTCGGCGCGGCACGCTTCAGGAGCAGACCTTCTACGAGCAGGTCGGCGGGGAGGAGACCTTCCGTCGGCTCGTGCACCGTTTCTACGAGGGCGTCGCCCAGGATCCGCTGCTGAGGGCGATGTACCCGGAGGAGGACCTGGGTCCGGCCGAGGAGCGCTTCGCCCTGTTCCTGATGCAGTACTGGGGCGGCCCCACGACGTACAGCGACAACCGCGGCCACCCGCGCCTGCGGATGCGCCACGCGCCCTTCCAGGTCGACCAGGCCGCGCACGACGCCTGGCTGAAGCACATGCGGGTCGCCGTCGACGAACTCGGCCTGTCCGAGGACCACGAGCGCACGCTGTGGAACTACCTGACGTACGCCGCCGCGTCGATGGTGAACACGGCGGGCTGAAGGTTGAGGGCGGCTGGCTGAAGGCCCTTTGCCGTACGGGGAGTTCGCGGGCGCACTCAGCGCACGCTGACGCCGAGTGCGCCAAGTCCCGCCCTGCGCACGGCGATCGAGCCGTACGGCGTGCGCAGCCGCAGCCACGCTCCGGACGAGAAGAGGCCCGACTCGCCGCCGGGGCGCAGGAATCCGAGTGACTGGGCCGCGTGGATCGCCCGCACCGGCAGCGAGGTGTCGCCGACCGTGCGGGACCAGATCTCGCGCCCGATGCGGTCGAGTTCGCCGCGTGTACGGCCCTCGGGCGCCAACTCCTGCGTACGGGACCGGAATTCGGCGACTCCGGCCGCGATCATCCCGCTCAGCGCCTGCGGGCCCGGCAGTCCGGACTCGGGGGTCCAGCCGCCGCGCGGGGGCAGCACCCCGGCCCACGGCGGACCGGTCACCGCGGTCGGGACCCGGGCCGTGGCCGCCAACTCGTCGAGGGATTCGAGGAGTTCACCGGCGGAGACGGTCACGTCGAGCGTGACGTCGAGGCCGTTCTCGTACGGCTTGGCGAGGCGCACCGCGCGGATGGCGAGCACCTCGAAGGACGGCGGCCGGCCGAAGACGGCGAGGGCCGTGCCGGCCGCCTGGAGGCGGACCGCGGCGGCGCGGTCGTAATGGAGCAGCCGGGAGAGGAAGGCCGCGAAGTCCGCCGCCTCCCCTTCGTCGGCGAGGTGGAGGACCGTCATGCGGCGACGGCCTCGTCCTCGTCGACGTCCCGGTATTCCTCCAGGAACTCGCGTTCCTCGGCGGTGATCCGGCGCGGTCGCTGTGTCTCGAAGTCGAAGGGCACGACGACCGTGGAGGCACGGACGTAGATCTGGTCGCCGTCCTTCACCTCGTAGGTGATGGTGAAGGACGCCGCCCTGATCTCGGTGATCCACAGCTCGATGTCCACCGGTGTGTGCCGGTGGACGAGCTGGCGTTTGTAGTCGATCTCGTGGCGCGACACCACCGAGCCCTGCTTGAAGTCCTTCTCCGGGCGGAACAGGAAGTCGATACGGGCTTCCTCCAGGTAGCGGAGGAAGACCACGTTGTTGACGTGGCCGTACGCGTCCATGTCCGCCCAGCGCAGCGGGCAACGGTAGATGTGGCGCAAGAAGATCAGCCCCGGGTCAGCTTCTTGTAGGTGGCGCGGTGCGGACGGGCCGCGTCCGCACCGAGTCGCTCGACCTTGTTCTTCTCGTACGACTCGAAGTTGCCCTCGAACCAGTACCACTTCGACTCGCCCTCGTACGCGAGGATGTGCGTCGCGACCCGGTCCAGGAACCAGCGGTCGTGGGAGATGACCACGGCCGCACCGGGGAACTCGAGCAGCGCGTTCTCCAGCGACGACAGGGTCTCCACGTCGAGGTCGTTGGTGGGCTCGTCGAGGAGCAGCAGGTTGCCGCCCTCCTTGAGGGTCAGCGCCAGGTTCAGGCGGTTGCGCTCACCACCGGAGAGGACACCGGCCGGCTTCTGCTGGTCCGGGCCCTTGAAGCCGAAGGCGGACACATAGGCCCGCGACGGCATCTCGACCTGGCCGACGTTGATGTAGTCGAGCTCGTCGGAGACGACGGCCCACAGCGACTTCTTGGGGTCGATGTTGGCACGGCTCTGGTCGACGTAACTGATCTTGACGGTGTCGCCGACCTTGATGGAGCCGGAGTCCGGGGTCTCAAGGCCCTGGATCATCTTGAACAGCGTGGTCTTGCCCGCGCCGTTGGGACCGATGACCCCGACGATGCCGTTACGCGGCAGCGTGAAGCTCAGGTCGTCGATGAGCACCTTGTCGCCGAACGCCTTGGAAAGGCTCTGGACCTCGACGACGATCGAGCCCAGACGCGGGCCCGGCGGGATCTGGATCTCCTCGAAGTCCAGCTTCCGCATCTTGTCGGCCTCGGCCGCCATCTCCTCGTATCGGGCGAGGCGCGCCTTGGACTTGGTCTGACGGCCCTTGGCGTTGGAGCGAACCCACTCCAACTCCTCCTTGAGCCGCTTCTGGCGCTTCTCGTCCTTGCGGCCCTCGACCTTGAGGCGGGTGGACTTCTTTTCGAGGTACGTGGAGTAGTTGCCCTCGTAGGGAATCGCGCGGCCGCGGTCCAGTTCGAGGATCCACTCGGCGACGTTGTTCAGGAAGTACCGGTCGTGCGTCACGGCGACGACGGCGCCCGCGTACTTCTGGAGGTGCTGCTCCAGCCAGTTCACCGACTCGGCGTCGAGGTGGTTGGTGGGCTCGTCGAGGAGGAGCAGGTCCGGGGCCTCGATCAGCAGCTTGCAGAGCGCGACGCGGCGCTTCTCACCGCCGGAGAGGTTGACGACCGGCCAGTCGCCGGGCGGGCAGCCCAGCGCGTCCATGGCCTGCTCCAGCTGCCCGTCGAGGTCCCAGGCGTTGGCGTGGTCGAGGTCTTCCTGGAGCTTGCCCATCTCGTCCATCAGGGCGTCCGAGTAGTCGGTCGCCATCAGCTCGGCGACCTCGTTGAAGCGGTTGAGCTTGCCCATGATCTCGGCGGCGCCGTCCTGGACGTTCTCCAGGACCGTCTTGGTCTCGTCCAGCTCCGGCTCCTGCATGAGGATGCCGACACTGAAACCGGGAGTCAGGAACGCGTCGCCGTTGGAGGGCTGCTCGAGGCCCGCCATGATCTTGAGAACGGTGGACTTACCGGCACCGTTAGGTCCGACCACACCGATCTTCGCGCCGGGCAGGAAGCTCAGCGTCACGTCGTCAAGGATGACCTTGTCGCCGTGCGCCTTGCGCGTCTTGCGCATGGTGTAGATGTACTCAGCCAAGAGAAACCGTCCGGCAGCTTGAAATCTGGAGTGGGCAGATGTAACCCATCTTGCCTGACCCCTGCCCCTCGGGGGAAACGCGTAAGGGCGGGGCGCTGTGAGCTGGGAGTTCGGCGGGCACCGCCCGGGACAGGTGGTCACTGTCGGTACCGAAGTCACCACCCACAGTCGATGTCGGCCTCTCCCCCGCTGACAATCGGATCACCGGTCGTGCCGCTGACGCGCAGCACACCCCCGTCCCGCTCCCAGTCCAACTCGTACGTGCCGCCGGCGACCGGCCGGTATCCGTCGTCGACCACCCAGGAGCCCGCCTCGCCCCAGGCCAGGCCGGTGCGTCCCACCGCGTACGCCTCGCCGTTGCCGATCATGAGGAACGACGTCTCCCGTACTACGGCCGTGCAGCCGCCGGGTCCCGTAGGGCGCAGCACGTAGTACCGCGCGCCCGAGCCCAGGTCGTCCACCGCTCCCCACGCGACGCCGAGCGCCGCGACGCCGATCAGCAGCGCGCTCAACGGCGGCACCCACCCGGCTCGCCGCGTCGCCCCCGGGAGCCGCGACGCCTCCGCCCTGCGGGCCGCCCGGCGGAAGGTCCCCCACAGGACGAGCGCGAGCACCGCGAGAACCCCGCTCAGCACCCAGCCGGGAACCACGTGCCCCCGCACGACCAGCAGGAGGTCGCTCCAGCCCGCCAGGGCCGCGAGAGCCAGGGTCCCGACGCCCGCCGCCGTGAAGGCAGCGGGCTCCGGGGACCACCCGACGCCGTGCTCGATCCGTGCTTCGGTCATGGCGGGTACGACTCCCCGAGCGCCCCGACAGTTGCGTCGGGAAGGCGGTTGCGCCGAGAAGCCGGAACACCGCCCCGCGGTCGGCGATTGCTCAGCTCTGGCCGGGCTTGCGGTCCCGCAGCAGGACGAGGGTCGTGGCGCCGATGCCCACCAGGCCGAGGGCGAGGACCGTGATCATCGGGGTGATGCCGGAGCCGCCCGTCTCGGCGAGGTTGGTGTCGACGGCGGTGCCGCCCACCGTCGCGGGGCTCGGCTCGCTGAGCGTCTGGGTCACGGTGCCACCCGCGTCGCTCTGCGTCCGGCAGTCGAGGACCCCGGTGAACCGCTTCTCGTAGCCGTTCGGCGCCGTGATCGTGAAGTCGTACGCCTGGTCCTCCTGGAGCGGGATCGTCACCGTCGCGGACTTCCCGGCGTCGATGCCGTGCTCGACGCCGAGCAGCTCGAAGGTGAACGTCGCGTCGCCCTGGTTGGCCGCGGTGATGTCCACGCCGCTCTCGGCACAGTTCTTCCGTGCCGACAGTGCCGGTATGGCGCCGGTCTCCGCCCAGTTCGCGCTCGCGGCGGCGGAGACCGTCGACTCGCTGGAACCGGCGAGGATCTGCGTCTGGCTTCTGCTGTCGGAGGTGAAGGCCCGGCCGACGGGCACGGTGGTGGAGGCCTGCACGGTCAGCTCGGCCGACCCGGCCACCGCGTCCTCGGGCACGTCGAAGAAGACCTGGCTGCCGTCCGCCGCGGACGTCACCGCCTTGCCGCCCTTGTCGACGATCCGCACCCCGCTCGTGGCGGCGTCCGCGGGCGGGGTCACCGTCACCCCGCTCGCGTTCGTGTGCACCGTCACCGGTCCGAGCCGCTCGCCGGGGTGACCGGACACGGCCGGCGGGTCGAGGGTCAGCGAGGCCTTCGGCTCCGCAACATCGCGCGCGCTCTTAGCCAGATAGTCCGCGAGCTTCTCGGCCTGCGGGTCGACCGCATCGACGTCGGCGCCGTCCGAGTAGCGCCAGATGGCCACCTGTGTGCCGGCCGCCGCGTCGCTCTCGGTCAGGCCCTTGGTGCCGGCCTTCGCGGAGAGCGCCGCGAGGTCGTTCACCTGCGGGTAGGAGTGCTGGAGGATCCAACGGATCCTGCCCGCGCTCTTGTTGGCGCCCAGCGAGGTGCCGCTCCACGCGGTCTCGTGGTACTTGGCGTCCCGCTGGGTGGGGTTGCGGAGGTCGACGCAGTACGTCTGCAGGGTGCCGCCGCCGTCGACGGACATCTCGAACAGGCCCGCGGAGACCTGGACATCGCCGCTGCCGTCGTGGATCACGGCGGCGCCGTACGTCTTGAGCCCGCCTATCGTCGCCGTCGCCCCGCCCTGGGTCTGCGGTGTCTCGTCGGCGACGGCCGGGCCGGCGCCGGCCAGCACTCCGGCGGCGACGAGTCCGCACGCCCAGGTCGCGGCGACGAAGCGCACGGCGCCTCGGCCGCGCAGGGACAGCGCGGAGAACACTGACAACGCAGATGACACGGAATTCCCCTTCGAGCAGGACCCGTCGACGTGGGGGTGCGGTCCCACCAGCAGAATCAATAACGCCGGGAGCTGTGCCCGAGCTATGCCCGGCATCCTAGGGACGCGGGCGGACCGCGATCTCCGGTCGGGTCGTCCGATAACCGATCCGACTCGGAATCGTTATCGCCAAGATCGCTTGCGAGCAGGGCTTATCGACAAATCCACCCGGTCTTTCGGAGCGCATTCGTCGATAAGCCGCAGTTCGATCAGCTCGGCGCATTCACTGACATCACGTCACCACGAGATGCTCCGCGCGCTGTTGGTCGGAGGACGTGGAATCGACGGCGGAATCCACGGCCGAATCCCCGCCCTGCGTCTCCCAGTTGGGCTCGGGCCGGGGCGGAGAGGCCGTCGTCTCCTGCCTGTTGGCCCGGCGGAAGGCCGAGGTCCCGCGCGCCAGGTCGTGGCCGATCGCCACGGCGTCGATGTCCGCCGAGGACCAGTTGGGCTGTCCCTCGCGTGCCTCCGTGCGCACCTTCAGCCGGCCCTGGACGACGACGGGGTCGCCGACCGACAGCGACGCCGCCACGTTCGTGGCCAGTTGGCGGTTGGCCCACACCGTGAAGAAGCTGGTGTGGCCGTCCGTCCACACGTTCTTCTCGCGGTCGAAGTAACGCGCGGTCACCGCCAGCCGGAAGCGCGCCGACGGTCCCGCCGCCAGATCCCGGTAGATCGGCTGGGTCGCCACGTTCCCGACCGCGCACACCATCGTCTCGTTCATCGCGTGTCCCTCCCTGACCCGGCCGCGAGGCCGGGCGGAAACGCGTACGGGCCCGTCCCGTACGGCTGCAGTCAGACTGCCTCCGCCGAGCCGGGCCCGCCGAGCGCTGTGGACCACCGCCCACCTGTGGAAAACCGCGTCACCCGCACGAGGGAACGACGTTCGGACCGAAGTTCACCCGGCCCGGACTCCCGCCGTTCACCCGGCCCCGACGCCCGCCCCCGTGACCCGCCCGTACTGCTCCCGCACCTCCCGGTACCGCAGCAGCTCCGCGGCCAGCGGATCGAGCACCCGCGCCCGTCCACAGCCCGCCGCGGCCTCCCGCAACCGCCGCTCGGCGTCGAGGCCGTAGCGCCGGGCGGGACCGCGGGCCGCCATCCGGCAGCTCCACTCGACGAGCGGGCCGCCGATGATGCCGGCCACCATCAGCAGCACCGGCACCCCCAGGTTCGGCGCCATGAACCCGATGATCTGGCCCAACAGCCAGAGCCCGCCGACGACTTGGAGGATCGTCATGGACGCCTGCGCCAGCACGGCCGCCGGCCACCACCCCGGCCGCGGTGGTCGCCCCACCGGCAGCCCGGCCCGCGCCGACAGCTCGTCCAGCGCCTCGGGCAACCCCTGCGACCCGCGTACGGCCGCCTCCCGCACCGCCTGTGCCCAGGGCGCCGGGAGCCCGCCGGACGCCCGGTCGGCGACCGTACGGACCGCCTGTTCGACGCGCTGGCGTGCCGTGGCCTCCTCGTCCGCCTGGGCGCGGATCGGCAGTCGGCCGGTGGTCGGCTCGCGCCGGTCGTTGTACCAGCGCCACAGCCGCAGCCAGGGCGTGCCACAGGCCCGGTTGGCGTTGCGCAGCCAGGCGCGTTCGGCCGCCTCGCCCGCCGCGGTGGCGCCCACCGAGTCCGCGAGCCGCGCGGCGAACTCGTCCCGCGCCTCCTCGCTGAGCCCCGTGCGCCGCCCCGTGGCGTAGACGGGCCGCAGCCGCCAGGCCGCCGCGTCAACATCGGCTGAAATTCGCCGTGCGGCGGCTCCACGATCCGCCACGAACTGGCCCAGAACCTCGCGCAGTTCGGGGATGCCGTCGCCCGTGAGCGCGGACAGGGAGAGCACGGTCGCGCCGGGTTCGCCGTACTCCCCCAGGGCGATCCCGTCCTCGTCGAGCAGTCGCCGCAGATCGTCGAGGACCTGGTCGGCCGCCTCCCCGGGGAGCCGGTCGATCTGGTTGAGGACGACGAACATGACCTCCGCGTGACCCGCCATCGGCCGCAGATAGCGCTCATGGAGGATCGCGTCGGCGTACTTCTCCGGGTCGACGACCCAGATGACCGCGTCCACGAGTGCCAGCACCCGGTCCACCTGTTCGCGGTGCGCCACGGCCGCCGAGTCGTGGTCGGGCAGGTCCACCAGGACGAGCCCGCGCAACTGGGCCTCCATCTCGGCGCTCTGGAGAGGGCGCCTGCGCAGCCGTCCCGGGATGCCGATGCGGTCGATGAGGGTGGCCGCTCCGTCGCTCCAGCTGCACGCGATGGGCGCGGCGGTGGTGGGCCGTCGTACGCCGGTCTCCGAAATGGCCACTCCGGCGAGCGCGTTGAAGAGCTGGGACTTGCCGCTGCCGGTGGCGCCCGCGATGGCGACCACGGTGTGCTGCCCGGAGAGCCTGCGCCGCGCGGCGGCCTCGTCGAGGACCCGCCCCGCCTCCGCGAGGGTCCCGCTGTCGAGCCGGGTGCGGGAGAGCCCCACGAGTTCCCGCAACGCGTCGAGACGGGACCGTAGCGGCCCGTCGTACGCCAACGGGGCCGGGACGTGGGCGGCTTGAGCGGCGTGCGCGGTGTGCGCCGCCTGCGCGCGGGAGGCCCTGATCTCCACGGCGGCGGCCTGCTGCGCGGCGGTGGTCTCGTTGACCCGCCGCGCGATCAGCCCGTCGTCCCAGGAGCCGGTCGATTCCTCGGGGTCCGCGGGATCCGTGGGGTGCGGAGGGTGCGTGGGGCGCGTCGGGTGCGTCGGGTGCGTCGGGTCCGCGGACGCCTTGGACTCCGTACGACCAGAGGTGTCGGCCGGCACGCGCGCGTGGTCGTCGACGTCCTCCAGGTCATCCACTTCGTCCGCCTCCCGCGCGTCCGAACCGTCCTCTACGGGGGGACGGTTTCCGGAGGTCTCCGTCGAACCGCCCTCTACAGGGGAGGGATCGGCGTGATCCATCTCGTCCGTGTGGTCCTGGTCAGTGACGGCAGTCACCGGTCACCTCTCCTTCTGCAGTACGGACAGCGCGGCGATGAGTTCGGCCTGGGGTTCGGGGTGCACCTCGAGGGCGTCGAGCGGGGCGAGCCGGCGTTCGCGCTCGGTGTGCACGACCCGGTCCAGATGGTCGTTGAGCAGTCGCCCGGCCCGGTCGCGCAGCCTCAACGCGCCGTGGGCACCGATCCGTTCGGCGACCCCCTCGCCCGCGGACCGCGCCCTCCGGCCGCCCAGCAGCGCGGTGGCGACCAGGGCGGCGACCACCTCGGGATCGGGCGCGACGCTCCGGTCGAGGTCGGCCACCTCCTCCTCGGCGTACTCCTCCAGCTCGCGCCGCCACCGTCGTACCGCCATCCCGATCCGGTGCTCGGCGCTCTCCAACGAGGGGTCGCGGTCGGTGAGTTCGGGGGCGCCGGCGGCCGGTTCGCGCCGCCAGGCGTCGTCGACGCGCTCGTCGGCGGCCGTGACGGCGCACAGCAGCAGGGCGGCGAGGCTCTCCGCGAGGGCGTCGAGGAGTTCACCCGCGGAACAGTCGAGCGGGAAGGCGCGCCAGCGCTTCAACGCGTCCCCGGCGAGCACGGCCCCGGCCTGCAACCGCCCCCGCACACGCGCGTGCTCGCTGTCGTACGCCCCGTCGACGGCGGCGGTGAGCCGGAGCGCGGCCGCGTACTGGGCGGCGGCGGCACTGGCGAGTTCGGGCATCCGGGACTTGAGCGAGTCGAGGACGCCGTAGGCCGTGCGGGCCATCGCCTGGTGCCGGGCGCCGGGGTCCTGGGCCTGCTGCGCGAGCCAACTCCGCAGGGTCGCCACGGCACTGGCCGGAAGCAGTCCACCACCCCAGGCGGATTCGGGCAGTTCGGGCACCGTGAAGCGGGGTACGTCGCCGAGGCCGGCCTTGGCGAGCAGGGCGCCGTACTGTCGTGACACCTCGGACACCACCTGGTGGGGCACCCGGTCGAGCACGGTGACCAGGGTCGCGTTGTGCTCCTTGGCGGTGCGCAGCAAGTGCCAGGGCACGGCGTCGGCGTAGCGGGCGGCGGTGGTGACCATGACCCAGATGTCGGCGGCGCAGATCAGTTCGGCGGCCAGCACCCGGTTGTCGGCCACCAGGGAGTCGATGTCGGGCGCGTCCAGGAGGGCGATTCCGCGCGGGAGGCTGTCGGCGGTCTCGATCCGCAGCACGCGCATACCGTCCTCCCCGGGGAGGAGCAACTCGTCCCCCGGGTCCTGATCGGGCACCCACACGCGCGTGAGGTCGGGCAGGACCCGCATCCCGCTGAACCAGTGATGGTCCTCCGGGTGGCAGACCAGCACCGGTGTACGGGTCGTCGGCCGCAGCACGCCGGCCTCGCTGACCCGGCGCCCCACAAGGGAGTTGACGAGGGTGGACTTCCCCGCGCCGGTGGATCCGCCCACCACCGCCAGCAGGGGCGCTTCGGGCTCTTTCAGGCGGGGCACCAGATAGTCGTCGAGCTGGGCGAGCAGTTCATCGCGATTGGCACGCGCACGTGGAGCCCCCGCCAGGGGCAGCGGGAAGCGTGCGGCGGCGACACGGTCGCGCAGGGCGGAGAGTGCGTCGAGCAGCTGAGGCCGTACGTCCAAGGTCACCACATGTGAAGAATGCCCAATTTTGGGGGAATTCTGAAGCATATGCGCATGCCTGCGCGCCGACGGAACACAACGGACGGAAGGGATGACTGGGGCAAGGGCACAGTCCAGGCATAACGAGTGCACAACACCCGTGGCGCCGGGCACCAAAAGCGATGCACGATTCGTACCTGCCTGCGATTATCAGGACCGCTTCACCGAACCTCCACATCGAGCCACGGAGGGGAAGCAACAGGGACAAGGACCCGGGAGCCCTATCCTTGTCCCCGGCAACGTCACGGCCCGCCCTGCACCGGGGCACACCACGACCGAGGCCACCACACCCGGCCCCCGTAGCTCAGTGGATAGAGCAGGCGCCTTCTAAGCGCTTGGCCGCAGGTTCGAGTCCTGCCGGGGGCGCCATTGAGTCTTCGACCCTCACTCGTCGGTCGGTCGGATCATCGAGAGCCGGGTGGCTCACCGGCACGGATAAGATGACCGGCTTCTGCTACCAGAGCAGTCTCATCTGATCATGCATCTGCCGGCTTGAGGTGTGCCCCACATGAGCAGGACGGTCGGCGGTCTCGCCACCCATGCCCCACTGATCCACCCGAGTTCCCCGCAGTCGACCGGCCCCGCACCGCTGCACCGCGCGATCACCCTGCTCGCCGTCATCAGCCTGTTCATCGGCACGCGCAGCGAATGGTCGACGGCGATCGCCAACCGGCCCAAGGTCGGCGGAGTGATCACGCTCGGGTACGCCGGGATCCTGGTCCTGGGCGTCCTGGCCCTCACCGTGCGCAGGCGTCGCACCCTCGTACAGGTCGACGCGGGGGTGCTGCTCCTGGGCATGGTGCTGGCGCTGTGTTCGTACGCCCTCGGCAGCGGGATGAACGACGAGACGGTGCTGATGACCCAGGCCACCCACGAGCTGGTGCACGGCCACGCCGTGTACGGGCACGAATGGCCGTGGATATTCGAGCGCGACCACGTCGGTGTCACGAAGACGATGGCCGGCGGCGCGGACTACTCCTTCGCGTATCCGCCGCTGGCCGTGCTGCTCAACGCCCCCGCGTACGCGGTGATCGGCGCGAAGGCGGCCACGCTCGTCCCGACCCTCATGCTGCTCGTCGGCGCCGCGGTGCTGTGGTGGCTGCTGCCGACGCCGTGGCGGTCGGCCGCGACGGCGGTCTGCCTGGGCTTCCCCATGCTCAAGGGCTACGCGGCCATGGGCTACCCGGCGATCTCGGCCCTCGTGCTGCTCATCCCCGTGGTGATCCGCTGGCCCTCGATCGGCGCCGGCGGACGGCTCCGCCGCTCGGACTTCGTACGCGCCGGACTCCTCGGCGCCGCCTGCGCGACCCATCAACTCCCCTGGTTCCTCACGCCGTTCCTGCTCGTCGGTGTCTACGCGGTACGGCGCGGCGAGCTCTCGGCGCGGGCGGCGCTCGGCCTGGTCGCGCGGTTCACCGCGGTCGCCGCCGTCGTGGCCCTGGCCGCCAACGCGTACTTCATCGCGCAGAGCCCCCGGGCCTGGATCACCGGCCTGGCCCTGCCGTTCACCCAGCACGGGGTCCTGCACGGCCAGGGCATCATGGGCCTGTCGTACTACTTCTCCGAGGGCAGCAGCCGGCTGGACTTCTACTCCTACGCCAGCATGCTGCTCGCGGTCGGACTGCTCGTCCTGTTCGTGCTCTTCGTACGCCGGTTGGGTCCGGCCGCCACCGTCCTGCCGTGGTGCGCGTTCTATCTGGCCACGCGTTCGCAGGACGGCTACTACCTGCTGATGACCCCGTTGTGGGTCGCTGCCGCCGCCACCGCCACCAGTTCGGACTTCGCCTCGGCCTGGCAGCCCCGGCTGCCGTTCGGCCGGCGACGGGCCGTCAGCGCGATGGTGGCGGCGGCGGTGCTGGCGCCGGCCGCCGTGTGCGTGGCCGTCGCCGCCGCGAGCGGGCCACCGATCCGGCTGACGGTCAGCGGCGTACGGGGCGACAGCGGCGGGATCCGCGGGCTCACCGTGCGGGCGACCAACTCCGGTGACACCGCGCTGACTCCGCACTTCGCCTCCAGCACCGGCGAGAGCACGTCCTCGTACTGGACGGTGCGCAGCGGCCCGGCTGTGCTGGGTCCGCACCAGTCGGCACGCTACGAACTCGTGCCGGCCGGCGGCAGCTACTCCCTCCCGGACCGGAAGCATCTGCGGGTCCGCCTACGGGTGTTCACGGACCGGCCACAGACGCTGAGCAGCGTCGACATCCACGTACCGAAGGGGTAGGCGCGGGACGCCGGGCTCGTCCGCACACCGGCGCACGGGCGCGGTGCAGATTCGCGAAGCGACGGCGCCGTATCCACGCCTGGGCAAGGCTGCAAGGGCCCTCGGAGGCGAGGGCGGTCAGCGCGGGCTCGGAGCGTCGCCGTCGTGCTCCCGGTCGTCCGAGGCCGCCTCCGGCCGGAAACCGTAGTGTTCCAGCCGCTTGCGCTCAAGGACGACGAGGAGACCGAACAACACGCCCACGACCAGTCCCACAAGTGCGATCTGCCGGTCGAGCCTGCCTATGGCCAGCGCACACATGCCACTGGCGAACACGGCACCGGCAACCCCGAAGGGCACAGGGTGCCGGACGGCCCGCATCCGGGCGTCCGTGGGTCGCGTGGCCCCGCCGGAATACGCGTCGAGCGCCCAGAACATCCGCTTGAGCCGACTCACCATCCCGCTCCCACTCGATGACCACCGGTGCCTGCACACGGGTGCGGCCCTGGCCGGTCACCTCGCGGAAACCCGGCCTCGCGAAACCACGCGCGGAAGCCGCGGCGGTAGTCGCGGAAGGAAGACCCTGGGCTCCAACACCCGAGCACCCTCGACACCCAGCGCCCGCAGGTGTCGATCCCCGCTCGCGAGGTCCCGCTACTTCTTCGGCACCCGACGGCCCTTGCCCACCGCCCGACGCAAGATCGCCGTCACCCCAGACCGAGAGGCGGGCCCGCGCCGACCAGGACCCTTCGCCACGAGGCCGGCCACCGCAGCGGCGAAACGCCCGACGCCCCCGCTCGCGAGGTCCCGCTACTTCTCCAGCACCCGGCAGACCGTCCCCACCGCCCGACGCAAGATCGCCGTCACCCCAGACCGAGAGGCGGGCCCGCGCCGACCAGGACCCTTCGCCACGAGGCCGGCCACCGCAGCGGCAAAAGGCCCGCCCCCCGCTCGCAAGGTCCCCCTACTTCTTCAACACCCGCCGCACCTTCCCCGCCACCCGACGCAAGACCGTCACCGCCCCAGGACGAGCAGCCGGCCGACGCCGGCCAGGATCCTTCGCCGCGAGGTCGGCCGCCGCGGCGGCGAGGCGCTTGACCACGGCACCCCCGCTCGCGGAGACATCGAGCACCAGCGGAAGGGCCACCGGTTTGCCCGCCCCGGCCGACGGCGCCGTCAGTTCCAGTCGCCACTCGCCGGTCGTCAGGTCGGCGAGCGGGAGGTCGGCGCCCAGGTCGGCGTCGCCGGTCACCCGGGCGGTCAGTGTGGCGGGGAGGTCGACCGTACGACCGCTCGCGACCTCCGTCAGCCTCAGGCCTGCCGCGCTCTTCTCCTGGATGTGGAACGGCAGGACGACGACGAGCCGGCCGGGGTCCGTCGTCACGGTGACGTCGGCGGAGGCGAGGTGGGCGAACTCGTACGAGAGCCGGTCGGTCCGCTGGTCGACGTCGAGCGAGAGGTTGCCGTGCGGGTCGGTCCAGTACGGCAGGACCAGGTGGGCCGGGGAGCCGACGACGGCACCGCCGCGCCCGCGCCCGACCGCCTCGCCGCGGACGGCACCGAGGCGCGTCTCCTTGGACCACCCGCAGGAGCTGATGCGGACCAGGACGTCCCAGATGCCGGCGTCCAGCGCGGCGCCGTTGGCCGCCGCCAGCGGGTCCACCCGCGACTCGGCCACCAGCACCTGCCGGAAGTGTCCCTCCTGCCCCTCCACCGCGGCCTTCTCCCGGCTGAGCTCGACCGGCTGGAAGAACTCCGCGCCCGACGAACGCTCCCGCAGCACGACGTCCGCCTTCGACTTGCCCAGCGGCGCGGAGGTGTCCGCGCCCAGCTTCGCGACGGCGTCCAGGCTCTCCCGCGACAACGGCGGGACGAGCAGGTCCTTCGTGCCGTCGGCGCGGAAGGTGAGCGGCCGGCCCCCGGAGGTGAGCTGGGCGGTGAAGCCCACGGTCAGTACGCCCGTGTCCCAGGCGAGGCTGTCCAGGGTGCCGGAGGCCTTGATCCCGGACTCCCAGCGGGCGAACTCCTCGACGTCGGCGAACCGGTCGGCGGCGATCAGCGCGGCGACGATCCGCTGCGCGGGCGGCAGCCCCGCGGCGACACCCGGGCCGAAGCGCTCGACGACCACCTTGTGGATCTCGTCGAACAGCTCCCGGCGGTAGTCCTCGGGAAGCTTCAGCAGGCGCTGCCCGCGCATGCGCTCGACCATCTCGTTGCGCAGCCAGCGCCGGAAGAGCTTGTCGCGCAGCGGGCCGGGCTCGGTGAGTTCCTCGACGACGTCCAGGGCCTCGCGGAGGTTCTTGAAGTAGCCGACCGGGTCGAAGCGCTGGAAGCCCGCGTTGGCCGCGTCCTCACGCTTGATGTGGTAGTAGCACAGGTAGTCGCTGAGCACCGCGACGTTCTCCGCCCGCAGGTACGCCTCGGTGACGAAGACGTGGTCCTCGAGACGGCGGCGCCCCTCCAAGTAGCGGAGGTTGTGCCGGTCGAGGAACTCCTTGCGGAACATCTTGTGCGGGGTGAGGCTGTCGATCAGCGGGGCGTTGTCGACGGTGGCGTGCGGACGGTTCTTGCGGAACAGCTCCCGGGGCACGCCCCGGCCCTTGCCGACCATCTTGCCCACGACGACGTCGGCCTTGTTCGCCACGCCGTAGTCGTACATGCGCTCGAGAGCCTCGTCGCCGAGCCAGTCGTCGTTGTCCACGAACTGGATGAACTCGCCCTTCGCGGCCGCGATGCCCGCGTTGCGGGGCTTGCCGGACCAGCCGGACGCCTCCTGGTGGATGACGTGCATGTTCGCGTGCTCGGCGGCGAGCCTGTCCAGGCGCGCGGGGGTCTCGTCGGTGGAACCGTCGTTGACGAAGATCGCTTCGTACTCGTGGTCCGGCAGGCTCTGACGCAGAAGAGAGGCGATGCAGTCCTCGATGTACCGGCCCGGGTTGTAGACCGGGATCACCACGCTCACCTTGATGGGCATGTGTCTTCTTCCGCCTCAGCTACTGGGAGTCATTCGTCGGGACCCGGCGTGTGTCACCGCTCGGTGGACGTTCGATTAAGGCTAGCGGGTGGCCGACCCGCCCCCGTCACAGCAAGTGACGGACCAGGATACGAACGGATCACGAAGCACGAGGGACGTTTTCACGAACTGTGGCCGCCCGGCCGGAGTGTCGCTTGACAGGGCCCCGGTTAGGATGCCGCGCATGAAGGCTCTCGTTCTCTCCGGTGGCTCGGGCACTCGCCTGCGCCCCATAACCCACACATCGGCCAAGCAGCTGGTGCCCGTCGCCAACAAACCCGTGCTGTTCTACGGTCTTGAGGCCATCGCCGACGCCGGGATCACGGATGTCGGGATCATCGTCGGCGACACCGCCGAGGAGATCCGGGAAGCCGTCGGCGACGGTTCGAAGCTCGGGATCGATGTCACGTACATCACCCAGGACAAGCCGCTCGGCCTGGCGCACGCGGTGCTCATCGCGAGCGAGTTCCTCGGTGACGACGACTTCGTCATGTACCTCGGCGACAACTTCATCGTGGGCGGCATCACCGGCCTCGTCGAGGAGTTCCGCACCGAGCACCCCGACGCGCAGATCCTGCTGACCAAGGTGCCCAACCCGACGTCGTTCGGTGTCGCCGAGCTCGACGGGAACGGCCGCGTCAAGGGCCTGGAGGAGAAGCCGAAGGAGCCCAAGAGCGATCTCGCCCTGGTGGGCGTGTACCTCTTCACCCCGGCGATCCACGAGGCCGTCCGCTCCATCGAGCCGTCCTGGCGCGGCGAGCTGGAGATCACCCACGCCATCCAGTGGCTGATCGACCAGCGCAGGGACGTGCGCTCGACGACCATCTCCGGCTACTGGAAGGACACCGGGAACGTCGCCGACATGCTGGAGGTCAACCGCTCCGTCCTGGAGACGCTCGAGCCCCGCATCGAGGGCACCGTCGACGAGTCCAGCGAGATCATCGGCCGGGTGCGGATCGAGGCCGGCGCCGAGGTCCGCGGATCGCGCATCGTCGGCCCGGCCGTCATCGGCCCAGGTTCGGTGATCAGCGACTCGTACATCGGCCCCTTCACCTCGGTCTCCGAGGGCTGCCGGATCGACGACAGCGAGGTCGAGTACTCCATCGTCCTGCGCGACTCCTCCATCACCGGCGTACGGCGGGTCGAGGTCTCCCTCATCGGCCGCAACGTCCAGGTCACCCCCGCCCCCCGCAACCCCGCGGCCCACCGTCTCGTCCTCGGCGACCACAGCAAGGTGCAGATCTCTTCATGACCTCCCCTTCGGCTCCGGCCCCCACCACCCGGATCCTGGTGACCGGCGGTGCCGGTTTCATCGGCTCGCACTACGTCCGTACGCTGCTCGGCCCCGAGGGCCCCGGTGACATCGCGATCACCGTCCTGGACAAGCTGACGTACGCGGGGAATCCGGCCAACCTCGACGCGGTGCGCGAGCACCCCGGCTTCAGCTTCGTGCAGGGCGACATCTGCGACCCCGCGCTGGTCGGCAAGCTGCTGGCGGAGCACGACCAGGTGGTGCACTTCGCCGCCGAGTCGCATGTGGACCGCTCCATCGACGGCGGCGCGGAGTTCGTGCGCACCAACGTGGTCGGCACCCACACCCTGATCGACGCCGCGCACCACGCGGGCATCAAGACCTTCGTGCACATCTCCACCGACGAGGTCTACGGCTCCATCGACGAGGGCTCCTGGCCCGAGACGCACCCGCTGCAGCCCAACTCGCCGTACTCCTCGGCGAAGGCCTCCAGCGACCTGATCGCGCTGTCGTACCACCGCACCCACGGCCTCGACGTCCGCGTCACCCGCTGCTCGAACAACTACGGGCACCACCACTTCCCCGAGAAGGTCATCCCGCTCTTCGTGACCAACCTCCTCGACGGCAGGAAGGTCCCGCTGTACGGCGACGGCGGCAACGTCCGCGACTGGCTGCACATCGACGACCACGTCCAGGGCATCGAGCTCGTGCGCACCAAGGGCCGGGCCGGCGAGGTCTACAACATCGGCGGCGGCACCGAGCTCAGCAACAAGGAGCTCACCGGCCTGCTGCTGGAGGCCTGCGGCACCGACTGGGAGACGAGCGTCGAGTACGTCACCGACCGCAAGGGCCACGACCGCCGCTACTCGGTGGACTGCACGAAGATCCGCGAGGAGCTCGGCTACGAGCCCCGCAAGTCCTTCGAGCAGGGCCTCGCGGAGACCGTGCAGTGGTACCGCGACAACCGCGCCTGGTGGGAGCCGCTGAAGGAACGGGCCGCGCTCTGACCGACGACCGCGCAAGGCTCTCCCGTGGACGGGCAGTTCACGCAAGAGCCTTGCGCGGTGGCGTGCACGCACCAATACGGCCCCTACGTTTCGGCACGGTTTCCGGTACGTCCGGGTGGATACGTAATGGTCAAGAATTGCCCCTCACTGCTTGTGGGAAATGACAAGGGCGCCCGATCATTGGCCGAATCCCGCCCCTCCCCACCCCGCAGGAGCCCCCGTGGCCGCTGGTCAGATCGCCTCCGAGCCGGCCGGGACGTCGGCATCGGCTCAGTCGGAGCGGCAGAAGCTGCGCAAGCACTTCGGCCGTTTCGACATCCTCTTCTTCCTCCTCTGCACGATCGTCGGCGTCGACACCATCGGCACGGTCGCCTCGTCCGGCGCCGAGGCGTTCACCTGGCTCATCGTGCTGGCCGCGGTGTTCTTCATCCCCTCCGCGCTGCTGACCGCCGAACTCGGCGCCGCGTTCCCCGAGGAGGGCGGCCCCTACATCTGGACCAGCCGGGCCTTCGGCCGCCTCGCGGGCGCCGTCAACAACTTCCTGTACTGGATCACCAACCCGGTATGGCTCGGCGGCACCCTCGCCGTCTCCGCCGTCACGGCCTTCACCACCTTCTTCAACGACGGCAAGGACCTGAGCACCCCGGCCTTCTACGTCTTCGCCCTCGTCTTCATCTGGGTGGGCGTCCTCGCCGCGATCCTCTCCTTCGACGTCGGCAAGTGGATCCCCACCATCGGCGCCTGGAGCCGCTTCGTCCTCCTCGGCCTGTTCACCATCACCGTCGTCGTCTACGGCATCCAGCACGGCCTGCACGGCTTCGGCCCCGGCGACTTCTCCCCGACGTACGCGGGCTTCGTCGGCCTGGTGCCCGTCCTGATGTTCAACTACGTCGGCTTCGAACTGCCCAACACGGCCGGCGACGAGATGACCGACGCGCAGAAGGACGTCCCGTTCGCGATCTTCCGCAGCGCCGCCCTCTCCGTACTCCTCTACGCCCTCCCCATCCTCGGCATCCTGCTCGTCCTCCCGGTCAAGGCCATCACCGGCCTCGGCGGCTTCCTCGACGCGATCCGCCAGGTCTTCACCGTCTACGGCGGTGACGTGGCCGCCGACGGCACGGTCACCAGCAGCGGCGCCGGCACGGTCCTCGGGGACATCGCGGCGGTGCTGTTCATCCTCACGGTGCTGTCCTCGGGCGTCACCTGGGTCATGGGCTCCGACCGCGCCCTGGCCGTCTCCGGCTACGACGGCGCCGCGCCCCGCTTCCTCGGCGTCATCTCCAGCCGGTTCGGGACGCCGGTGCGGGTCAACATCCTCAGCGGCCTGGTCTCCACCCTGGTCCTGGTCCTGGCCCACCAACTCACCCACGGCAGCGCGGCGAAGCTCTTCGGCGCCGTCCTCGGCCTCGCCATCTCCACCACGCTCATCAGCTACCTGGGCATCTTCCCGGCCCTCGCGGTACTGCGCCGCAAGGCCCCGGACGTCCCCCGCCCCTACAAGGCGCCCTTCCCCCGCACCATCAGCGTGGTCCTCACCGCGCTCATCCTGTTCGCGAGCGTGCAGCTGATCGCTCCCGGGGCCGGCGACCAGTGGTTCGGCGCCAACTACCTCCCGGACGGCTGGACCCACGGCGAGCGCTGGCAGTACCTCCTCACCGAGGCCGTACCGCTCGCCGTCTTCATGCTCCTCGGCGTCCTCTTCTGGGCCCTGGGCCGCCCGACCCGCAAGGCGATTACCCTCGCGAAGGAATGACCTTCCCGGACCCGACCGAAGGAACCGAACCGCCGTGCGCCTGCGCTGTGTTGTCCTCGACGACTACCAGAACGTCGCGACCGGACTCGCCGACTGGTCGCCGGTCGAGGACACCGTGGAGGTCGTGAGCCTGCGTGAACACCTGGACGGCGAGGGCGAGTTGGCCGCCGCCCTCGCCACCGCCGACATCGTCGTCACCCTGCGCGAGCGCGTCCCCTTCCCCGCCTCGCTGTTCGCCCGGCTCCCCCGGCTGAAGCTGCTGATCGCCTCCGGCATGCGCAACACGGTCATCGACTACGCCGCCGCACAGGCGCACGGCGTCACCGTGTGCGGTACGGCCAGCTCCTCGACCCCGCCCGTCGAACTGACCTGGGCCCTGCTGCTGGGCCTGGCCCGCGGCATCGTCGAGGAGAGCAACTCCCTGCGCGCGGGCGGCCCTTGGCAGCGGACGGTCGGCGCCGACCTGCACGGCAGTACCCTCGGACTGCTCGGCCTCGGCAAGATCGGCAGCCGGGTCGCCGCCATCGGGCTGGCCTTCGGCATGCGCGTCACCGCGTGGAGCGCGCACCTCACGAAGGAGCGCGCGGCCGAGGTCGGCGTGCAACTCGCCGCGTCCAAGGAGGAGTTGCTCGCGGACAGCGACTTCGTCTCGGTCCACCTCGCCCTCGGCGACCGCACCCGCGGTCTCCTCGGCCCCGCCGAACTCGCCCTGCTCAAGCCCACCGCGTATCTGGTCAACACCTCACGCGCGGCGATCGTCGACCAGGACGCCCTGCTCGCCGCCCTCCACGAGGGCCGTGTCGCCGGCGCCGGACTCGACGTCTTCGACCTCGAACCCCTCCCCGCCGACCACCCGTTCCGCACGGCACCCCGCCTGCTCGCGACCCCGCACCTCGGCTATGTGTCGCACGCCAACTACACGACGTACTACGGCCAGGCGGTCGAGAACATCCAGGCCTACCTGGCGGGCTCACCCGTACGACAGCTGCCGTAGGTCACGCCTCGATGCGCCGGTAGATGCCGTCGCCCCGCCCCAGATGGCGCAGGTCCACCAGGTACCGGCGGAGCGTCACATGGTCGACCTCTCCGTCCTCGCACCAGGCGCGCAGCTTCTCGTTGACGATCCGCTCGGGGTACTCGACGCCGGGGGTGAAGGTCTGCTCGGCGATGTACTGGAGCACCACCTGCTTGCGGGCCCACTGGGCCGGGAGGCGAACCAGCCGGCCGCTGCGGACGAAGGTGCGCAGGATCATGTCGGTGTGCTCGTCGCCGGTGACCGGGCTCTCGTCGACGGGCTCCTCGTCCTGCCGCGCGAGCTTCTTGAACAGGTCGTAGTCGACGCGCAGTTCGCCGTCGTCCATGGTCTTCAGCACGCCCTGTTCGCGCAGCTTGAGCAGGGCGAGGGCCGTGCCCTTCGGGGTCAGGCCCGCCACCTCGGCGACCTGCTCGGAGGTCTCCGCGCCCAGGGCGACCGCCGCGAAGGCGCGCACCCGGTTCTGCTCGGCGAACAGACGGAACAGTTGGTCGGTTGCCATGCCGGGAGATTAGTGGACACCCACCCGCCGGGGGCACCGAATTTCCGGCCGTCGAACATCCGCGCCCGGCGCTCGAAGTCCAGTTCAAAAAGGTGATCGCGGCGCTGTCGCCGTTACCAGCCCTGCGCCGCGGCGTTGAACTCGAAGTGCGGTGGCGCGTCCTGCCGTCGCACTCCTCGAACCAAAGGAGAACGTGATGTCTCGCATCGCGAAGGCGGCCGTGGTCGCCCTCGGCACGGGTGCTGTGGCGCTCGGCGGCGCCGGCCTGGCCATGGCGGACGCGGGCGCGCAGGGTGCGGCCGTCGGTTCGCCCGGCGTCCTGTCGGGCAACGTCGTGCAGGTCCCGGTCCACATCCCGGTCAACGTCTGCGGCAACACCATCAGCGTGATCGGCCTGCTGAACCCCGCCTTCGGCAACACCTGCGCCAACGTGAGCGACCACGGCAAGGGCGGCCACCCCGGCCCCGGCGGCTACGGCGACAACGGCTACGGCCACTGATTCGACCGCACACGCGGACGGACGTACGCGAAGAGCCCCGGCACCTCAGGCGCCGGGGCTCTCCCCGTGTCCGCGACCGGTCAGCCGTAGCGGATCATCGCGTCAGCCGTAGCGATAAATACTGCTGACGTCCTCCAGTCGCTCCGGTGTCACGTCCCACGGCGGCATCCGCTCCTGCCGTGCCACGACCCGCCCCTCCTGGTCGTCGCCCGGCCCCGGCGGCCTCGCCGGGAGGTAGCGGGCGCCGCGGTGCCTGTTCTGCCAGCGCGTCCACTGGAGGTCGATGAAGGCGTGGTGGAGCCAGAAGACGGGGTCGTTGACGGAGGCGCCGCCGAGCATCACGCCGCCGACCCACTTGTGGACCCGGTTGTGGTTGCGCCAGGACGCGCTGCCGGACCCGGTGCCCCACCCTTCGAGCCGGTTGCGGAACCCCGTGCGGCAGGTCGAGTCCCAGGGCGAGACGTCGTAGACGGGATCGGCGAGCGCCCCGTCCAGGTCGCTCTTCGTCGGCAGCGCGATCGGGGCGCCGGCCCGGCCCAGGTCCCGGGTGAGGTACGGCTCGTCGGTGATGTTCTCCGTGATCTTCCACTTGCCCGCCGCGTAGGCGAACGGCCCGGTCGTCACCTGGTGGTCGGAGCGCCGCCCGGTGCCGCCGAGCAGATCCTTGGTCCAGGGCAGGGCGGTCGCGGAGCGGTCCCGCGTCCAGTCCCAATAGGGCACCGTCACCGAGGAGTCGACCCTGCGCAGCGCCCGCTCCAGGTCCAGCAGGAACTGCCGGTGCCAGGGCAGGAAGGAGGGCGCCATGTGCGCGGAGCGCAGCCCGTACTCCCCGTCGGGCACGAAGAACTCGATGTGGGTGCGCACGAACTCGTCGTACTCGCCCCGCCGTTTGACCTCCAGCAGCGCCGCCACGAACCGCCGCTTCTCGGCGGCCGTGAGTGTGCTGACGTCCTTACGCGTGTACGCCATGGTCTCCCCCCATGTGCATCTGCTCCGTCGGACCGTCCGCCTCGCGCAGTTCACGGCCGGGGCTCAGCTCGTCGACAGCCGCGCGGGTCGCCTCCAGCGCGGTGGGATACGAGCGGTAGTGGTCGACCATGCTCAGCCAGGTGCCGTCGGCGCGCCGCATGAGATGCAGCGGCCGGCCGTCGACCGTCACCTGCCAGCCGTCCTTGAGGACACCTCGGATACGGCGGCCCCGGTACGTCTCGTCGAAGGCGGTGTCCCCGGGGTCCTCGCCGGAGCGGGTGGGCCGGGAGGCCGCGACGACGGGCACCAGCGCCAGGGCGAGGGCGGCGCCGAACACCCCGCGCAGCGCCTCCCGCCGCGTCCTGCGCACCGGCCCCGGTCTCACCGGCTCCCGGCCCACGGACACTCCACCGACGCTCACGCTCATGGCCAACTCCCTCGTCCGTTCGGCTCGTTCGAGGGGCTAACCGTCCGACCCCCCGCCCGGTCACCGTCCGCGGCACCCCGGCATGCGGAAGGGCCCGGGTCGCCCGACCCGGGCCCTTGTCCACGCGTGGCTACGGCCTGTTCGTGACTACGGCCTACAGGCCGGCCCCCGTGACCAGGTCCGCCCCGGGCACGGTCTGAAGGACCGGTGCCAGGACGCCCACCTGCGGCGCCTTCAGGTCCGGGAGACCGAAGTTGTCGGGGTTGGGCGGGGTCAGCGGGAGGTCCACGCCCAGGCCCGGCGCCAGCGTGCGCAGGTCGGAGGCGGGCGTACTGACGCCGAGGTGGTCGAAGCCGTCGCCGAGGACGTGCGGCAGCGGGGCGCGCAGACCGACGCCGGGCAGGCCGCCGTGGACCGGGAGTTGGGGCAGCGCGTGCTCCGGGATGAGCCGGCCCTCGACATAGCGCGGGCCCTCGGGCGAGCCCGGCATGGGCACCGGGATCTCCCCGCCCAGCTTGGGGAGTTCCATGCCGAGGGCGCTCTCCGCGCCCCCCAGCGGCACGGGCACGGGAACCGTGCCGAGCGCGGCGGCGGGGGTGGCGGCGGCGCCGGCCGCGGCCGCCACGGCCGTGATGACGGCGGCGATGGTTCCTCGGGTGGTCGACTTCATCTCGAGTACGGTCCCTTTCGGAATTCGGAGGCTCTGCGTGCTGACCGGGTAACGAGGCCGGGAAGGACATCAGTTCAAGATTCCCCCGAGTGCCGTAGTAGTCAGCTTTCCGGAATTCCTGCCAGCGGGCCGGAACCGGCAATTCCCGCCCGCTGTCCGGTCGTCAGCCGCGCAGGCTGCGGGCGGGCAGGATGATGTGCGCGGCGGCGTTCAGTGTCTCCTCGGAGCCGGCGAACTCGGCCAGCGCCTCGGGGGTGACGGGCTTGCCCGGTTCGGCCTCGGGCCACGGGCGGGTGGTGAACACCAGGTAGGCGAAGCCGCGTTCGCCGACCGCCGCGAGCCACTCGGGCGGCGGCACGCACTGCGCGTTGAGCTGCGGCATGTTGAGGACGGCCTGCCCGGACTCGACGAGCATCGTGATCGGCAGACTGGGCTTGCTCGCGCCGTCGACGACGTTGCCGCCGACCGGGAGTCCGTTGTCGGTCAGCAGCCGTTCCACGGCGGCGGTGGCGGCCTCGGGGCCGTCCGCGGCGTCGCCCAGGGTGTAGGCGAGGAGATAGGGCATGTCCCCGTCGGGGGCCTCGCCGCTCCACGCCAGGACGACGAGGGTGCCGAGGTCGGCGACGCGGAAGGGGCGCGTTTCGCTTGAGGTTGAGGTCACCGCGCGACCTTATCGACGGGCCGGAAGGCCACCTGACGCGTTCTCACCCGTCCGGCCGATGGCGCGGTCGACCCGCCACACGAACGAGGGACGCCTCGCGACGCCCCTCGAACACCACCGGAGAAACTCAGCCCTGCAGCGGCAGACCGCCGAGCAGCGGGTTGTGCTGGTTCAGCGCGGCGGTCGCACCCTTGACGGTGTTGAGCGCGGAGCCCTTGTTCTCGGTGTCGAGCGCGTCCGACTGGTGCTGCAGCGGCATCACGTCGGCGGGCTGGAGCTGACCACTGGTGAGGGTGTTGACAGCGCCGGTGAGGCTGGTGGGCGTCACATCGGCGGGGCTGTAGGCGAACGCGGGCGCGGCGGCACCGGCGAGGGCGAGCGACCCGGCAACGACAGCGGCAGCCTTCAGGGACTTCATCGCGTTCCTTTCTTCGGCAACTCATGTCACCAGAGGGAATTCTGTCGCCCTGTGTAACGAGTTCCGGCCGGGCCGGAAACCCCGTGCGCAGAAAGTTTCTGCTGCCCCACTCGAATGCAGCGGGTGTCTCATCGGCGTTTCCCATCCTCATATGAAAGGGCCGTACAGCGGAAAAGGCCGCCGACCCGATCCCGAAAAGGACCGACCCGACGGCCGTTCTACGACAGCTCCGCGGACTGCGCCACGACTTCTCCGCGGACTGTTCTACGACTGACCTGCGGACTGTTCTACGACTGCTCTACGACGTCTCTGCGACCGTTCGCGTCACACTCCCGGAAGCGCGGGCAGCGCCGGAGCGGCCGGGACCGCGGGCACCGCCGGAAGCGAGGAGGTGGACGGCAGCGACGGCAGGCCCGGCAGGCTCGGTGCGGGCAGGCCCGCGCCGAGCAGCGTGGCCGCGACCACGTTGACAAGGCCCGTCACCACACCGGTGACCGCCGGGACGACCCCGGAGACATCGCCGGAGGTGACCGCCGCGAGCAGTGTGGCGACCGCTTTCTGCAGGGAGGCGAGGGCGTCGCCGGCGAGGTCGGCGGGTGCCTTGGCCCGGCCCTTGGAGTCGTCGCCGCTCTTCGGGAGCGCGGGCAGGGCCGGCGTCGCGGGGAGCGCGGGGGTGGCGGGCAGGGCGGGCGTCGCCGGAACAGCGGGTACGGCGGGTACGGCCGGCGCCGCGGGAACCGCCGGGGCTGCCGGGACCGCCGGAGCGGCCGGTGCCGCCGCGGTGATCTTGGCGACGGCCTGGTTGACGGTGTCGCCGAGCTTCTGCGCCTGGTCGGCGGAGAGCTGGCCGTTGTCGGCCTTGAGCACCTGGTTCAGCAGGTCGGTGACCGGGGTGAGCACGCTGGCGGTGTCGCCGAGGCCCTTGACCTGGGCGAGCAGCCCGTCAGCTCCAGGGACCGGCACGCTCGACGCGGCGTGGACGTGCTTCCGCGCCGAGTCGTTGTCGGCGGCGACGGCCGCGGGGCCGGCGATTCCGATCAGGACGGTGGCACAGAGCACGGAGGACGCGATGCGCCGTGCGGGCAGACCACGCATGGGGGTGTTCCTTTCGGTGGTGCTTCGGATCTTGAGCCCACCGTGAAAGCGCTCACCACCATCTGCAACCGGTCGAACGCGCCGGGTGACCGTCCGTCAGCCGTACGGTCGACGTCGTGCCTGGTGAGGGCCATGTCAAGACCGCAGCACCGGACCGGCACGGCTACCGCCCATTCGGGGCAACACCGCCGAACGCCGACCGGCCGTCCCCCCGTGGAGACACCACGGGAGAACGGCCGGCCGAAGGGATGCGCGCGGACGTCAGTCGTTGACGCAGGTGTTGCCGAAGGCCGGGTTCAGCAGGCCGATGACGTTGACGGTGTTGCCGCAGACGTTGACCGGGATGTGAACCGGGACCTGCACGACGTTGCCCGACAGCACGCCCGGGGAGTGGGCGGCAGCGCCGTGCGCGTCGCTGTCCGCGGCGGCGATGCCGGCGGTGCCCGCCATGGCGGCGGCGGCAACGGAGGTCAGGACCAGGCCCTTCGCGATACGCGACATGGAGAGGTGCTCCTTGGGGTTGAAACAAACATCCGGGCGGGGATGCCCGGCGCTGTGTCAACGCGCGGCGCCCACAGGGGTTGTGCCGCCAATGGGGTGATCCGCGACAAGGCCGAACTTCACCATTCCGACACACTTGTCACGTTTCGCGGGATTAATCCGGATAGCCACTAGTGTTGCGCACCTCCCGAAGTACCCCTATAGCCATCACATCGCACATAGGGGCCGTGCTTCCCGAAAGGGCAACTCCGGTCATGCGCAATTCCCTGGGTCCGCTGCTGCGCCGGGCGTCGACGGGCGCTCTCGCCCTCGTCACGATCTGGGCCCCGGCCGCCTCCGGAGCATCCGCCCCGCCCGCCGAGTCGGGGCGCGTCCCGTTCGCGCAGCGCTTTTCCGCGCTCCAGCACGGTGGCATCGTCCGCGCGGCCAACACCTCCATCAGCTGCCGCACGACCTCGGCCGCCTGCCCGGCGGTACGAGAGGGGCAGTCGGCCGACGCCGCCAACGGCGACTTCGACATGTTCTACGTCGACGTCGACCGCGACCCGAACACCTACAACTCCTCCCGCGCGGAGGTCCGGTTGCCCGAGGGCGCCCGAGCCACGTACGCGCGCCTGTACTGGGGCGGCAACCTCCGCGTGGGCGAGCAGAAGCCGCCCAAGGACAACGGGCGGGTGCTGGTCGCGGAGCCCGGCGGCGACTACAAGGAAGTGCGCGCGGACACGGTCGTCGGGCATCGGGTGGCGGGCGGCGCGGACGCGTTCCAGGCCTCGGCGGACGTCACCGGGCTGGTCCGGGAGAGTGGTCCGGGCCTCTACACCGTGGCCCAGATCAACACGGCGATGGGGAAGTCGGCGGCCGGTGCCTGGGGCGGCTGGACGCTCGTCGTGGCGTACGAGAAGGCGCAGGAGCCGCTGCGCCGGCTGGAGCTGTGGGACGGCTTCGACACGATGGACTCCCGTACCGGCGCGGAGATCCGGCTGCGCGCCCTGCGCACGCCCGCGCACGCCGGGGGACGCGCGGGCGTGGTGGCGTACAACGGGGATCGCGGCCGTACCGGGGATTCGCTCACGCTCTCGACCGGTCGTACGAACGCCATCCCGCTCGGCGACGGTGCCAATCCCCGTGACGACGTGCTGAATTCCACGATCAGCGAGCCGGGGGCGGCGCCTTCGGAGCGTGCGCCCGCGTATGCGAACACGCTCGGCTACGACTCCGATGTGTTCGATCTCGGGAAGGCGCTGCGGCCGGGCGGTGACCAGCTGGCCTTCCGGCTCGTTTCCCAGCGGGACGCGGCGTGGTTCGGGGCGCTCTTCGTCGCCGTCGACGCCCAGCAGTGAGGCGCGTTCCCGCCCGCAGTCCCGAGCGCCACCCGTGAGCGAGGAAACCGCGCAATGCACCAGCCAGCAACCGACCCTCGGCCACGGGTCCTGCACCTCGCCCAGCCCGTGGACGCCGGGGTCGCCCGTGTCGTCATGGATCTGACGCGGGCCCAGCTCGCCTCCGGCCTGCACGTCACGGTCGCCTGCCCCGACGGCGGCTCGCTCGCGGACGGGGTCAGGGCGCTCGGCGCCGACGTACGACGGTGGCAGGCCACGCGGTCGCCGGGGCCCGCGCTCGTCTCCGAGGTGCGGCGGCTCGCCCGGGTGGTCGCGGAGGTGCGGCCCGATCTGGTGCACGCGCACAGCGCGAAGGCCGGGCTGGCCGGGCGACTCGCCGTGCGGGGGCGGATCCCGACCGTGTTCCAGCCGCACGCCTGGTCGTTCGAGGCGGTTGGCGGGGTCACCGCCGCGCTCGCCGTCGGCTGGGAGCGGTGGGGCGCGCGGTGGGCCACCCGGACGGTGTGCGTGAGCGAGGCGGAGCGCACGACCGGGCTGCGGGCCGGGGTCCGGGGCCGCTGGAGCGTCATCCCGAACGGGATCGACACCGGGCGCTTCCACCCGGCCGCCGTGGACACCGTACGGGCCGGGATCGAGCAGCTCGCCGGGGTCGATCCGGCCGCGCCGCTGGTGGTGTGCGTGGGGCGGCTGTGCCGGCAGAAGGGTCAGGACGTCCTGCTGAGCGCGTGGGACGAGGTGGTCCGGCGGGTGCCGAAGGCGCGGCTCGTGCTCGTCGGCGACGGACCCGACCGGGCCGCGCTGCGCCGACTCGCCCCGGAATCCGTGCTGTTCGCGGGCGCGGTCGCCGATGCCGTGCCCTGGTACCAGGCCGCCGACCTGGTGGTGCTGCCCTCCCGCTGGGAGGGCATGGCGCTGGCCCCGCTGGAGGCGATGGCCTGCGGGCGTCCCGTCGTCGTCACCGATGTGGCCGGCGCCCGCGAGAGCCTGCCCCCCAAACTCGCCCCGCGCTGCCTCGTCCCGGCCGAGAACCCGGCGGTCCTGTCCGGGGCCGTCGCCGAGCTGCTGCTCGACCCGCTGCTGCGCGAGTCCCTCGGCCACCAGGGACGCCGGTACGTCCAGTCCACGCACGACGTGCGGCAGGCCGCCGAGGCGGTCGCGGACGTCTACCGCGACCTGCTCGGCGCCGAGCCGGTCGTGCCCACCGAGTGCAGGGAGTCCATCCACTCGTGACCGCGGAAAGCACCGTCCCCTCCCCCGGCGGACAGCCACGGGACCACGGATTCTCGAACGTCTCGGTCATCCCCCGCCGCACCGGCGGCGGTTTCCGGTTCCCGGTTCGCCGCCCGGCCGCGCGGACGGCCTCACCGCTGCCGCTGCTCGGCGCGGACCTCACCGCCGCCCTGGTGGGCGCCCTCGCGCTGACCGGCGGGCAGCGCCGGCCGCTGCTGGTGGCGCTGCTGATCGCCGGGTCGATACTGCTGCGCCCGCATCTGCCCCGGGCCGTACCGCGCGTGCTCGACGAACTGCCCGCCGTCTGCGGGCGGATCGCGGTCGCGTGGCTCGCGCTCGGCACCCTCACCGCGGCCTACGACCCGGACCGCGCGCTGTCCGCGCGCACCCTGCTGCTGGGCTTCGCCCTCCAGACGGCGGCCGGTTGCGTGACCCGCGGCGCGGTGCACCTGCACCGCCGCAAGGCCCTGCTCAGCCGCCCGCGCACCGCCCTGGTGATCGGCCCGGCGACGACCGCGCAGCGCGTGGCCGCGGCGGTGCTGCGGCACCCGAAGTGCGGGGTGGAACCGGTCGGGATCGTCGCCGAACACCCGGACGGCACCGAGGGGTTGCCCGTCCTGACCACCGGCGAGGAGGTCGAGCGCGCCCTCATCCAGAACGGCGTCCGGGCCGTCCTCACCGTGCATCCCTCCGTACGGTCCGAACGCGGGCCGCTGCTGCGGGCGTTGGCGGAGTCGGGCTGCACGGTCTGGGAGGTGGACGCCGACTCGCCCTCGTACGAGATGCGCGACCAGCTCGCCGGATTCGCCTGTAGGCGGCTGGAGTTGGGCTCCCGCAGACGGGGCAGCCTCGGCAAGCGGACCCTGGACGTCCTGACCTCGGGCACCCTGCTCCTCCTGGTCAGTCCTCTCCTCCTGCTCTGCGCGACGGTCCTGCGCCTCACCGACGGACCCGGCGTCGTCTTCCGCCAGGAGCGCATCGGCAAGGACGGCCGCCCCTTCACGCTCCTCAAGTTCCGCACCCACCGCCCGGTCGACGAGCACGAGGCGGCGACCCGCTGGAGCGTCGCGGGCGAACTCCAGATGAGCCGCTTCTGCCGCTTCCTGCGCGAGACCTCGCTGGACGAGCTGCTCCAGCTCTGGAACGTGTTCCGGGGCGACATGAGCCTGGTCGGCCCGCGCCCCGAACGCCCGTACTTCGTCGCGGAGTTCAGCCGGACCTATCCCGGCTACGCGGCCCGCCACCGGATGCAGACCGGCATCACCGGCCTCGCCCAGATCCACGGGCTGCGCGGCGACACCTCGATCGAGGACCGCTGCCGGTTCGACAACGCGTACATCGACAACTGGTCGCTGTGGCAGGACATCTGCATCCTGGCCCGCACGGTCACCGCGCTCGTCCGTCCGACCGGGAGCTGAGCCGTGAACCACCGAGTCCGCACGTTCGCGCCCGTCCTGCCCGTCGTCGCCGTGATCGCCCTGCTCGGCCTGCCCCTCGTCCCGGGCGAGGGCGGTGCGGGCCCCGCGGACGCGGTCTCCGGCCTGGTGGTGCTGTACTGCGCGATCCGCCAGCTCCGGGACCGCAGCCGCCCATTGACCCCAACGGCCGTAGCGGTCATGGGACTTCCGGTCCTCGGCCTCTCCATCGCCGCGATGGGCGCGTCCTCACCGGGCGCGGGCCTCAGCGGTCTGGGCCGCTACCTCCAGATCTTCGTCCTCGTCCCGGCCGCGGTCGTCCTCCTCGTCCGCGACCGACGCGACTTCCGCCTGCTGGCCTGGTCGTTCGTCGCACTCGCCGGCTGGCAGGGGGCGATCGGCGTCAAGCAGTACGTCACCGCGACCGGTGCCTCCTACCAGGGCGAGGACATCCGCGCCGTCGGCACCTTCGGACCGACCGACGTGATGGGCATGGCGACGGTCGTGTCCTTCGGCCTGATCTGCGCGCTCGCCCTCGCCCTGGGCCGGAACGACGCCCGGCAGCGGGCAGTTGCCGCCGCGTGCGCCTTCGGCCTGCTCGTCCCGCTCGCCCTGTCCTTCAGCCGGGGCGCGTGGATCGCGACGGCCGCGACCTGCGCGATCCAACTCGCCCTGGCCGGACTGCGCCGCGCGCTGAAGATCGCGGCGGCCGTCGCGGCTGCGGGCATCGTCCTGGTCGGCGGCTTCGGCGTCGGTACGGCGATGCTCCAGGAGCGGATCAGCAGCATCACCCAAGTCACCGACGCGCCCGACCAGTCGGTGGTCGACCGGTACACCATGTGGGCGGCGGCCACCGCGATGTGGCGCGAACACCCGCTGACCGGCGTCGGGTTGAAGGGCTTCCCCGAACACCGCGACGGCCACGCCTCGTTGGCCCTGTCCTCGGGCAGCGACACCGACGGCGCGGGCGCCGGGTACCTCAAGCAGCCCCTGCTCTCCCCCCACAACATGTACCTCCTGGTCCTGAGCGAGCAGGGCCTCCTCGGCCTCCTCACCCTGGCCGGCAGCTGGCTGGCCCTGCTGACCTGCGCCCTGCGCGGCCTCCTCCGCGTCCACCGCACCCAACTCCCCGGCCTCGACTGCGCCCTGGTCTCCACGGGCCTCCTGACCTGGCAACTCATCGACTTCATGTACGCCGACATCGGCGGCCCGTCGACGGTCCTGACGGCGGTGGTGTTCGGGGTGGCGGCGTGGTGGTCGTTGGTGGGAGCGAACGAGGAGAAGCGACTTCCTCCAGCGGCTTCGGTGTACGTGCCCAGGACAGAGGCCGCGATCCAATGACGGTGACCGGGAGCGCCCCAAAGGGGCGCGAGGCTGTATCAAT
>NZ_JAENRY010000779.1 GCF_016612545.1 Streptomyces sp. MBT65 | reverse complement strand
CGCCTCCACCGCCCGATCAACGACAAGGTCCAACTCCGGCGCCAACCGAGCCAGCACAGCCGTAGCATCGAACGGATCAAGACTGAGCAACCGCACCGTCGCGGACGCCGGCCCACTCACACTCTCGTAGGCCGCGCAGTACGCCGCGTCCTCCGCCCCGAGCCCCGCCGCCCGAGCCACCAGCCCCAACACCACAGGCTGATGCGCCCCTTTGGGGAACTCTCGCGCAAGATCGTCGAGTTCGGCAGACGGCCAGGTCGCCCGCCCCGCCCGCATCAACTGCCGTCCAAGCTTCCGCGCAGCGACCCGCAACGCCGGCGACGGCGTCCGCGCATCAGCAGCCGCGTCCAACTCCACCGGATCCACACCGAGTACGGCAGCAGCGGCGAGGGCAGCCGACACGAGCCC
>NZ_JAENRY010000778.1 GCF_016612545.1 Streptomyces sp. MBT65 | reverse complement strand
GGTGTGGTTGGTGGTGCGGTGTCCGGGGCGGGTGCCGTGGTGCGGGCCGGGCGGTGGGTGTGGATGGTGGGTGCGGACATGGTTCCCCCTGGGGTGGGATCGGGACGGGTCGGTTGAGGTGGGGTGCCCCGCGGCCCTCTGCCGTGCGGGGCGGTGCGGGACGTGTGGTGCCGTGTCGTGCAGGGCGGTGCGGCGGTGCGGTGCGCTCGTGCGGTGCCGTGCGGTGTGACGCGGTGTCCGGACCAGAAGATACATACCACTCGGTTTTCTTTCTAGGGGTATCGGGGCTTCCGGGGGCACGGGATGTGGAGGAGCCCGCTCCGTGTCGGATGGCCTGAACCGTGCCGGGGCGTGCGGCGGCGGGCCGCGGGGGCCGGTGGTGCGTGCGGCGCGGAGCGGGTGCGGCGGGCGG
>NZ_JAENRY010000777.1 GCF_016612545.1 Streptomyces sp. MBT65 | reverse complement strand
GGGCCGGGAGCGGGGGAGCGGGAGAGCGGGGACGGCTGCGGGGACGGCGGAGGGCGGCTGGGGGCCAAGGACGTTCTGGCCACCGTGCCGGGCGGCTACCGGCTGCAGACGCGGGGCGGCGCGGTCGACCACCGGGAGTTCGAGCGCCGCGCGGGGACCGGTTACCGGGCGATGGACGCGGAGGACTACACGGGAGCGGCCCGCCGTCTGGCCGGCGCGCTGGAGCTGTGGAGCGGGCCGGCGCTGACCGGTCTGCAGGCCGGCAGCCAGATCGGCATGGAGGCCCGCCGTCTGGAGGAGGCCCGGCTGTGCGCGCTGGACCAGCGCATCGAGGCCGACCTGCGCCTGGGCCGCCACCGTGAGCTGCTGCCGGAGCTGACGGTGCTGGTCAACCAGCACCGTCAGCTCCGGCAGC
>NZ_JAENRY010000776.1 GCF_016612545.1 Streptomyces sp. MBT65 | reverse complement strand
TCACCCCGCGCACCATGGTCCTCCCCGGCCAACTCGCCCGCGATCTCGCCCTCACCCGGGCCCGCGGCTACGGCGTCAACCTGGAGGAGGCCGAGATCGGCATCTCGGCGGTCGCGGCCCCTGTCTACGCCCACGACCGCGGCCCCCGCCCGATCGCCGCGATCTCGGTCACCGGCGGCACGCGCCACCTGGACGTGGACCGCATCGGGGCACGACTGTGCGCGGCGGCACGGGCGATCACGCGGACGCTGTCGGTCTGACGGGGCGGGGGCTCCGGGCGGCGGCTCATCGCACGGCGGCAGCAGGCGAGTTCGCGGTCGCCCGCAGCACTGATCGCCGTCGGCCCCCGGTCGGGTGCGGTCAGCCCGTCTCGGCCCCCGTGCCGGGGGCGGGCTCCGGCACCCCCGCACCGTCCGGC
>NZ_JAENRY010000775.1 GCF_016612545.1 Streptomyces sp. MBT65 | reverse complement strand
GGCCGGGGGCGGCGGCCGGGTCGGTGGCGGCGGCCGGGCCGGTGGTCGAGGGGCTGGCAGGACCGGTGGAACTGGGAGTGCCGACCGCGTCTGTGGCGGCAGCCGAGCCGTGCAGACCGGTGGCCGAACCGGTGGCCGAGGGACCGGCAGGTCCGGGCCGGCTGGGAGTGCCGGCCGCGTCTGTGGCGGCAGCCGGGCCGGGCAGACCGGTGGGCGAAGGGTCGGCGGGACCGGGCTGGCCGGGAGTGCCGGCCGGGGCGGTGGCGGCAGCCAGGTCGGGCAGACCGGTGGCCGAAGGGCCGGCGGGACCAGTGGAGCCGGGGGCGGCGGCTGGGCCGGGCAGACCGGTGGCCGGGTCAGTGGTCGGGGAACCGGCGGGACCGGTTGAGCCGGGGACAGCAGTCGCGTCGGTGGCGGTG
>NZ_JAENRY010000774.1 GCF_016612545.1 Streptomyces sp. MBT65 | reverse complement strand
GCGCGACCACCGGGAAGGTGACCGTGCACAGCATCAGCGAGAGCACCATCGGCATCTGGGCGACCTTCTGCGCATAGTTCAGATGCGAGATGGCGCCGGCCGGGAGGTGGGAGGCGAGGAAGCGCTCGATGAGGACCTGGGACTGACGGCAGAGGGCGAAGAGCAGCACGGTGGCCATCAGGGCGAGGTTCATCGGGCGGGGCTCGGAAGGGTCGGTGTCGGTGCCGGTGCCGGTGCCGATTCCGGTCTCCGGGGTGGTGGGCTTGTGGCTCGTCAACTGCCGCCACAGCGCCGGGAGTTGGGTCAGCACCATCAGGAAGCCGCCTCCGGCCACACCGAGGGCCGCCGACCGTACGCCCCAGTGGGCACCGAAGGCGTACATCCCCGCGATGATGCCGATGTTGTACGCCACGTAGATCGCCGCCG
>NZ_JAENRY010000773.1 GCF_016612545.1 Streptomyces sp. MBT65 | reverse complement strand
GTGTAGAGGCCCCCCTGCTGCGGGACGTACTGGAAGAACTGGCCGCCACCGCCACCGCCCCGATCCCGTCCGCGTTCGCGCCCACCGCGCAGCAGGCGGCCCTCTACACCGGGGGCGACGCGCAGCCCGGTACCGGCCGGCATGTCGAGCAGCTCGTGTGGGTCTGGCACGGGCCGCTGGACGCCGAACGGTTCGGGGCCGCCTGGCAGTCGGTCTTCGACTGCGAGGCGGTGCTGCGCACGGCGTTCACCGGGGCCGACCCGCCGCAGCTGATCGTGCACGGCCGGGTCACCCCGGACATCACCCGCAAGATCCCCGCCGGCGGCGACTGGGCCCCGTTCCTGGAACGCGACCGGCTGCGCGGCTTCGACCTGCGCTGCCCCGGCCCGCTGCGCCTGACCCTGCTGGAGACGGAACAGGCCCCGCC
>NZ_JAENRY010000772.1 GCF_016612545.1 Streptomyces sp. MBT65 | reverse complement strand
CCGTCGACGGTGCTGGTGTGGGTGGCGCTGGCAGCGCTGAACCTGCTGGTGAACAACCCGGTCTCCAACGCCCGTTACTGGTTCCTGACGGTGGTGGTGGCGTTCGTGTTCGCCGCGTTCCCGAGCAGTGCGGCGGTCTACCGGACGGTCCTGACGGCGGGAGTGGTGGGGGCGCTGGTGCTGTTCCCGTACGCGGACAGGTTCCGGTACGAGGAGGGGAGCCAGCGGTCCGTGCAGTCGGCCTCGGTCTTCGATCCGCTGGTGACCAAGGACTACGACCAGATGGTGATGTTCGCCAACACCATCTCCTGGGTCGACACCCGGGGCCACACCTACGGCCGCCAACTGGCGGGCTCCGGGCTGTTCTTCGTGCCGCGCGCGGTGTGGAGCGGGAAGCCGGAGGACACCGGGGTCCGGGTCGGGCAGTGGA
>NZ_JAENRY010000771.1 GCF_016612545.1 Streptomyces sp. MBT65 | reverse complement strand
GGCGGCGCGGGAGCGGGCGCGGCCGGTGCCGCGGGTGCCGCAGCGGCGGCGAGCGGGAGTTCGTCCGGCGGGGCGGGTGCAGCCGGTGCGTCCGCCGCGGCCGGCGGCAGCTCGTCGGGCGGGGCGGGTGGCGGTGGCGCGGTGGCCTCCGAGGGGCTCGGCGCGCCGGTGAAGGCGGGCATCGCGGCCGGTGTGGTCGCCGCGGCCACCGCGGCGGCGATCGCCCTCGCGCTGACCGGCGGCAGCGACCACCGCACGCCGCCTCCCGAGGCGAAACCGGCGCCCTCCTCCTCCCCCATCGCCAAGCCCGAGTCGCCGACCCCGGTCCCCCCGAAGAAGCAACCCGCGCAGGAGCCCGCGGTGTTGGCGCCCGAGCCGACGCCCACCCCGACCCCGACACCCACGCCGAAACCCCGGCAGACGCCGACCC
>NZ_JAENRY010000770.1 GCF_016612545.1 Streptomyces sp. MBT65 | reverse complement strand
CCTCGGCACCGAACTCCACCGCACCGGCCGCTCCGGCGAAGCCGCCGACTACCTCTACCGAGGCCTCGACGCGGCCGTCCAGTGCAGCGCCGACGGCCTCGCCGAAACAGCCCGCACCGAACTCACCACCGCCGGCCTACGCCCCCACCCCCTTCACACCACAGAAACAGACACCCTCACCACCGACGAACGCACCGCGGCTACCTTGGCGGCACACGGGCGTACCGACCACGAGATCGCCGTAGAACTGGACACGGACGAACAGTCGGCAGTACGCCTCCTCTCGGCCGCCTACAGAAAACTGGGCACAGACCGCACGGGCCTGGAGGCGGCACTGATCAAACCAACGCAAGGCCGAACCCCCTAGGGGCGCGGGGAACCGCGCACAGAGCCCCGACCCACCCGCACCCGACAACGAACCCTCACCCCCGCCC
>NZ_JAENRY010000076.1 GCF_016612545.1 Streptomyces sp. MBT65 | reverse complement strand
TCGTCGACGTCCGCCTCGTCGCCGGCGACGAGGCGGACGTTGCCCGGGAGGGTGAAGTCGGCCGCGGGCGGGACGAATCCGGCCACTTCCGGATAGCTCGCGACCACGGAGGCGGACGGCGGCCCGACCAGCAGGACCCGGTCCACCTCACCGCCCCGGACCAGCCCGCGGGCGACGGCGTGCAGCCAGAGCAGGGCGGAGGCGCTGTGCGCGAGGACGACCCGCTCGGAGTCGGGGCCATCCGGCAACGGCAACTCATCGAGATGGCGGCCCAGTTCACCCAGCCATACGTCCAGATCGGGGTCGTCGGGGTCGGGCAGCTGGGGGTAGGTGACGTGGTGCCCGAGTGCGCGGAGGCGGTCGGCGAGCCAGTGCTGCCAGTGGTCCTTCGGGCGGTGGTTCTGCCAGCCGTGGAGGATGAGGTACGCGGTCATGCCCCCGATCCTCGCCGGTACCGCCACCTCGATCCAGTTCGTCTCCAGCGGTGGAACAGCTGCACGAAACCTTCACGGTCGACCTACGACCGGTTCAACCCCACTACGCGCACCGCGCCACCCGCTCCTCCAACTCCCCCCTGCGCTCCGCCCACTCCTCCGCCGTGATCGAGTAGATCGCGGAGTCCCGCAACAGACCGTCCTCCCCCGGTGCCCAGGACCGGGACCAGTTGCGCAGGACCCCCTCGAAGCGGGCGCCCACGCTCTGGATCGCGGCGCGGGAGCGGTCATTGCGGGCGTCCGTCTTCAGGTCGACCCGGGACACGCCCCACTCCTCGAACGCGTGCCGGAACAGCAGGAGTTTGGCCTCCGCGTTCACCCCCGTGCCCTGCGCCGAACCGGCCAGCCACGTGAACCCGACCTCCACGGCGTCGAGTTGATCGTCCGTCAGCCAGGAGCGGGGTTCCCAGTAGGCCGTGACGCCGACCGCCTTCCCCGTGCTCGTAGACACCTGGGCGTACGGCGCGAGCCGGCCCGTCGCCGCGCGGCCCAACTGGGCGTCGACATAGGCCTCCACCTCGTCGGCCCTCGGGACCCAGGTGAACGCGTACGAAGCCCTGTCCTCCTCCGCCGCCACCGCCAGCTCGGCCGTGTGCCGATGCTCCAGCGGCTCCAGGCGCACCAGTCGGCCCGCCAGGACCGGAGCCTTCAGCGCCAACCCCACCCCGAACTCCACACCCGTCCCCTCACGCCGGCAACTGCCCCCGCAGGGACGCGAATTCCTCGTGGAAACCGGGGAAAGTCTTCCGCACACACCCCGGGTCGTCGAACGAAATACCCGGCACCCCGAGCCCGGCCACCGCGAAGGACATGACGATGCGGTGGTCGCCGTAGGACTTGATCTCCGTGTCCGTGACGGGAGTTGCCCCCGGCCGGATCTCGATCCAGTCGTCCCCGGTCAGCACATCCACCCCCAACCGCCGGAGGTTCTCCGCACAGGCCTCCAGCCGGTCGCACTCCTTCACCCGGGTGTTGCCCACGTCCTCGATACGCACCGGTCCCGACGCGAAGGGAGCGATGGCCGCCAACGTCGGCATGGTGTCCGAGATGTCCCGCATATTGACCGTGAGGCCGCGCAATCCGCCCGTCCCCCGCACCCGGGTGCCCTCCGCGCCCGTCTCCACCTCCGCGCCCATCCGGCGCAGTACGTCGACGAAGCCCAGGTCGCCCTGGAGCGCGCCCGTGCCGAGCCCGGGGACCGTGACCTCGCCGCCCGTCAGGGCCGCCGCCGCGAAGAAGTAGCTGGCGGTGGACGCGTCCGGTTCGATGTCGTACGTGGTCGCCTGGTAGCCGCCCGGCGGGACCACATAGACAGCACCCTCCCTGTGCACCTCCGCCCCGAACGCCCGCATCATCGCGATCGTGATCTCGACGTACGGCGCGGAGACCAGGTCGGTGACCCTGATCCGCAGGCCCTTCCTGGTCAGAGGGCCCAGCAGGAGCAGCGCGGTCAGGTACTGGGAGGACTGGCCGGCGTCGAGCACCACCTCGCCGCCCTCGACACCCGACGCCTCGATCCGCAGCGGGTGGTGGCCCTCCGCCTCCTCGTGGCGCAGGTCCACGCCCAGGTCGCGCAGGGCCCGGGTCAGCGGAAGGAGCGGGCGGCGGCGCATCTGCGGGGACGCGTCGAAGCGGAAGCTGCCGTGGCCGGCCGCCGCGAGCGTGGGCAGGAAGCGGGCCGTCGTCGCGCCGTCCCGGCAGTACACGTCCGCCTCCGCGACCGCCGGACCCTGCGGTCGGCCGTCGATCCGCCAGGCGTCCGGGCTCCGGCCCACGCGATAGCCGAGCCGGGTCAGTCCCTCGGCGAACCCCTCGGTGTCGTCCGAGCGGAGGGGGCGCCGGAGGGTGGTGACGCCGTCGGCCGCCGCCGCCAGGAACAGCGCGCGGGCGGTGATGGACTTGGAACCGGGAACATCGACTACGGGCATGCCCTCATGATCGGGCGGCGGTCGCCCGCCCCGCCGGGACGTCCACGGGATGGACGACCCCCGCGCGGGCCGGTGAGCGGTCCCGTCCGTCCCACTGTCCCCAGGCGCACCGACTTCCGGGAATCGGCCGGCCGAAGGGAACCCGCGTCCCCTCCCCTCCGTCCAACCGGCATGCTGCCGGATGAGTCTCCGCGGTACGGCGTCGGCCTCGCTGCTGGCTGCGAACGCTGACCAACCCTCTCCTCCGCACCGCGGCCGACAGCACGCCGTCATCGGCGCGCCCCCCTCCAACTGCGCCGATGGCGGCCCCTCCATGAGCTACCGTGCGCACTCCCTTGACTGGCAGAAACTTCCCGGATACTGCTGAAAGCTCGGAAGTTTCCTTCACCGGATCGGAAGTGGATCCGACACCGGATCGGATGTGGATCCGACGTGGGACCACTCCGGAAGGAGCGCACGTGCCCTCCAGACGTACCGTCCTCGCCGCGACCATGGGCGTCACCGCGTCCCTCGCCGTCGGCGGCACCGCCCACGCCGACGACAAGTCGCTCCGCGCGCTGATCTCCCGTATGACCTTGCAGGAGAAGGTCGGCCAGCTCTTCGTGATGCGGGTCTACGGCCACTCCGCCACCGCCCCCGACCAGGCCGACATCGATGCCAACCTGAGCGAGATCGGGGTGCGGACGGCCGCCGAGCTGATCGCCAGGTATCGGGTCGGCGGCATCATCTACTTCAGCTGGGCGCACAACACCCGCGCCCCGCATCAGATCGCCGACCTCTCCAACGGCATCCAGAAGGCCTCGCTGAAACAGCCGCGCGGGCTGCCCGTGCTGATCGCCACCGACCAGGAACACGGCGCCGTCTGCCGGATCGGCGCGCCCGCGACGCTCTTCCCGGGCGCGATGGCGATCGGCGCCGGCGGCTCCCCCGCCGACGCCCGCACCCTCGGCCGGATCTCCGGTGCCGAGCTGCGCGCGATGGGCGTCAACCAGGACTACTCCCCCGACGCCGACGTGAACGTCAACCCGGCCAACCCGGTCATCGGTGTACGGTCCTTCGGCGCCGACCCGGACGCGGTGGCCGCCCTCGTCGCCGCCGAGGTGAAGGGGTATCAGAGCAGCCAGGTCGCGGCTACCGCCAAGCACTTCCCCGGGCACGGCGACACCGCCGTGGACAGCCACTTCGGCTTCCCGGTCATCACCCACAGCCGCGAACTGTGGGGGAAGCTCGACGCCGTCCCCTTCCGGGCCGCCGTCGCCGCGGGCATCGACTCGATCATGACCGCGCACATCATGGTCCCGGCCCTCGACGACTCCGGCGACCCGGCCACCCTCTCCCACCCGATCCTCACCGGCATCCTGCGTGGGGAGTTGGGCTACGACGGGGTGGTGATCACGGACTCGCTGGGCATGGAGGGCGTACGCCAGAAGTACGGCGACGACCGCGTGCCCGTGCTCGCGCTGAAGGCGGGGGTGGACCAGCTCCTCAACCCGCCCTCCCTCGACATCGCCTGGAACGCCGTCCTCAAGGCCGTGCGGGACGGGGAGTTGACGGAGGCGCGGCTCGACGAGTCGATCCTGCGGGTGCTGCGGCTGAAGGCCCGGCTGGGGTTGTTCGAGAAGCCGTACGTCACCCGGGCGGGGGTGGACCGCACGGTCGGGACCGCCGCCCATCGCGCCACCGCCGCCGGCATCGCCGAGCGGACGACCACCCTGCTGGTGAACAAGGGCGGGCTGCTGCCGCTGTCCCGTCGTACGCACGGGAAGGTGCTGGTGGTCGGCGCCGATCCGGCCTCCCCCACGGGTACCACGGGTCCGCCCACCGGTGTACTGGCGGCGGCTCTCGGGGAGTTGGGGTTCACGGCCACCGCGCGGTCCACCGGTACCGAGCCCTCCGCCGCCACCGTCGCGGCGGCCGTGACCGCGGCGCGGGCGGCGGACGCGGTGGTCGTGGCGACGTACAACGTCACGGCGGGCAGTGCGCAGAAGACGCTCGTCGAGCAACTCCTCGCCACCGGGCGGCCGGTCGTGGCCGTCGCCGTCCGCAACCCCTACGATGTCGCCCAACTGCCCACGGTGTCGGCCTACTTGGCGTCCTACTCCTGGACCGACGTCGAACTCCGGGCGGCGGCACGGGTGATCGCGGGCCGGGTCCGGCCGCGCGGGAAGCTCCCGGTGGCGGTGCAGCGCGCGGACGACGCGACGCAGGTGCTGTATCCGATCGGTCACGGACTGTCGTACTAGGGGTACGTTCCGCAGCCGCCCCGCCCCCGCCAACTGGCCCAAAGCCCCCCGCACGGCTGGCGTGCGCCCGCCGCGGCGGGTCACGCTGGGCGGGGGCAGCCGGGGGGATCGATGCGTGAGCGATGGAGCGTGGGCGTGGTGTGCGCGCTGCTCGCCGCCCTGGTGACCGGCTGCTCGTCCGCGGGCGGTTCCGACCGGGGGGACGGCCGGCTCGGCCGGAAGGCGTCCGCCGCGCCCACGGTCACCCAACCCACCGGCTACGGCGCGGTGTTCCTCGGCGTCGACGAGTGCAGTTCCTTCGGTACGACGAGTTTCACCGAGGTGCCGTGCACCAGTGAGCGGGCCGCCGCGCGCGTCGTCGCCCGGTACGACGGCGAGGTGGGCAGCGGTCCCCCGTGCCCGGCGACCACGGACTTCGTGCTGCACATCAGCGCCCAGGGCTCGTCGGGCGCGGGCCGTGACGGGGTCATTCCGAAGGGCTACGCCTGTATGCGCAACCTCGAGCCCCCGCACCCCGGCGATCCGGGCGGCGGGGGCGGGCCCCGCACGATCGTCGGCGACTGCGTCTACGGTTCGGGCAGCGGCCAGGTCCGGGAGACGGCGTGCGACGGCTCGGGGCAGCGGAAGCCGCAGTACAGGGTCGTCAAAGCCGTGCTCCGGCGGGCGAGTTGCCCCGCGTCGACGGCCCTGTACGTCCAGCTCGGCGGCGAGCAACCGGTGGGCTGCGCCCGGCCGGTGTAGTCGACTGACCACCAACGACCGGGCGCGGCACCGGAGTTGCCTACGGGCGGAGCGTCGGCTCGCGCTGGATGTCCTGCCGGTCCAGCTTCGCGTCGTACGGTGCGAGGGCCTTGGCCTGTGCCGTCGTCGGGGCGGGGACGCCGGCCCATGCCAGGATGCGGGCGGTGGCGAGCGCCTTCTGGTCGGCGGTCAGGGCGGCCACGTTCGCGCCGTGGTTGAGGCCGGGCGCGGTGAAGACGTACGAGTCCTTCGCGCCCTTCCCGACGGCGAAGCGCTCGGCGCCCCACGGGTCGTTCTGGCCGTAGACGAAGAGCATGTGGTCGGCGTGGTGGCGGACCCAGGTGTCGACGTCCCGCATCGCGCCCGGCTGGAACCTCATCGGGATGGAGCGGGGGACGAAGTTGCGGGGCGGCTGGTAGCCGTAGTGGATGTACTTCTTCTCGATGTACGGGAACTGGATGGTGGGGGCGCCGAGTTGGGTGCCCGCCTGGTAGTAGTACGGGGTGTACGGGTCCAGGCCCTGGTCGGTGTAGAAGGAGAAGCCGGAGATCGTGTCGACCGAGGTCCAGATCTCGTCGTCGGTGGCGGTCGCCGCGTTCGCCGGAATGCTGTCGCAGTCGGAGAGCAGGCTGTACTGCCAGAAGCCCCAGACGTAGTCGAGGACGACGGCCTCGTAGGCCTTGTCCAGGCTGCCGACGGTGGTGAAGGTGAAGCCGTTCTCGGCCGCGTAGGCCGCGTACTTCTGCTCCAGCGGTTCCCTGCGCACCAGCGCCTCGCGCTGTACGGCGTCCAGGCGGTCGCGGCACTCCTTGGTGCCGACCTTGGTGAAGAAGCGGTCGTAGGCCGAATCCTCGTTGTTCACCACGTCGTTGGGGGCGACGTAGGCGACGACGCCGTCCATGTCGTGCGGGTAGAAGCGCTCGAAGTAGGTGGCCGTCATACCGCCCTTGGAGCCGCCGGTGGCGATCCAGTTCTTGGTGTAGATCGACTTGAGGGCCTTGAAGACGCGGTGCTGGTCGCTGGCTGCCTGCCAGATGTCGAGCTTGGACCAGTCGGCGGGGGCGGGCCGGGACGGCGTGAAGTACCGGTATTCCAGGGAGACCTGGTTGGCGTCCGCGATCCGGGTCGGTTCGCTGCGGCTCGGGTTCGTGGAGACGTTGTAGCCGCTGGTGTAGAAGACCGTCGGGCGTGAGACGTCCTTGTGCAGCACGGTGATGCGCTGCTGGAACGTGCCCTTGGACGGGTGCCGGTGGTCGATCGGCTGGGTGTAGTTCAGGACGAAGTAGCGGTAGCCGGTGTACGGCTTCTCCTGGATCAGGCTCATGCCGGGTATCGCCAGCAACTGATCCTTGATATCAGTGACTTGGCCGGTCTGGGCAGCGGTGGCCACCCCGGCCGTACCCAGCGTGCCTATGAGCACGGTGAGCGCCAGCAGCCATCTGAGCGCCTTGCGCATGCAATCTCCCCTGTGAGGCAGTTGTGAACCGGAAGCTATCGGAGCAACTCCAGTCACACCAGAGGAGGTTGTTCACGTCGGGTCAGCAGAGGATCCAGCCCGACGTGACCGACCCGCCCGCGACCACGCCCTTGATCCGCACGCACCGGTGCCCGGCGTGCACGGTGACCGGACCGGCCCGGTGTGTGTAGCGCCCCTTGTCGACGACGGGGCGGCTGCCGCGCGCCTGGACGCTGACCGACATCGTGCGCTTGGCGCCGGTGCTCTTGGGGACGGTGTACGCGCAGACGTAGTCGCCCCGCCGGAAGACATGGACGGTGCCGGTGGAGAAGGGCAGCGTCGCCACCTCCCGCCCCGGGCAGACCGCCGCCGCCTGGGCGGTGCCGGGGGCCGTGAGCGCGAGCAGTCCGGACGCGGTGAGCACGGCCATGCCGAGCGCCACCCGCCGTCGTAGCGCACCCATCTCCACAGTCATCCCTCCCGCACAGCAGCCGAACAGCGTACTGATGTACGGACGCAAGACGTATGTCGCACGGTTGCGCGCCCCCCGACACCTCGGAGGCGAACGGGCAAAGAGGGGTCAACGGGGCGCGACGACCGGCTCCTCCGACTCGGGCACACCGACGAACGTGCGCCACAGCCGGGCGTAGTACCCGTCCAGCGCGAGCAGCTCGTCGTGGGTGCCGTCCTCCACGACCCTGCCGTGGGCAGAACCTCCCCATGCCGCTCTCGCACCGCTCGGCCCTGGCGGGCCTCCCGGGCATCGAGACGGCGGCCGGACTCCGTCCGGCGCTCGATGTGGCTGCGAGCCCACGCGGGTCAGGCGGCGGTCGCGGGCGCGTCCTCTCCGACGAAAGTCCGCCAGAGCTCGGCGTAGTACCCGTCCAGCGCCAACAGCTCGTCGTGTGTGCCGTCCTCCACCACCCTTCCGTGATCCATCACCACGACCCTGTCCGCGCGGGCGGCCGTGGTGAGGCGGTGGGCTACGACGAGGGTGGTGCGGCGGCCGGCGAGGCGGTCGGTGGCCTGGTTGACCTGGGCTTCTGTGGCCAGGTCCAGGGCCGCTGTCGCCTCGTCCAGGAGGAGGATGTCGGGGTCGACCAGTTCGGCGCGGGCCAGGGCCAGCAGTTGGCGTTGGCCCGCCGAGAGGTTGCGGCCCCGTTCGGCGACCTCGTGGAGGTAGCCGCCGTCGAGCGTCGCGATCATCTCGTGCGCGCCGACCGCGCGGGCCGCCGCCTCCACCTCGGCGTCGGTGGCGTCGGGGCGGCCGTAGGCGACGGCGTCGCGGACGGTCCCCTGGAAGAGGTACGCCTCCTGGGGGACGACCCCGAGGTGGTGGCGGTACGACGTGATGTCCAGCGAGCGGAGGTCCGTGCCGTCGACCGTCACCCGGCCGCCCGTCGGGTCGTAGAAGCGGGCGACGAGCTTCACGAGCGTCGACTTGCCCGCGCCCGTCTCGCCGACGAAGGCGACCGTCTGGCCCGCCGGGATCGTCAACTCGACGCCCCCGATGGCCTCTTCGTCGTCGCCGTACGCGAAGTGCACGTCCTCGAAGGCGATGTCGCCACGGAGGGAGAGGACTTCGAGGGGTTCGTCTGCGGCTCGGGTGGACGTCGGTTCCTGGAGCAACTCCTGGATGCGGCCCAGGGAGACCGTGGCCTGCTGGTAGCCGTCGAAGACCTGGGAGAGCTGCTGGACCGGGGCGAAGAACAGGTCGATGTAGAGGAGGTAGGCGACCAACGCGCCGGTCGTCAGCGTCGCGTCGTCCACCCTGCCCGCGCCCGCGATCAGTACGGACGCCGCCGCCACCGACGACAGGAACTGCACGAAGGGGAAGTAGACCGAGATCAGCCGCTGGCCCCGGGTGCGGGCCGCACGGTAGCTGGCGCTGCGCTCGGCGAAGCGGCGACCGCCGTCCTTCTCACGCCGGAACGCCTGCACGATCCGCAGCCCCGACACCGACTCCTGGAGGTCCGCGTTGACCAACGACACCCGCTCACGGGCGAGTTCGTACGCCTTCACGCTCGCCCGGCGGAAGAAGAACGTCGCGATGATCAGCGGGGGAAGCGTCGCGAACACGACGAGCGCGAGCTGGATGTCGATCACCAGCAGGGCGACCATGATGCCGAAGAACGTGACGACCGAGACGAACGCCGTGACCAGGCCCGTCTGGAGGAACGAGGACAGCGCGTCGACGTCCGTCGTCATCCTCGTCATGATCCGGCCGGTCAACTCCCGCTCGTAGTAGTCGAGTCCGAGGCGCTGGAGCTGGGAGAAGATCTTGAGGCGGAGCGTGTAGAGGACCCGCTCCCCGGTGCGTCCGGTCATCCTCGTCTCGCCGCGCTGTGCCACCCACTGGACGACCACAGCGACGAGCGCCAGCAGCGAGGCGGACCAGATCGCGCCGATCGCCATCTTGGTGACGCCCTGGTCGATGCCGTGCCGGATCATGATCGGCAGCAGCAGACTCATGCTCGCGTCCACGGCGACCAGGCCGAGGCTGATCAGCAGCGGGGTGCCGAAACCGCGCAGCAGCCGGCGCAGACCGTACGAGTCCTCGGCGCGTACCGCGCGTGCCTCGTCGATGTCGGGGGTGTCGGTCGCCGGGGGCAACGCGTCGACCTGCGCGAGGAGTTCGGGTGTCGCGGGCATCCCGGACAGCGCGGTGTCCTTGGGTTCGCGGTCACCGGTCCACAGCCGGGGCGTGAGCCCGCGCTCGGCGTCGAACTCGGCGTCCAACTCCGCGCGTACGGAGGTGTCTTCGGCCGGTGCGGCGGTGGGCAGGGCGTGGCCGGGCGAGACACCGCCGAGTTCGTCGGGGTCGGTGAGGAGACGGCGGTAGAGCGGTGAGCGCTCCTGCAACTCCTCGTGCGTGCCGATGTCGGCGAGGCGGCCCCCGTCGAGGACGGCGATGCGGTCGGCGAGGTTGAGGGTGGAGCGCCGGTGGGCGATGAGGAGGGTCGTCCGGCCCTCCATGACCTGTTTCAGCGCCTCGTGGATCTCGTGCTCGACGCGCGCGTCCACCGCCGAGGTCGCGTCGTCCAGGACCAGCAGGCGCGGGTCGGTGAGGATCGCGCGGGCGAGGGCGACGCGCTGGCGCTGGCCGCCGGAGAGGGTGAGGCCCTGCTCGCCGACCTTCGTGTCGTAGCCCTCGGGGAGTTCCGCGATGAACCGGTCGGCCTGCGCGGCCCGGGAGGCCGTGAGGATCTCCTCCTCGGTCGCGTCGGGGCGGCCGTAGGCGATGTTGTTGCGGACCGTGTCGGAGAAGAGGAAGGAGTCCTCGGGGACCAGGCCGATCGCGGCGCGGAGGGAGTCGTGGGTCAGCTCGCGGACGTCGTGGCCGCCGATGAGGACGGCGCCGTGGGTGACGTCGTAGAAGCGCGGGAGGAGGAGGGAGACCGTGGACTTGCCGGAGCCGGAGGAGCCGACGACCGCGAGGGTCTCGCCGGGGTGGATCTCGAAGCTGAGGCCCTTGAGGACGGGGCGGTCGTCGTCGTAGCCGAAGGAGACGTCGTCGAACTCGACCGTGGCCGGGGCGTCGGCGGGGAGTTCCTTGGTGCCGTCCGTCATCGAGGGTTCGGTGTCGATGAGCTCCAGGACGCGTTCGGTGCCGGCGCGGGCCTGCTGGCCGACCGTGAGGACCATGGCCAACATGCGGACCGGGCCGACGAGTTGGGCGAGGTAGGTGGAGAAGGCGACGAACGTGCCGAGCGTGATGTGACCGCGCACCGCGAGCCAGCCGCCGAGGGCGAGCATCGCGACCTGGCCGAGGGCGGGGACGGCCTGGAGGGCGGGGGTGTACTTGGCGTTCTGCCGGATGGTGCGGAGGCGTCCCGCGTAGAGGCGGCGGCCGACCTCGCGGAGCTTTCCGGTCTCCTGGTCCTCCTGGCCGAAGCCCTTCACCACGCGTACGCCGCTGACGGCGCCGTCGACGACTCCCGCGACGGCGGCGGCCTGGGCCTGCGCGTACCAGGTGGAGGGGTGCAGCTTGCTGCGGCTGCGGCGGGCGATGAAGCCGAGCGCGGGGGCGACGGCCAGGGCGATCAGGGTCAGCGGCAGGGACAGCCAGGCCATGATCGCGAGGGAGATCACGAAGAGCAGGACGTTCCCGATGGTCATCGGGAGCATGAAGAGCAGGCCCTGGATGAGCTGGAGGTCGCTGGTCGCGCGGCCCACGACCTGGCCGGTGGACAGCTCGTCCTGGCGGCGGCCGTCGAGACGGGTGATCGTCCCGTACATCTCGGTGCGGAGGTCGTGCTGGACGTCCAGGGCGAGGCGGCCGCCGTAGTAGCGCCGGATGTACGTCGAGACGTAGACGAGGAGGGCGGCGACGATCAGGGCGGCCGCCCAGGGGGCCATGGAGCGGGTGTGGCCGCCGATCACGTCGTCGATGATCACCTTGGTGACCAGCGGGACGACCGCCATGACCGCCATGCCGGCGAGGGAGGCGCCGAGGGCCAGGACCACGTCCTTGGGATACCGCCAGGCGTATCCGGCGAGCCTTCGGGCCCAGCCCTGTGCCTGCCCCGGTGTCTCCCCCTGTTTCGCTGCCACGCGGTGCCTTCCGTTCGCCCCTGATCAGCTGGTCTTCCGAAAGGCACCAACGTGAAATGGAGCGGATTTCATCCCTCCGCAACAAACCGTCGGCAGGCGAAGCCGTCAGGCACGTACCCGGAGGTAGTAGAAGCGGGTCGTCTGTACCGCGTTCTGGTTGTCGTCGCTCACCAGCAGGACCTTGTAGCGGCCCTTCTCGCGGCCGGTGACGACCATGCCCTCGATGTTGTCGAGGAGGGGGTTCGGCTGGGGCTGCTTCGCCGTCGCGCCAAGGGTCGGGCAGTCGGCGATGTCCGCGAGGAGGGTCTTCTTGATCAGGCGGACGCCGGGCTGGCCGGTGAGGGCGTCGATCGTGCTGGTGTCCGTCGCGTGGCGCGGGTCGGCCAGGTAGAGGCGGACGGTGTTGCCGACGCCGCTGGTGAAGCCGCGCTCCAGGACGAGGAGGCGGCCGTCGGGGAGGGCCTGCACCTCGGGGACGCCGAGGAAGGCGGCGTCGGTCTTGTACGCGTACTGCGCGGCGAGCCTGAAGTGGTCGCCCTTGGTCCGGGTCCAGGTCTGGAAGCGGACGTCGCCCGAGGTGTCCCCTGCGATCGGGTACTCCATCGACGCGAGGAGCGTGCGGCCGCCGGGCAGCAGGGTCAGGCCCTCGAAGGTCTGGTTGGAGACGGCCCGGCCGGCCGGGGCGACCAGGAGCGAGGACGGGACCGGGAGGCGGTCGAGGATCTTGCCGTCGGTGGAGTAGCGGCGGATCGACGGCTCGGTCTCGGAGGTGATGAGGCGCGTACCGTCGCGGTCGATGACCAGGCCCTCGGAGTCGAGCGCGGCGCCGTTCTCGTCGGCGAGCGGGACGACCCGCTTCGGCTGGAGGGTCTTCGCGTTCAGGTCGAACAGCGAGGAACGGTCCTCCAGGGCGGCGATCGAGCCGTCCTTGTCCACCGCGAGCGCGGAGAAGTTGCCGACGAAGGTGCCGTCGTAGGTCGTCTTGTCGAGCGCGTCGGAGAAGCGGTCGATCGAGACGGAGGACGAACAGGCGTTGCTGGTACGGGAGTTGCTGACGGCGTTCGCGGGCCCGGCGGCGGTGAGGCAGGTGGCCGCCGCCAGGCCGGCGGTAGCGGTCGCGAGTACGGTTCTCAGGCGCATGGGCGTCACCGTAGGACGGGTGGGTGACGTGCGGGAGACCGCGCAGTAAAGCGATGTCCTTGAGCAGGGGTTTCAGGCGAGGTCCATGGGCAGGGGTTTCAGGCGAGGTCCTTGTGGATCGCCTTCGCGACGCCCTGGATCGTGGTGATCCCGTAGCTCATCGTGCTGTTGTCCTGGGTGAGCACGGACATCATGTAGTCGCGGCCGCCCCCGTTGAAGGTGCCCAGGCTGTGCACGCGCCAGCCGTGCGTGGAGCGTTGCAGCCAGCCGTTCTTGACGTGCACGGTGGCGCCCGACGGGGCTCCGTACGGCGTGCCCCAACGCTGGCTGGAGATCACCTGGTTCATCAACTTCAGGATGTACGCACGGGAGTTGTCGCTCAGGACCGTGTTCTTGGCGGTGACCAGCTTGAGCAGCTTCTGCTCGTCGGTCACGGTCTCCTGGGTCAGGCCCCAGTAGTTGTTGGCGCCGGGCTTGGTCTGCGTCATGCCGGCCGCCGTCAGGAAGCCCTTGATCTTCGTCAGACCGAGCTGCCGCCACAGGGTGGAGGTGGCGTCGTTGTCCGACTTGGTGATCATGGCCTTGGCGAGGGTCGACTCCCGCGTGGTCAGCGTGCGGTTGTGCTTCTTCGCGTCCCACAGCAGCGTGGCGAGCACGGTCACCTTGACGGTGCTCGCCGAGTCGTAGGCGGTCGTCGCCCGCAGGGTGCAGGTGGTGTTGGTCTTGCGGTCGTAGAGGCCGACGGCGACGGTTCCCTTACGGGTCGCGAGGGCAGCCGTGATGTCCTTCTTCAGCTTGTCGGCGAGGCCGGCCTTGGCGGACGTACAGCTGACCGTCGGGGTGGCCGCGGCGGCGGGCGTCGCGGCGGCCAGGACGGGTATCAGGATCCCGACGCCGGCACCGACGGCCACCACTCTGGCTCGACGGGACGTCCAATGAGTCTGAGTCATGCATGAGTTGACTCACAGGACGGCGTGAAAGGTTGTACGAGTTGGGGAACGACTGTACGAGACATTACCCGCCCCTTTGCTTATTCACAGCCGACCGCCAGGTACGGCACAGCGGCCACCCACCCTGCCTTTGCACGATGCGTGGGTGACATCTGCCACCGATCCGCACCCCCACACCGAACCGGCGTCCGCCGACTGGCCGCCGCCGGCCCCACCCGCCGAGGCGCCGCCCGAGAAGGCGCCACGCTGGTCGCTGCCCGCGCTCGTCGCCGTCCTGGCCCTGGCGGCCGTGCTGTACTCCTGGAACCTGACCGGCTCCAGCATGAACAGCTTCTACAGCAGCGCCGTCTACAGCGGCACGCAGAGCTGGAAGGCCTGGTTCTTCGGCTCGCTGGACGCCGGCAACTTCATCACGGTCGACAAGCCGCCCTTCTCCCTGATGGTGATGGGCCTGTCGTGCCGGATCTTCGGCTTCGGCACCTGGCAGATGATGCTGCCGGAGGTCGCCGCCGCGCTCGGCACGATCTGGATCCTGCACTCCTCCGTGAAGCGGTACTTCGGGCACGTGGCCGCGGCGATCGCGGCGCTGGTCCTCGCGCTCACCCCGATCACCGTCGCCATCAACCGTGACAACAACCCCGACACCCTCCTCGTCCTGCTGATGGTGGCGGGCGCGGCCCTCGGCCTGCGCGCCGTGCGCACCGAGCGGCTGCTGCCGCTGGTCGGCTCGGCGGTCTGCTTCGGCTTCGCGTTCAACACCAAGCTGCTCCAGGGCTACATCGCGCTGCCCGCCGTGTTCGCCGTGTACCTGTTCGCGTCGAAGCTCGGCTGGAAGAAGAAGCTCGTCCAACTCGCCGTGGCCACGGTCGCGTTGGCCGTCTCCAGCTTCTGGTGGGCCACGGCCGTCTCCCTCGTCCCCGCCTCCGACCGCCCCTACATCGGCGGCTCGACGGACGGCACGGCCTGGGACCTGATCATGGGCTACGACGGCTTCGGCCGCGTGTTCGGCGGCGAGGGCAACGGCGGCGGAGGCGGGGGTGGCGGCGGAGGCGGTACGTTCGCCGGCACCGCGGGCATCGGCCGGATGTTCAACGACATCCTCGGCGGCCAGATCTCCTGGCTGCTCCCCTTCTCGGCGATCGCCCTGATCGCCGGCCTGGTCCTGGTCGGCCGCGCCCCGCGCACCGACGCGACGCGCGCCGCGCTGGTCATGTGGGGCGGCTGGACGCTGCTGCACTACGTCACGTTCAGCATGGCCCAGGGCACGATGCACCCGTACTACACGACCGCGCTCGCTCCCGGCATCGCGGCGCTGTGCGGTGGTGGCGGCGTGATGCTGTGGCGCGCCTTCCGCGGTGACGACGCCCGTTGGTCGTGGGTCCTGCCGGCCGGCCTCGCGGTCACCGGTATCTGGGCGATCGTCGTACTCCGTCGCGCCTCCGGCTGGAACACCTGGCTGTGGCCGACGATCGGTGTGTTGATGGTCGCGGCGATCATCGGCCTGTTCGTCTTCCGCTCCGGCAACCGCGGCCGGTTGCTGACCGCGTCCATCGCGGCGGCGATCATCGCGGCCCTGGCCGGTCCGACGGCGTACGCCGTGACCCCGGCCGCGTCGAGCGGCTCCGGCGGCGGCATGGGCGGTACGAACCCGACGGCCGGTCCGTCCACGGGCGGCGGCATGGGCGGCGGTCCCGGTGGGGGCGGTGGCCGCGGCGGCTTCGGCGGCGAGGGCGGTCCCGGCGCGATGGCCGGCGGCGGTACCCAGCAGGGTGGCGGCGAGGCGCCCGGCGGGATGACGCCGGGCGGCGGCACGGGTGAGCTGCCGCAGGGCGGCGGGGCACCGAGCGGGGCGACCGGCGGTACGGCGGGTGGCCAACAGGGCGGTACCACTGGGGAGTTCCCCGGCGGCGGTACGGCTCCTGGTGGCACCGGCAGCGGCAGCGGTACGGCTCCGAGCGGCACCGGCGGTACGCGCGGCGGCTTCGGCGGTGGCGGGATGGGCGGCGGTGGCGGCATGGGCGGCACCACGTCCAGTGCGCTGATCTCGTACCTGGAGAAGAACCAGGACGGCGCCAAGTGGCTGCTCGCGGTGTCCAATTCGCAGAGCGCGGGCCAGCTGATCCTCAGCACCCACAAGCCCGTCATCTCCATGTGGGGCTTCACCGGCTCCGACAAGGCGATGACCCTCGCCAAGCTCAAGGAGCTGGTGAAGAAGGGCGAGTTGCACTACATCCAGCTCGGTGGCGGCGGGATGGGCGGCAACAGCACGCTCAACTCCGAGATCACCGCGTGGGTGCAGAAGAACGCGACGGCGGTGAAGGAGAGCGCGTACGACAAGAGCGCGACGACGGAGTCGAGTTCTTCGTCCTCCGCGTCGACGTCGACGACCAACACGTCGACGCTGTACCGGCTGGACCCGTCGGACGTGAAGTGACGCTGACGCACCTGTCGTAGCTGACACAGCCGACGGCGAACGGCCCCCGACCACACGGTCGGGGGCCGTTCCCGTGTGCCTCGGGACAGTCAACTCGCGTAGACACGAGGCAAATTGTCGCGTCCGGTCACCTGATCGACACGTCTCGTTTATTTACAGGACTGCATGTCCATGCCACGCTCCCGATTGCCGCCCCATTCAACCCGCGTAGATGGGACACTCTTTATGTTGGTGACTCGCATGCACCGCTGGAAAACGGTGGCGTTGGCCACCGCAGCGGTCCTGGTGGGCCTCGCGGCCCCGACCCTGACGGCGACTCCGGCCTCGGCCACGACAACGGCGTACGACTCGACGTACTACAAGAACGCGGTCGGCAAGACGGGTGCGACCCTGAAGTCCTCGCTGCACACGATCATCAGCACGAACGTCACGAAGATCTCGTACTCCGCGGTCTGGAACGCCCTCATGGCCACCGACCAGGACCCGAACAACAGCAGCAACGTGATCCTGCTGTACAGCGGCGTCTCCCGCGCCAAGTCCCTCAACGGCGGCGACGTCGGCGACTGGAACCGCGAGCACACCTGGGCCAAGTCCCACGGCGACTTCGGCGAGGTGGTCGGCCCCGGCACGGACCTGCACCACCTGCGTCCGGCCGACGTCCAGGTCAACAGCATCCGCGGCAACCTGGACTTCGACAACGGCGGCAGCGCGGTCACCAACGGCGGCGGCAGCACGGTCGACTCCGACTCCTTCGCGCCGCGCGCGGCGGACCGGGGCGACGTGGCCCGCATGATCCTCTACATGGCCGTGCGCTACGAGGGCGACGACGGCTTCGCCGACCTGGAGCCCAACGAGAAGGTCGGCAACGGCAGCAACCCCTACATGGGCAAGCTCTCCGTCCTCAAGGCCTGGAACGAGGCGGACCCGCCGAGCGCCTTCGAGGAGAACCGCAACAACGTCATCTACAACACGTACCAGCACAACCGAAACCCGTTCATCGACCACCCGGAGTGGGTGGAGGCGATCTGGTAGGCACGTGACGGGTTGGGCTCCCCGCAATGTGCGGGGAGCCCAACCATGGGCTAGCGCTCCAACCAACCAGCACACAGAGCACCCGACTCGCCAAAAGCTCACAGAGGTGACGATCGCCCACACCTGAGCCGCTCCACCAACTTGACTTACAGCTCAAGCTTCGGGCGGGAGCCGCGTCCAATCTGGGATCCCACGCGTCCAAAATGGACGCACGACGAGCCCTCGATGTACACTCATGGGTACCCGATGGACGCAATCAGCGTCCTGCTTGTCAAGGGGGAACATCCATGACGGTCTACGCCTACTGGAACAATAAGGGTGGCACCGGCAAGACCAGCCTGGTCTTCCAGTCACTGTGCTTCTATGCGGACCAGCACCCCAATGAGCGTGTGCTGGCGATCGACGTCTGCCCCCAGGCCAACCTGAGCGAATTGCTCTTCGGGGGCCTCACCAACCAGGGCAGCTTTCGCCTGCTCGCGCAACAGGGGGAGATCCCCCGTAAAACACTGGGCGGTTACTTCGAGAAGCGCCTGCCATCGCCATTCACGATGCCAGTCGTGACACCAAGCGACTACATCTCGAAGCCGCACGACTTCAACCCGGCGATCCCGACGAACGTGGACCTGATCGCGGGTGACCCCCTCTTGGAGCTCCAGAGCAACGCCATTTCCACCCTGGCGAACACACAGATCCCGGGTACCAACTCGTGGCTCAAGGTTATCGACTGGATCAGCGACCTGATCGAGACGCTGGAGGGCAGGTACGACACGATCTTCATTGACTCCAACCCCTCATTCTCGATCTACACCCAGATCGCGCTGTCTGCCGCCGACCGCCTGGTGCTGCCGGTCATGGCCGATGACTCGTCACGGCGAGCGATCCAAAACGCCTTCTCGCTGATCTACGGGCTCAAGCTACCGTCCGAGATCTACTCGACGTACGCCTTTGCGACCCGTCTACAGGCAGCCGAGCGTGAACTGCCGAAGGTCCACTTGATCGCGAAAAATCGACTGACCCAGTACATGGGCTCAGCGTCAGCGTACGCCGCGGTACTTCGGTCCATCGATGACGACATCGAGGGCGTATTGGAGGACCACCCCGAGATGTTCACATTCGACACAGTCGAGAAGGGAGTCGTGGACATTCGCGACTTCCAGACCACGGGCGTCGTGGCATTCGCCCGCGGGTGCCCGTTCTACGAACAGCGATCCGGTCGCTTCGACGTCATGGGGAAGCGCGTCCGCGTGGACGGGAACTATCTAGCTAACTGCGTCGAGGCCGTCCAGGGCTTGGTGACGCACCTCTAACCAGGAAATATGCTCCAATCTCCTACACCTGCCGCCTTACCCACTCCGGGAAGATGCAGCGGGGACTCACGGTATATAGCAACACGAACCGCTCCAGGACCAAACCATGAGCCACCGGCCAGAAAGGCCTGCTTACGAGATCCTCCAACCTTGAAGAGGATTCCCTGAAACAGGCCTGAGCGGTAATTCGTGACGGTTACGAAATTCCAACCAAACCCTTGGAAGCGACGAAGGCTACCCCTCCATACAGCCGGCCATCGCAGACATAACGCCTGGAAGCATTCCATCCAAGCGGATCAGAACAGAAGGACGCTTGGCCCTATTCCATTTAGGGGATTAACACCATGCACCCGTGAGGAATCCTCAGCCCTCGAAGTCGTACTCCAAGATGTACGACGCCGCGTCCAGCACCATGTCGTTCACCTCGACCGCCTGCCCCTCCGCGTCGAACGCGGTACGCACGACGAGAACCACCGGCACACCGGCCGACAGGGCGAGCCGGTCGGCCTCCCGGGCGCTGGGCATGCGAGAGCGGATCTCCTCGCGGAAGCGGACGGGCCTACGGCCCAGTTCCTCAAGCCTGGCGTACACACCGCCGGGGCCGGTGTCGGGCTGCGCGATCCGTGTACCGACGACCAGTTCGGCCGAAAGGTACGAGGTGGAGAGCAGCACCGGTTTACCTTCAAGAACGTACCGCCGACGGCGTACGACGACGCGGGCCTCTTCGTCGCCCAGCCCCAGCACTCCCGCGATCGCGGCGGGGGCGTCCTCCTCAGTCACCTCGACGGAGTCGACAACGAGTTCGCGGTCTCCGGCGTCGGTCGCCCAGATGGAACGTCCCTCGCCCCACTGCGCGTGCGCGAGTCGCTCCAGCCCGCGCCGCCGGATCGGCCTGAAGTCCCGGACGAACACCCCGGCCCCCTTGCGCGCCTCGACGATGCCCTCCGCCTGCAGAACACCCAGCGCCTGCCGGGCCGTCATCCGAGCCACGCCGTGTTCGGCCATGAGGTCGTTCTCGCCGGGAAGCCGCTCACCGGGCCCGTACTCGCCGGCCTCGACAGCCGCCCGCAGCCGCGCCGCGATGCGCTGGTACTTCGGCTGACGCCCCGTGTCCCCGCCGCTCATCCAGGCCTCTCCTCCGGTCATCTCTAGACATCCTAGGCATCAGCCGCCACACCCTCACAGCCGACCGCTGATCCGGGACAAGCAATCTCACACATCTCTAGAGATCTATTGACGCACCCGTACGCAAACCGCTTCACTGGCCAGGCTCACATCTCTAGAGATATGAGCCTGACTGCTGCTACCTGCCGTGGAGGTCCTCATGTCAGCCCACACCGCGACCGCACAGCCCGCAAGCCCCGACATGCGGGAGGCTCGGTGGCAACTCCCGCGCAACCCGCGCAGTGCGGGGCACGCACGCACGCTCCTTCGCTTGCAGCTCACGGACTGGAGGATCGCCGGCGAAGTCGCCGACACCGCCGAGCTGTTGCTCTCGGAACTCGTCACCAACTCCATCCGGCACGCACGGACTCCGCCCGGCCGCGAAATCGGCGTGCGCTTCGCCACGTACGACGGGCGGCTGCGCGTGCAGGTTGCCGACGCGAGCGATCACCGGCCCCAGCCCCGAGAGGCTGCCCTCGAAGACGAAGGGGGCCGGGGGCTCACCCTCGTAAGGTCCTTGGCGGAGCGCTGGGGATGCTGTCCCCGCCTGCACGGCATCGGAAAGGCGACATGGGCGGAGCTGTCACTGCCACGATGAACGTGAGCAACACAGAGGTACGGCCGATAGCGTCGAGATCGCCGCACACCGCACCCAACGCCGCACATGAGGAGATCCCCGTGGCCGACGCCTCCGTTCCCCCGCCGGACCGACCGGCCACGCCGGACGACGCCGTCACGGTCACGCTCACTTACACCGGCGACCAGGCCGAAGTGCTGCGCACGCTCGCGCTCCTGGAGGGACGTACGCCAGAGGAAGTGGCGTTGGACCACATCGCACGTGGTGTCCCGTTGTCCTTCTCCTCGTCCCTGGGAGAGGACTCGGAAGCGATGGTCGTTCTGGCTCGGGCCATGTTCGACGGGCCTTCCGACTTGTCCACTCGATCCAGCGAGGACCTGTTCGAGGAAGGTGGCCGTTGAACCGGCATCTGTTCGGCGTCGCGGACACATCAGTCCTCCTTGCGGTCTACAACCGGAAGGACGCCCACCACGAGGTCTCCGTACAGGCTCTCTCCCTGGTCGACCGCCTCGTCGTGTCACCGATGGTCCTGGCCGAGTTGGACTACCACCTGACGACAAAGATCAGCGGCAAGGCCGCAGCGGATGCTCTGGCCAGCATGCGCGCCTGGGCGAGCACGGATCGGCTCACGCTCGCCACGGTGGGCTGGCCGCTCCTGAGCGAGGCCGAGCGTCTGATGCGCACGTACGCGGATCAAGACGCCATCGGCATGACCGACGCGGTCAACGCCGTTCTGGCTTGGGCGTTGCCGCAGCCGGTCGTCCTCGCCCTCGACCATCACTACCGAGATGTCATCGCACCCAGGACTGGCGCCGAGGTTCCGCTGCAGGTGCTCCCTGCGGTCGCATAGCGGAGTCGCACTCCCCCTGATTCAGGTGGAGTTCGACAGCTTCCCGATCACTCCCGGCGCGGCAACCGCCGCGCCACCACATGCGCCCCGACCGTGGCCGCTACGGCTAGCGCCGCACCCTGTGCCACATTGCGCGGCCGCGTGGGCCGCAGCACACCGGCCCGCCGCAACCGCCCCCGGGCCCAGAGCGTGAACGGGACGACCACCAGCGGCGAGGTGACCACCCCGGGCGTGTATCCACGCACAACGGCGGCCTGGCTCAGATGCGCCAGGGCATGCAGCCCGAACCCGTTGAGAGCCGCCTGATAGAAGCCGGAACGTCCACCCGTACGGTGCCCGTCGGCGGCGGCGACCGCGACCACCCCGCCCATCACGGCGACGGCGGTCGCGAACTCCCGCCCACCCATGGCCTCCAGCCGCCGCCACGCGAGCTCCGGAACGCGCGGATACCGCACCTGCAGCCCGGGCAGATGGCGGCCGGCCCACCCCGGCATCGCGACCACTTCCTCCAGATCATGCACCGCCCAGGCCACCAACAGCCCAAAGGTCACACCGACTTCGACGCCCCGGCCGCCCTCGCCCACGCCATGTCCGCCCATGGGGCGAAAGTCTGCCGCACCGGCCCACGCCCCATTCCACCCATCCCCCAATCCTCCAATCCCCCCATGCCTACGCTGGATCCGTGCCCTCCCCGTCATCACTTCGCATCGCGATCGCCCAGGTAATGATCAGCGACGATGCCCGTCAGAACGGCCCGGTGGTCCGACGGCTCATGCGGGAGGCCGCCGAGGCGGGTGCCCGCCTGATCCTGTTCTCCGAGGGCTGCCTGTCGGGCTACGCCAAGGAACAGATCCGCGACTGGGACCAATTGGACTGGCCCGCAGTCGAGGACGAGCTCCGTCAAGTGACCGCGCTGGCGGCCGAGTTGCGGCTGTGGGTGGTCCTGGGCAGCGCCCACCGGCTCACCCCGCCGCACCGCCCGCACAACAGCCTGTACGTCATCGCCGACGACGGCCAGGTGGTGGACCGCTACGACAAGCGGTACTGCTCCAACACCGAGATCCTCGGCTACTACACACCCGGGTTCACACCGACCGTCTTCACGGTCGACGGATACCGGTTCGGCTGTGCCATCTGCATCGAGATCAACTTCCCGGAACTGTTCGTGGAGTACGAACGCCTGGGCGTGGACTGCCTGTTGCTGTCGGCCTACCCGGTCAATTCGGTCTTCGAGGTCAAGGCCCGGGCTCATGCCGCGATCAACAACTACTGGCTGGCGATGGCCACACCGGCCCAGACCACAGCTCTCCTCGACTCCGAACTGATCAGCCCGAACGGCACCGTCCTGGCCCAGGCGGACGCCAGGACGGAACTGATCATCGGCGAACTCGACCGCGACGCACCCGAGTTCCACATCGCCCTCAACAAGGCCCGCCCCTGGCGAGCGAGCGCCCGCCAGGGCGACATCTACCGCAGCCGCCGCGTCGCCGATCCACGGAGCGACAGTCCGGCCGGCTTCGGCTGACCGGCGGGCGCCGACCCCCGTACCACGTCACCCGCCGAACGTTCGGCCGTTCGGTGGAAACCGGAGTCCTCTCTGTGCTCGTCCGCCGACGGCGGCACCCGGGACGGCATCGTGGCTCCCGTCCCGGCCCACCCGCCCCGCACTCCAGGAGGACCACATGCTCGGCACCGACTTCATCACCGGATCGCCCAACTGGCTCGACCTCGGCAGCCCCGACACCGACGCGGCCGCCGCGTTCTACGGTGCCGTGTTCGGCTGGCAGTTCGTCTCCGCCGGGCCGGAGACCGGCGGGTACGGGTTCTTCCAGGTGGACGGGAAGACCGTCGCCGCCCTCGGGCCGCTCACCGAGGAAGGGGCACGGTCCGCCTGGATGATCCACTTCAAGACTGACGACATCGCGGCCACCGTCCAGGCCGTCACGGCCGGTGGTGGGACCGTGCGGATGGAGCCCATGGACGTCATGGGCGAGGGCATGCTGGCGCAGGCCACCGATCCGCAGGGCGCGCAGTTCGCGCTCTGGCAGCCGGGCCGGACGGCGGGGCTGGAACTCACCTCGGCCCCGAACACCCTGCTCTGGGCGGAACTGCACGCCACCGACCCGGAGGCCGACATCGCCTTCTACCAGGGCCTGTTCGGCTGGCGCAGCCAGGACATGCCGGCACCCGGCATGACGTACCGGGTGCTGAGCACCAGCGCAGGCGACCAGCAGGACGCCTCCTTCGGCGGGGTCGCGCCGCTCAACGTCGGCGAGGGCGAACAGCCGCGCTGGGTACCGTACTTCCACTCGACGGACGTCGACGCCACGATCAACACGGCGCGCTCCAACGGCGGTTCCGAACTGATGCCGGCGTCGGACGTACCGCAGGTCGGCCGCATCGCCTGGCTCGCGGACCCCTTCGGCGCGGCCTTCGCCCTGCTGACGCCGGATCCGCGGATGTGACGCCGACGGCGGGAGAAGCTCCGGATCAAGCGTCGAAGCCGAACTCCAGCACGTACACGGACGAGTCCAGCACCATGTTGTCGACCTCGACGGCAACTCCCGTGGCGTCAAAGGCGGTTCGCGCGATCAGCATGACCGGCACACCCGTCGGCAGCGCCAGTCGCTCGGCCTCGTCACCGCTCGGCATACGCGAACGGATCTCTTCCCTGAAGTGGACCGGCTTGCGCCCGAGCTCCTCCGGCCTCGCGTAGATACCGCCGGGACCGGTGTCGGGCCGAGCGATCGCTGTGCCAAACCCAGCACACCCGCGATCGCGGCGGGAGCATCCTTCGTCCTTCACTGCCAGGCAGGATTCCGGCTCGGCAGCCAGGGACCGAAGAGCGACTCGTATTCCTCTCCCGTCTCGACGGTGAGGACGAAGTCCGGCGTCGTGGCACAGACCGCGGCATGCAGGCGAGCCAACAGGTCCGAGAAGGACCCGAACTCCAAACCCAGTGCGGCAGCCAGGCGCACTCGATGTGCGCCGATCTCGGGTTGGTCCCCGAGCTCGTCACCGCGAAGGTGGTCGGCCGTCATCCGCATGACCGTCAAATCACCGGATCCGGAGAACTTCAGACAGTCCCACCAGGACGGCAACCCGACCATGATCTCCAGCGCCTCGGTCAGACTCCGGCCGATCAAGCCGGCCTGTCCTTCGGAGCTGGCATACAGCACAGGTCGGTCCGCGCTGCCGTCACCACAGAGGAAGAACGTTCCGCCGGTGAAGTCGCCGGCAACGCCCTCCAGAGCCAGCCCGGACGAGAGCCGGACAGGCTCCCCGTGATCGCTACGTGAAAGATCAAACTCACAGACGCGCCAGAGCAGTTCGGCGAGGCCGGAGTCTCTTCGTATCGAGTCCAGGATTACTTCGTCGCGAGTCACGCCGCGGACGATAGCAGTGGCCTGAACGGCGCGCTTCATACGGTTGACCAGGGAGTCCAGGGCTCGAAGGTCCGCGAAGACACAACGGAGTCGCGGAAACCGACCGTTGAGCCGCAGCCCCGACACGCACCACCGCCCTCGAACCACCCGTCACCCCAAATGCGTAGCCGCGAACATCCGCAACACAACCGGCAGTACGACCACGGAAGGCCCCGGTTCCCCCAACGCCTTCGCCAGGTCCGACTCCAGTGCCTCCGGTGACGTACGTACCCCCGGCACCCCGAACGACTCCGCCAGCGCCACGTAGTCCGGTCGGGTCAGTTCCGTCGCCGTCGCCTCGCCGAACGCGTCCGTCATGTACTCGCGGAGGATGCCGTAGCCGCCGTCGTCGACGATGAGCCAGGTGACGTTCAGGTCGTATTGTCGTGCCGTCGCCAACTCCGCGATCGAGTAGAGCGCGCCCCCGTCCCCCGACACCGCCAGCACCGGCCGCGTCGGGTCCGCCGCGGCCGCGCCCAGGGCCGCCGGGAAGCCGTAGCCGAGGCCGCCCGCGCCCTGGGCGGAGTGGAGGTGGTTGGGGCCCTTCGCGTCGAAGGCCGACCAGGCCCAGTAGGCGAGGATCGTCATGTCCCAGAAGGAGGGGGAGTTGGCGGGGAGTGCCTTGCGTACCGACTTCAACACGCCCTGTTCCAGGGTCAGTTCCTGGGCGTTGATGCGTTCGCGTACGCGGCCCAGCAGCTCGGCCACCCTCTCCGCCGCCGTCGGATCAGTACGTTCCGTCACCGTCTCCAACAGCGCCTGTACCGCGTGCCACGCGTCCGCGTGGATGCCCAACGCCGGGTGGTTCGACTCCAGTTTGCCGAGGTCCGCCTCGATCTGGATCACCCGGCCGCGCGGGGCGAACGTGTGGTAGTTCGAGGACAGTTCACCCAACCCCGAACCCACCACCAGCACCACGTCCGCGTCCTCCAGGAAGTCCGTCGTGTGGCGGTCCTCCAGCCAGGACTGGAGCGACAGCGGATGCGTCCACGGGAACGCGCCCTTGCCGCCGGGCGTCGTGACCACCGGCGCCTGGAGCTTCTCCGCCAACTGCCGCAGTTTCTTCGAGGCGTCGGCCCGCACCACTCCCCCGCCCGCGATGATCGCCGGGCGGGACGCCTTCGACAGCAAGTCGGCTGCCACCGCCGTCAGTTCGGGGCGTGGGATCAGGTCCTCCGGGGTCGCGTCCACCGCCGTCACCACCGGGAGGAGAGTCGGAGACAGCAGGACGTCCTGCGGGATCTCCACCCACACCGGGCCGTGCGGCGCGGTGAGCGCCGACTTCCACGCCTCCGCGATCGCCGACGGGATCTGCGACTGCGCGCGGACCGTGTGAACCGACTTCACCACACCCCTGAACGAGGCGGACTGGTCCGGGAGTTCGTGCAGATAGCCATGGCGACCACCGCCCAGGCCGGCCGTCGGGATCTGGCTGCTGATCGCCAGGACGGGGGCCGAGGCCGCCCGCGCCTCCTGGAGCGCGGCCAGGGACGTCAGCGCGCCCGGGCCCGTCGACAGCAGCAGCGGTGCCGCCTCGCCCGTGATGCGGCCGTACGCGTCCGCCGCGAACCCGGCGTTGTTCTCCACCCGTAGGCCGATATAGCGGAGGTCGGAGCGGCGCAGCGCGTCGAACATGCCCAGCGCGTGCTGGCCGGGCAGGCCGAAGACGGTCGTCGCGCCGAGGCCCGCCAGGGTCTCCACGACCAGGTCACCGCCGTTGCGCCCGGGGGGCGGGTTCAGCGCGGCGGTGATCTGCGCGGCCGTCGGGCGGAGTTCCAGGTCGTGGTCGTGCGTCACGTCGTCTCTGTCTTTCTGCGAGGTCTCTCCACGAGTCACCAACTGCCCGTCCCCCGTTACGCGTTGCGCGCCTCGGCGATCTGGCGGGACATGATGGTGATCAGGTCGTACGCGGTGTGCGACGCCGCCACCGACGTGATCTCGGCGTGGTCGTACGCCGGTGCCACCTCGACGACGTCCGCCGACACCAGGTTGCAGGATGCCAGGCCGCGCAGGATCTCCAGAAGTTCGCGCGAGGTCAGGCCGCCGGCCTCGGGCGTGCCGGTGCCGGGCGCGTGGGCCGGGTCGAGGCAGTCGATGTCGATGGAGATGTAGAGGGGGCGGTCGCCGATGCGCTGGCGCAGCTGGTCGGCGACCTCGTCGGCGCCCCGGCGGTAGACGTCCGCCGACGTGACGATGCCGAAGCCCATCTTCTCGTCGTCCTTGAGGTCCTGCTTGCCGTACAGCGGCCCGCGGATGCCGACGTGCGAGAGCGCCTCCGTGTCGAGGATGCCCTCCTCGACCGCCCTGCGGAACGGCGTCCCGTGCGTGTACTCGGCGCCGAAGTACGTGTCCCAGGTGTCGAGATGGGCGTCGAAGTGCAGCAGGGCCACCGGGCCGTGCTTCTTCGCGACCGAGCGCAACAGCGGTAGCGCGATGGTGTGGTCGCCGCCCAGCGTCATCAACCGCGCGCCGGTGTCCAGGAGTTGGTCCGCGGCCTCCTCGATCGTCTCGACGGCCTCGTTGATGTTGAACGGGTTCGCCGCGATGTCACCGGCGTCCGCGACCTGCGCCAGCGCGAACGGGGACGCGTCCTGCGCCGGGTTGTACGGCCGCAGCAGCCGGGACGCCTCGCGGATCGCGTTGCCGCCGAAGCGCGCGCCCGGCCGGTAGGAGACACCGGCGTCGAACGGCACCCCGACCACGGCGACATCGGCGCTGCCGACCTCGTCCAGACGCGGGAGGCGGGCGTAGGTCGCGGGACCGGCGAAGCGCGGGACCCGGGAGGAGTCGACGGGGCCGCGAGGCGTCTCGTTGCTGGTCATGGGTACTGCCTTCTTTCCTACGCTTCGTCGCGTATGGACTCTTTGTACGGCTGGCTACGACTCTACTGGTGGGCGGCGACCGGCTCGGACGCGAGTTCGGGGGCACCGCGCCCGGCGAGCCGCTCCCGCCAGGCGGCCAGCACCGCCGCGTCGGTCGCCGGCGTGGCGAGCGAGACCGTGACATAGGCGGCCAGGGACAGCAACAGGCCGTAGTACACAGGCTCGTTGGCGAGGATGCCGTAGGTCGCCATCAGACCGACGACCGCGAGGCCGCCGACGGCGACGGAGGCGAGCGCGCCCTGTGCGGTGCCGCGCTTCCAGAGCAGTCCGCCGAGGATCGGGACGAGGAGGCCGCCGACGAGGAGGTTGTACGCCACCGTCAGCGCCTCGACGACGTTGTTGAGCGCGATCGCCGTGACGATCACCGCTACGCCCATGACGAGGATGAAGGCGCGGTTGCCGCGCACCTCGTCGTGCTGCTCCTCCTCGCTGTCGCGCCGGACGGCTCCGCGCAGCTTCGACCAGATGTCGTTGTTGGCGACCGTGGCGCAGGCGATCAGCGCGCCGGAGGAGGTCGACATGACGGCGGCCAGGGCGGCGGCGAGCACCAACCCCCGCACCCCGACCGGGAGTTCGTCCTTGACTATGGTCGCGAAGGCGTCGTCCGCGCTGCCGAGGTTCGGGTAGAGGACCTTGGCCGCCGTGCCGATGACGGCGCCGGCGAGGGCGTAGACGAGACAGTAGGTGCCCGCGACCGTGCCGCCCCACCTGGCGGTCCTGTCGCTGCCCGCCGTGAACACGCGCTGCCAGATGTCCTGGCCGATGAGCATGCCGAACGTGTAGATCAGGACGTAGGTGAAGATCGTCTCGCCGCCGATGCCCAGCGGGTCGAAGTAGCCGGTGGGCAGCTTCGCCTTCATCTCGCCGAAGCCGCCCGCCTTGACGACCGCGATGGGGAGCAGGAGCAGGAGCACGCCGATCGTCTTCACCACGAACTGGACCATGTCCGTCAGCGTGATCGACCACATGCCGCCGAGCGTCGAGTACGCGACGACGATCGAGCCGCCGAGGATGATCGCGACCGTGCGGTTCATGTCGAAGAGGACGTCGAAGATCGTGGCGTAGGCGATCGTCGAGGTGACGGCCAGCATCAGGGTGTACGCCCACATGACCACGCCGGAGATCACGCCCGCCCGGCCCCCGTACCGGAGGTCGAGCATCTCGGAGACGGTGTACACCTTCAGGCGGGCGATGCGGGCGGAGAAGAAGACGGACAGGGCGAGCAGGCCGAGGCCGATGGTGAAGACCATCCACGCCCCGGACAACCCGTACTGGTAGCCGAGGCCGACCCCGCCGATGGTGGACGCGCCGCCCAGGACGATCGCGGCCATGGTGCCGGAGTACATGACCGGGCCCAGCCGGCGGCCCGCGACCAGGAAGTCGCTCTTCGACTTGGCGCGGCGCATGCCCCACCAGCCCATGGCCAGCATGCCGGCCAGGTAGACGACGATGACGGTGTAGTCGACGGCCATACGGGGGCCTCCTTCGCGATGGTCGCTGCCTGGTCCGGGTCGACACTAGGTGGCCGGAAAGCGGCTGCGAAGTGTACGTTTCATCCACCCGAGCACGAGGTGATGGAGGAAACGTCCACCATGCCGGACCTCACGATTCCCCCCACGCCACCCACCCCTCCTGTGC
>NZ_JAENRY010000769.1 GCF_016612545.1 Streptomyces sp. MBT65 | reverse complement strand
CCTGGTCACCGACCCCCCGGCGCCCGCCCCACGGCCCGCTGACGCCGCCCGCGCCGCGTTGCGCGCCGCGCTGCCGGCTCGACGCGAGGCGGCCGCACCGGCAGACCCCGAGGACACCCGCACCGAACCTGTCCCCGACCCCGCAGCACCAGGCGACCGCCCGGCACCCTCTGCCGACAGCACCCCGGACCACCCCTCCACCCGTCCCGCCGACCTCGCACGCGAAGCCCTGCGAGCAGCCAGGCGAGAGAGTCAGCAGGCCCGGACCGATGCAGAGCGCAAGGGAGTTGAGCCCGCGCCCCGACCACCCCGCCGGACCTCGACCTCCTCCCCCTCCGGCACCAGGACAGGCACAACCCCCGACACCTCACGAACACGCACCACCCAAGCGCCGGGCGGTGTCGAAGCCCACCGAGCGCGCGCCGTAAGGGACATG
>NZ_JAENRY010000768.1 GCF_016612545.1 Streptomyces sp. MBT65 | reverse complement strand
GGGTGTGGTGCGTGCGGCCGCACGGACATGAGCGGCTGCCGCCGCCGGCGACGCGGAGCCTCGACGACCGTCCGCGGTGCGATCCGCCGGACCGGCCCCACGGTTCACAGCTCGGCACGGCCGCGCTTCATGGCCATCGCACAGCAGCTCGGGAGAACATGTGGCCCTCACCCGGCAGGCACGGCACGGAACAGGGGCTCAGGTGGAGATTGCGGGCGCGAGACGGCGGCTGGCGCTGCTGCTGGGGACCTGGGGGCTGACCAGGCTGGTGCTGCTGCTGTTCGTCTTCAAGGTGCTCGTGTTCCCGGGCCCCGACGTCACCAGCGATGTGTCGGTGATCTACCAGAGCTGGTACGAGACGCTGCGCCACGGCTCCTTCCCGCTGGACGACGTCACCTGGCAGTACCCGCCCGCCGCCGCCCTCCCGATCCTCTCCCC
>NZ_JAENRY010000767.1 GCF_016612545.1 Streptomyces sp. MBT65 | reverse complement strand
GCCGGGCGGGTGGCTTCGCGGCCCCCTCCTCCGCACCCTCGTCCACGAACGACTCAGGAGCGGCGAGCGCCTTCTCGACCAGTCCCCCGAACGCCTCCTCGTCCGTCACGGCGAGCAGCGCGGAGTGGTCGGTCCAGGCCAGGTGGGCGATCTGGTGGGCGACGGTCCAGCGGGCAGCAGGCGTCTCGACGGCCCAGCCCTCCGGCCCCAACTCGGCTACGAGCCGGTCGAGTTCCTCGCTCTCCTCACGCAGGTCGTCGAACACGCGCGTCGGATCGGACATGGGGGGAGCATGGCAGGGGTGTCAGAAACAATCAAGCGTGCTTGCATTATTCACAGGGGTGGGGTGCTGGGGTGCTGGTCGACGGGGTTTCTGTGGCCGTGAGGTGTGGTGTGAACGTTGGGCCACTCGCTTCTTTGCCAGTGTCGGGCTTCCACGGCC
>NZ_JAENRY010000766.1 GCF_016612545.1 Streptomyces sp. MBT65 | reverse complement strand
GCCGTACCGCCACGACCCGCTCGCTTGCGTCGGCGGCTTACGGCTGGAAGCGCCAGCGGCCTTCGGAGACTACGTCCGGTGTCTTGCCGTCCCTGACGCGGAGGGCTGTGTCGTCGTCGATGAAGTAGATCGGGAAGTCGGCGCGGGCGGTGATGCGGTCGGCCCAGGCGTCGTCGCGTTCGGGGAAGTCCGGTGAGTAGAGGTGGGGTTTGAGGTACCAGTCGAAGAGGGCGAAGGGTGGGTCGATGGTCGTCGCGCCGAGGAGGTGGAGGTCGGAGGTGTCTCCGATGACGTCGGCGGAGTGCTCGGTGAGGTTGCGGCTGAAGATCATCGATCCGGCGCTCAGGCCGACGTAGACCCGGTTCCGCAGAGCTTCCAGGAAACCGTCGGCCAGGTTGTTGCCGGTGATGCTGCGGGCCAGGTGGTAGTGGTTGCCGCCCCCGACGTAGATGACGTCGGCGTGGAGGAGGCGGTCGAGCACCAACTGGCTCGGCAGGCCGTTCAGTTCGAGGATGTCGAACTCCCGCCAGCCGAGGCTGTGCAGTCTGTTCATGTCCGCGAGCATCCATGTGTGGTCCCCCGGCTCGGCGACGGATGCCGTGGGGATGTAGACGACGTTCGCCGATCCGAACGGCTTGCCCAGCATGTCCCGGAGCGCGTCCCGCAGGGTGTCGTTGCGCAGGCCACTTGCCGTCAGGAGAAGGTTCATCGGGCGAGCCAAGCATGAGGGGCGGGGGCGCGCAACGAACCCCGTTCACCGGGGCCGCGCTCGTCGATCGCACTGGACCGCTCACCGAACTCCAGAAACCCGGACTCCGGTGCAAGGGGCGGCTTTTCCCAAGAACCACGATGGTGAAAGGACCCCCACCAAGCCCCACCC
>NZ_JAENRY010000765.1 GCF_016612545.1 Streptomyces sp. MBT65 | reverse complement strand
GCTGCCGCTGGGTGATCGACGCCACCGGCCGCGCCGCCGCGATAGCGGTCCGGTGCGGGGCCCGGCGGCGGGTCCGGGACCGGCTCACAGCCCTGTACGTGCCCCTGGAAGCGGACCCGCTGGACACCGACCGCCGCTCCCTCGTCGAGTCCGACGAGGACGGCTGGTGGTACACCGCCCCGCAGCCCTCCGGCGGGCGCCTGGTCGCCTACTTCACCGACACCGACCTGCCGGCCGCCACCCACACCGCACGCCACTTCCACCGACGGATGTCGGCTACCCGCCACGTGTCCCGATGGGTCCACCGGGACGGGCCCCCGCCCACGTCACCCACCGCGCCACGCCGGGCCGCCGCGCACACGGCGCACCTGGACCGGGTGTACGGGGACGGCTGGACCGCCGCCGGTGACGCGGCGGTCGCCTTCGACCCGCTCTCCTCCCAGGGCGT
>NZ_JAENRY010000764.1 GCF_016612545.1 Streptomyces sp. MBT65 | reverse complement strand
TGTCGCTCGGCGACCGGGTCGCCGTCCTGCGCGGCGGAGTCCTCCAGCAGGTCGGCACCCCGCGCTCGGTGTACGCGCTGCCCCGCAACGTCTTCGTCGCCGCCTTCATCGGCACCCCGCGCATCAACCTCCTGCGCGGCCTGGTCCGGGCCCCGTTGGACGGCGCGATGACCATCAGCCTCGGCAAGCAGTATCTGCGCCTGCCCGAACCCCTGTGCCTGGACCACCAGTTGCTCCGCGTCCAGCAGGGCCGCGAGGTCATCGTCGGCCTGCGCTCCGAGGCCATCCGTATCGCCAAGCCCGCCGCCGCCCGCCCCGGCGAGGTGGCGATCAGCGGCCTCGTCGAGCACGTGGAGTTCCAGGGCCACGAGGTCCTCGTCCACTTCAACACCGGCTCCCGGCCCGCCGTCGTACCGGAGTTGGAGGCCCCGCGCAGCCGGTCCAGGACACC
>NZ_JAENRY010000763.1 GCF_016612545.1 Streptomyces sp. MBT65 | reverse complement strand
GGTGGGGGGTGTTCCGGGGGGGGGGCCTCAGCGCCCCGCCAACGTCACCGCCTGGTCCAGTGCCTGCAAGAAGCGGTTGACGGTGGAGCGGTCTCGTACTGCCAGGCGGAGCCACTGCGGGTCGAGGCCCGGGAACGTGTCTCCGCGGCGGACCGCGAAGCCCAGGTCGCGCAGGTGGCGGCGGACGGCGGCCGCGTTCGGGACGCGGACCAGGACGAAGGGGGCCTCGGCGGGCTCGACCACGTGAAGTCCGTCGGGGGCGAACTCCGTGAGGCCGGCGACGAGATGGGCCCGGTCCGCGGCGACGCGGTGGGCCGCGTGGGCCGCCTCGGCGAGTGCCCGCGGCTCCATGCACGCCTCCGCCGCGGCGAGCGCCGGCGTGGACACCGGCCACAACGGCTGGGCCCGCTCCAGTTCCGCGATCGTCTCGGGGGCGGCGAGGACGTAGCCGATCCGCAGTCCCGCCAGCCCCCACGTCTTGGTGAGGCTGCGCAGGACCACGAGGCCGGGGACGTCGGTCCGCCCCGCGAGGGCCTCGCGCTCACCCGGCACCGCGTCCATGAACGCCTCGTCGACCACCAACGTCCGCCCGGGGCGCGCCAGTTGGGCCACGGACCCGGCCGGGTGCAGGACGGACGTCGGGTTCGTGGGGTTGCCGATCAGCACCAGGTCCGCGTCCTCGGGAACCGCGCCCGGATCCAGCCGGAAACCGTCCGCCTCCCGCAACAGCACCCGCTCCACCGAATGCCCCGCGTCCCGCAGCGCCGCCTCCGGCTCCGTGAACTGCGGGTGCACGACCACCGGCCGACGGACCTTCAGCGCGCGGGCGAGCAGCACGAAGGCCTCGGCGGCACCCGCCGTCAGCAGGACGCGTTCCACCGGCAGCCCGTGCCGCGCCGCGACCGCCGCCCGCGCCGCCCGCCCGTCCGGGTAGGCGGCGAGACCGGTCAGCGAGTCGGCTATCCGCCCGCGCAACCAGGCGGGCGGCGTGTCCGCGCGGACGTTCACCGCGAGGTCGATCAACTGCGCCCCGTCGTCCCGGACTTCGGCATCACCGTGATGCCGGAGATCATGGGTCTCGCGCGCCGGATCGTGAGCTCTGTCAGTGTGCATGCGCGTGCCCACCGTGATGGTGGTGCCCGTGGTGGTGGCCGTCGTGGTCGTGACCGTCGTCGTCCGGGTGGAAGTGCGGCTGCTGCGGCTGCCCCACCTTGTCCTCGAAGCCGGGCAGCGCGATGCGGTACACGCACGAGTCGCAGTTCATCCGCAGATCGCCCTTGACCGCCTCCCGGTACCGCTCCATCACCAGATCCAGCAACTCCGGCTCCGGGCCGATGACTTCGGCCGACCGCACCTCGATGTCCGGGTGCGCCGCCGCCCAGCCCTCCGTCTGCTGCCGTACCCGCTCCGGCAGGATGCCGGTGAACAGGAAGTACGGCAGGACCACGATCCGCCGC
>NZ_JAENRY010000762.1 GCF_016612545.1 Streptomyces sp. MBT65 | reverse complement strand
ATCCATGCCGACCCAGCCCACAGCAGGCAGCCCCACCCTCCGCGACGAGGCCAGGCCCACAGCCTTCCCGGGCCCCCGAAACGGCTGACCCCACCTCCGCCCAACCCTGCCTCCCGGCAAACGCCCGGGAGGCAGCCGCATTCCCGGCCCAAGAACACCCGGCCGCCGACGAGATCCCACAACGGATCGCCGGCCGCCGAGGGCGAGAACCCCTGCGGGCGGGCCCCCGTCTCACCCGAGAGCAAACAGACGGCACGGCCGACCACACAACCGACCGCCGGCCGCCGACGGCGAGACCCCCCCCCGCGGAAAAGGTCCACCTCTCAACGAACCGTAAACGGGCGGTGCGCGGGTGGGAGAACATCCGAGGCCGAAGGCCGAGGCCTCACCCGATATCCGGCGGATCCACCCGCACCCGCACCACATCCCCCCCACCCCGAGCCATCCGAGCAGCT
>NZ_JAENRY010000761.1 GCF_016612545.1 Streptomyces sp. MBT65 | reverse complement strand
GCCGCCGACGATGAACATGTCCTTGATGCGGTCGGTGATGCGGAGGTTGCCCTCCTCGTCCAGTACGCCGACGTCGCCCGTGCGCAGCCAGCCGTCCTCGCCCAGCACTTCCGCCGTGGCCGCCGGGTCCTCGTAGTAGCCCCGCATGACGTTGAAGCCGCGGACCAGCACCTCGCCCGGGGTGCCGGACGGCGCCGCCACCCGGACCTCGGTCCCCGGGATCGCCCGTCCCGACGTCGACGCGATGACCGACGGATCGTCCCCCCGCCGGCACATGGTCACGATGCCGCTGGCCTCCGAGAGGCCGTACGCCGTCAGCACGGTCCCCACGCCCAGCTCGCCCCGCAAGCGCTCCACCAGCCGCAACGGCACCACCGCCGCCCCGGTCACCACGAGCCGCAGCGCGGACAGGTCGTGCGCGGCGCGGGCCGGGTGGTCGAGGAGGGACTGGTGGAGGG
>NZ_JAENRY010000760.1 GCF_016612545.1 Streptomyces sp. MBT65 | reverse complement strand
GTCCGGGGGCGGGGTGAAGGCTTCGAGGTGGTCCTGGGCCCAGGTCCGGAAGGAGCGGGCCGGGTGGCCGGTCAGGGTGCGGACGGTGTCCTCGACGCGGGCCTTGGCGCCGGCCCGCTGGCGTTCCGCGCTCGCCAGGAGGGCGTCGACGACCGGGGGCGGGTAGCGTCCGCTCAGCGCGGCACGGGCCTGGTCGGGAGTCAGTTCCTCGAAGCGCAGGGGGATGCCGAGCAGCCGGGCCAGCTCGCGGGTCTGGCCGGCGGCGGTCACCGCCCGCGGTCCGGTCAGGGTGTAGGCGCGTCCGGCGTGGCCCTCCTCGGTCAGGGCCCGTACCGCAACCTCGGCGATGTCACGGGGGTCCACGCAGGCGTTGGGCGAGGTCCCGTACAGCGCGCGGACGGTGCGCTCGCGGCGCACAGGGCCGGCCCAGGACAGGGCGTTGGACAGGAACGCGCGCG
>NZ_JAENRY010000075.1 GCF_016612545.1 Streptomyces sp. MBT65 | reverse complement strand
GTCGGAGGGTGGGCGGGCGCCGAGCTCGTGGGCGCGCAGGCTGTGTTCGCCGAGGTCCGTGGGAGCGCGGGCGAAGGTGTAGGTGAGCGCGTCGAGGGCTTGGTCGAGCACGTCGACCATCTCGGCGTGGGTGGCGGCGATTCCCCACAGGACCGCCAACTCGCCGCTGGCGACGCCCGGTTCGACGAGGGTGCCGGGCCGCACCCGGGTCTCGTAGCCGTCGAGGCCGGGCAGGGCGAGTGCGTCGGCGACCCCGTGCACGTGGGTCAGCAGACCGCCGTCGGCGGGTGTCGGCACGGCACGCGCGAACACCACCCGGTCCTGCGGTACCCAGGTCGTGGGCGCGGGTCCGCCGAGCGCGAGCCCGGCCGCCAGGGCCACCGGGTCCAGCCCGCCGGCGAGCCGCCCGAGCCCGGCCTGGAAGCCGCCCAGGCGTCCGTTGACCTCGATCAGCCTCGGGCCGTCGGCCGTCAGCTTGACCTCGGTGTGGGTGACGCCCGTACGCACACCGAGCGCGCTGACCGCGCGGCCGGCGAGGTCGGCCACGGCAGCCCGCTCGTCGGCCGCGAGCGGGGCCGGCCAGTAGTGCCCGACCTCCCGGAAGGGCGGCGCCAGCGGGAACTTGCCGGTGACCGCCCAGTGCGTGACTCGGCCCTCGACGACCGCGCTCTCGACGGAGACATGGTCGCCGAAAGGCGCGCGGTCCACTCCTGCCAGGTACTCCTCCAGGACGAGGGCCCCCTCGCCACCGGGGCCCGCCAGCAGACGCTCGGCGAGCGCGGAGCCGGTGGCCGCGTCGCGCACCAGGTGGGTGTTGCGGCTGCCCTCGCCGCGCGCCGGCTTGAGGACGGCCGGGAGACCGACCGCGGCGAGCGCGGGCACCCAGTCCCCGGGGGTGCGCAACAGCGCCGTGCGGACCGGGTCCACGCCCCGCTCGCGCAGCCTGCGCCGCTGCTCGTACTTGTCCGTCAGCAGCCGTACGGTCGCCGCGTCGTGATACGGCAGCCCGAGCCGCGCCGCGAGTTCCGCCGTCACGGCCAGCCTGCGCTCGCTGTAGGTGAGCACGGCGGCCGGACGGTGCGCGCGCAGCCGTGCCGCGGCCTCGTCGAGATCGGCCGGGTGGTCCCCGGCGACCGGGACCACGGCTGTCAAATCCTGGAGCAGCGGGGCGAGTTGCTCGGTGTGGGCCGAGCGGCACACGGCGAGGACGACGTCTCCGAGCGGTTCCAGCCGGTCCACGATGTCCGAGGGCGCGACGGAACCGAAGTCGTAGACGACGGCGATCACGGGGCGAGGCATACCGGGTTCCTCAGACGTCGATGTGGTCGGGGTCGGCCGCGAAGCGCACGCCGGAGAGGACGGATGCCAGGGCGGGCGCGGCAGTTGGCGCCGGGCTCGCGGGTGTGTCCTGGTCCCCGGGTGCGTCCGCGGCGCCGAACATGGCGAGCACCGGCGTCAACCCTCCTATTTCTGCCGAAATCTGACGCTTCGTCAGCCAGGTGTCCCGGTCGAGCCGGTAGCGATCGCTGACGACCCGCTCGCCGCGTACGGCGTTGACCTGCGCGCCGTCCTGGGTGAAGCCGAACTTCCGGCACACGGCCTGCGAGCCCTCATTGCCACGCCGTACGACGGAGAAGGCGTCCTGCGCGCCCAGCCCGGCGAAGGCGAGCTCCAGGGACGCGGCGCGGGCGTGGCCGCCGAGGCCGAGTCCCTGGTGACGCAGGCCGAGCCAGGAGGTGAGGAGCACCTCGCGGGTCGCCGCGAAGTCCCGTGCGCCGAGCGACTGGGAGCCGACGACCTCGCCGTCGTGCACCACCACCAGGTACAGAGTCCAGTCCGCGGGACTCCAGTTGGCCATGGCGTTCCAGTGGCGTTGCAGGACGCGGCGGGCGACGGTGGCCGGATCGCCGTCCGTCCACTGCGAGAAGAAGGGCATGAAGCCCGGCCTGTGCACGCCCGTGGCGCCCAGCTCGGCGAGCGCGTCCAGGTCCTGCGGGGTGGGCCAGCGAAGTTCGACGAGGGGGGTGCGCACGGTGATGTCGCTCAACGGCCAGTGCCGCATGACGGATACCTCCTGGTTCCGGTGGTCGGTGGTCATGGGGTCGCGGCCACGGCGGCGGAGTCGAGCGCGGTCCCGGCGTCGGCACCGCTCTCCTCCGGTTCTGGTTCCGGGTCCGGCAGGTCGGCGGCCTTCGGCAGGACGCGGCGCAGGGCCGGTCCCACCACGGCCACGGCCGCACTGGCGGCGACCAGCAGGACGACCAGCGGCAGCCCGTGGGCGAAGGGCAGAGCGAGTCCGGCGAGCAGCGGGCCCGCCACCGAGCCGGTGGAGACGGCGACCGACAGCATGGCGTTGACCCGGCCGCGGGCGCGCTCGTCGGCGAGGTCGTTCAACAGCGCGGTGACGACGGGGAAGACCAGCGCCTCGCCCACCGACAACAGCAGGACACCGGCCATGGCCAGTACGGTCGCCGCGGTTCCGTGCTGGCGTCCGGCGACCAGCACGAGGGCCCAGGCCGCCGCCCAGAGGACGCCGGTCACGCCGAGCACGGTGCTGCGCCGTACCCGCTGCACCCGCTCGCCGAGCAGGACTTGGGTGAGAACGGCGACCACGATGTTCACGGCGAACGTGCCCGAGAGCCCCTCGGCGCCGACCGCCCCGCCGGCCGTGAGATAGCCGGGCAGGCCGCTCCTGAGCTGCCCGTACGACACCAGCGAGCACAGCGTGAGGGTGGCCAGCAGCACCGCGAGGGAGCGCTGGCCCAGCACCTCCCGGTACCCTACCGAGCCCTCTGCCGCCTTCTTGGCCCCGCCGCTGCGCTCGATGCGGGGCAGCAGCAGGAGGAAGGCGGCGCCCGCCATCAGGAAGGTGGCGCCGTCGGCGACGTACAGGGCCATGAACCGGGCCGCGCGCGATCCGGGCCCCGAGGCTGCGGCCACACCGCCGACGAGAACGCCCAGGCCGGTCATCGCGTTGAACACCGCGTAGTCGGCGGAGAAGGCGAGGCCGCGCTCGCGGGCTGTGGCGGCACCTGCGTACAGGTAGCGCATGACGGTGCCCACGCCGCTGATGCCGAGGCCGTAGACGACCGCCGCGGTCAGCGCCAGCGGTGCCGTCGTGGCGACCGCATACAGGGCGGTGCCCACTCCGGCCACGCCCATGACCAGCGTGACGACCGGCCGGGGCGCGACGCGGTCGAGCACGGCTCCCCAGACGAGGCCGCCGGCCACCGCGGTCGCCGCCTGCACGGCGAGGGTGGCGGCGGGGACCCAGGACGCGAGACCGCGGACCTGGCTCAGATAGATCCACAGGAACGGCAGAACCAGGCCGCCGCCGAAGGAGTTGACCGCGTTGACGGCGAGCACCGCCCGGGTGCGGGGGGAGAACTCCCGCACCACCGCGAACGGGTTGGCGCTCATCGGGCCTCCAGCACGTACAGCCACGAGTGCGGGGTGCCGAACGCGACCGTGCGCACGGGGTGCAGGTCGGCCGCCGCGAACAGCTCCTCGTACGTCTCCTTGGTGTGCAGCGGAACGCCCATCAGCGCGTGCGCGAGTTCGTAGCCGAGGGAGAACACCGGCAGGGTGGCGGAGTCCTCGGCACCGGGGCGGAGCATCGTGTCGGCGAGTACGAAGGTGCGGGCGGCCGGGAACGCCTCGCGCAGCCGGGTGAACAGCTCGGGCCGGGTCTTGGGGTCGGCGAGCAGGTCGTGCAGCAGGAAGAAGCTCATCACCGTGTCCACCTCGGCGATGGCGTCGCGATGGGCGTCCCGGTGGCAGACGTCGAGGACATCGGCCTGGACCGCCCTGACCCGATCCTCAAGTCCCGCGTCGGCGATGGTGCGTTGGCCGAGCTCGGTGGCCGGTCCGCTGATGTCCAGGCCCAGGCCGCGGGTGCCGGGGCGGCCGCCGACGACCCGGCTGACCCGGGCCGAGATACCGCTGCCGAGGTCGGCGATGGTGTGGAAGTCGACGCCTCGCAGGACGTCGTCGAGAGTGCCGGCCATGAAGGAGCGGTCGTTCTGCCCCGAGCCGAGGGCGACCATCGCCTCGTCGCGCAGCAGGTCGACTCCGAACGTGGCCTCGCCGGTGGCCAGTTGGGCCGCGCCGGAGAAGAGGCCGCTGTATCCGCCGACCGCCCAGGTGAAGTAGCCGCGCATCCGGACGGTCTCGCGTCCCGCGTCGGTGAGGACCGCGGTGTCGCCGCCGTGTGCGGCTGACTGCGCCTGGCGGACGACGGCGACACCGCGGTCCTCACCGACGCGGGACGCGAGACCGTCCGGATGCGCGGCTACTTCACCTGGGCGGTCGGCGGCGCAGCCTCGCCGTCGTCCGCCAGGCGCAGCCAGCCGCACACGGCGGCGGCCCGCAGTACCTCGCGGACGACGCGCTCGCGCACCGCGGGCCCGGCCGAGCGGATGAACTCCGGTACGTCCAGGGTCTGTTGCTCGGCCAGTCGGTCCAGGACGCCGAGCCGGTCCAGGGTGTGGACGACGGTCGCGGCGACATAGCCGTTGAACGCCTGGTCGACTCCGATCGGGGCGGGAGCGGTGCCGTACCAGTCGGCGGGCAGGGCGCTGGGTGGGGTGTGCAGGAGTGTCATCGTGATCCGATCTGCCGTGGATGCGGGCGGGTTCGGGGTGAGGTCAGGCGGGTTGGGTTTGCGGTGGCCGGGTGACGGCGCCGAGAAGAGCGGTGAGTTCGTCGAGAAGCGACCGCGGGTCGGCCGTGGTGGTGAGCGGTTCGTAGACGGCCAGGGCCAGCGCCCAGTGCGCGGGCCCGCCGCGCAGGCAACAGCGCACCAGGGGCTCGTCGCGCAGCCGCATCGGCTGCCGGGCCGCGTCGAGCACCGCCTCGCGCAGCTCCTCGGGGCCGCCGTCCGGATCGTCGGCGATGCGGACGGGCCAGGCGGTGGCGTCGGGCAGGACGCGGGCCTGCCAGCGGCCGCCGGGTTCGCTGAACACGGTGCGCAGGGTCGGGTGCCGGCGCTGGAGTTCGGCGAACGCCTCCCGCAGAACCTCGGGCGCCGGCGGCTCACCTCCTCGGACGTCGGCCACCGCCGCGTTGTGGTCCCCTGAAGAGCCGTGCCGCACCAAGTCGTAGAACAGCCAGCGCTGTTCGTACGGCGTCAGCGACCGGTACGGCGCGGCGCCGACGGTCGCGGGTTCACCGGGTCCGCGGCGGCGGAAGGGGTGCCCGGGCAGGCGAACGCGGCTGCCGGGCCGGCCGAGGGTGGTGTCGACGTCGTAGCCGAGGCACCACAACTGGGCGAGCAGGTGCGCGGGCGAATCGGGGTCGGCGGGGTCGAGGCCGAGCGGACCCGATGCTCCGATCCGCACCATCGGTACGGCGGGTACGGCGTCCGTACCGGCCGGTGCGTCGGCGTCCACGGTGAACGGGGCGGACTCGGTTTCGGCGGTCTCGGGGAGGCCGGCGGCCGTGCGCAGGGCGTCGGCGAGGGAGTGTTTCTCGCGGAAGGCGGCTGCGGCGATGGCTCCGATCCCGGTGCCGTGCACGGCTCGGGGGATGACGAGGCGGGCGCGCAGCCACTGTGCCAGCCCGTACTGCACGGCGATGGTCCGTGCGGTGTCCGTGTCGCCGTGCTCGGTCGCCAGGCGCAGGGCCTCGGTGACCTCGGGGAGATCGACGGGGTCACCTGTGAGGGGTGTTCCGTCGAGCAGGAGCAGGGGGCCGTCGCCCGGAGCGCGTGCGGGGGAGGGCTCGGCCGCCTTCTTCTCCCGTAGCAGGAGCGCGAGTTCGGCGGGTGACGTGCCGACCACGGCATCCCGGCAGGCGAAGCGTTCCCGGCCGGTCGCCAGGGTCAGGGCGACGTCGTCCAGATCGGCGTCCGGCGTGAACTCCAGCCATGCGGCGAGGTTCTCGCGCAGTTCGGCCAGTGCCTCGGCGTCACGGGCGGACAGTGCCAGGACGCGCGGAAGGTTCTTCGGTGCGGTCACCGTGGGTCACATCCCTTTCGGCCGGGGGAAGCGGGTGGGCGACGGGACGGCCGTCTGCTGCACCACGATGTGTGCGTTGGTGCCGCCCACGCCGAAGGAGCTGACGCCTGCCGTGCGTGGTCTGCCGGCCTCCTCGGCCCAGGGACGGCCCTCGCTCAGGAGGGTCAATCGCGAGGCGGGGCCGCTCAGTTCGTCGATGGGGTCGCCGACGTTCGGGGTGCCCGGGAGCCGGCCGTGGTGCACGGCGAGCACGGCCTTGATGAAGCCGGCGATGCCTGCCGCGGTGTTGCAGTGCCCGATCGACGCCTTGACGGAGCCGACGGCCACGGGCGGTCCGTCCGGCCCGAGGGCGTCGGTCAGGGCGGTCGCCTCGATGGCGTCGCCGAGCCGGGTGCCGGTGCCGTGCGCCTCCACGAAGCCGACGTCGGCGCCGCTGACACCCGCGGCGGCGAGCGCGTCGCGGATGACGCGGGCCTGGCCCTCGACGCCGGGTGCCGAATAGCCGATGCGGGCCTTGCCGTCGTTGTTGACGGCACTGCCGCGGATGACGGCGTACACGGGGTCGCCGTCCCGCTCGGCGTCGGCCAGGCGGCGCAGCAGGACCGCTCCGGCGCCGAAGCCGCCGACCGTGCCGGACGCCTTCTGGTCGAAGGGGCGGCACACGCCGTCGTTCGCGTAGAGGAAGCCGGGGCGGTAGCGGTAGCTGCCGTCGAAGGCCGGGTCGAGGGAGACCGCGCCGGCGAGGGCGTAGTCGCTGCTGTGGGTGAGCAGGCTGCGGCAGGCCAGGTGGACCGCGTACAGGCCGGTGGAGCAGGCGGTGTCGAGCATGAGGGCCTCGCCCCACAGGTCGTGGAGGTAGGCGAAGCGGGAGGCGACGAACGTGGGGTCCGCGTTGACGACGTCGTCGACGCGGGCCTCGGGGTCGGTGTCGACGACCTTGGCGCAGCCGGCGTAGAGGCTGGTGCGGGAAGCGATCTCGGAGAGCCGGAGGGAGGCGTCCTCCACAGCGGACCACAGCGCTTCGTGCAGCACACCCTGCTGGGGGTCGCCGTTGCTGAGGTCGTCCTCGCTGAAGCCGAGGAAGTCGGCGTCGTAGTGCGAGCCTTCGGCGCACATGCCCCACCGCGCCACCCGCCGCTGTCCGTCCGGCAGTTCTGTGACGACTGGGCCGGGGCCCTCGGCGAAGCTGTCGCGGTCCTGACGCAGGTTGTCCCAGAAGGCGGTCAGGTCGGACGCGCCGGCGAAACGGGCGGCCATGCCGACGACGGCGATCGCGTCGTCGCCTCCCCGTGTCGGCCGGGCCGTGGATCTCGCGGCGGACCGGCTCACGGCGCCGGGTCGGACAGAGTCGGGCGAAGCGGGGGCGGGCCGGGCGCCGGCCTCGTCGCCGCCGAGCAGCCGGGTCTGGGCGCGGACCGTGGTGTGCCGCAGCAGATCGCCGATGGAGAGGCGGGTACCGGTGGCCCGGCGCAGCGCGGCCTGGAGCCGGACGAGCAGCAGTGAATGTCCGCCCACGTCGAAGAAGTTGTCGTCGGGGCCGAAGGCCCGTCCACCGAGGATCTCGCCCCACACGTCGTGCACCACCGTGTGCAGGCCGACCGCGGGCGTCGCGGATACGGGTGCGGCGGGCAGGGGTTCCGCCGGGGCCGGTGCGGAGGTGTTCCCGGGCTGCGGCAGGCGGGCCCGGTCGATCTTCCCGTTGGGGGTGAGCGGGAGTTCGTCCAGGGACAGGAGGTGGGTCGGGACGGCGAAGGCGGGCAGGCTCGCCCTCAGGTGGCGCATCACCTCCGGGTGGCTGCCGGGCCGCGCGAGCACGGCGTAGCCGACGATCTCCTTCTCGTCGCGGTCGTTGCGGCGGCTGGTGACGAAAGCGGCCGTGACGTCAGGGTGCGCGCGCAGCACCGATTCGACCTCGCCCAGCTCGACCCGCTGGCTCCTGATCTTGATCTGGTTGTCCTGCCGCCCGATGAACTCCAGTTGACCGTCGGCGGTGCGCCGCACCCGGTCGCCGGTGCGGTAGAGCCTGCCGCCGGTCCCGGTGCCGAAGGGGTCGGCGCAGAACCGCGCTTCGGTGAGCGCCGGATCTCCGAGGTAGCCGAGTGCGACACCGGACCCGCCCAGGACCAACTCGCCCGGCATGTACGGCGGGGCGGGCACCAGCGTGCCCTCGAAGACGATGTGGACGTGGGTGCCGGGGACGGCATCACCGATGGGGAGGGTGCGGGCACCCTCCGGCACCTCCTCGATGGCGCACCAGGTGGAGGTGAACGAGTTCTCCGTGGGGCCGTAGCTGTGCAGCAGCGTGCCGGGGCGGGCCCAGCGCAGCGCCTTGCGTAGATGGGGCACCGACACGAGCTCGCCGCCGAAGTACACCCGACGCAGGGTCTGCAGCAGGTCGGGGGCGTCCTCGATGATGCGGTTGAGGAGCGGGGTGGTGACCAGCATTGTGGTCACGCCCAGTTCACGGACGGCGGTGCGCAGGGCCGGCGGGTCGAGGACGAGTGCCTTGTCCAGGACGGCGAGCCGGGCTCCATGGGTGAGGGCGCCCCAGATCTCGTACGTGGCGCCGTCGAAGTTCAGCGGGGAGAGGTGGGAGACGGTGTCGTCGGGGCCGAGCGGCAGGAAGTCCGGCTGGTGCATCAGGCGGGTCACGCCGCCGTGGTGCAGCAGGACTCCCTTGGGGCGGCCGGTGGAGCCGGAGGTGTACAGGACGTTGAGCACACTGTCCGCGGTGAAGGCCACGGCGGGCGGATCGACGGGCAGCTCCGCGGCGGCCGTGGAGATGTCCCGCATGCTGTGTACCGCCGGGCCGTCCGGCGTCGCACCGGCCGCCGCGGACTCGGCGATGACGAGGCGGGGACGGGCATCCCCCAGGACCAACTCCAGCCGGGCCCGCGGCTGTTCGGGGTCGAGCGGCAGATAGGCGGCTCCCGCCATGGCGACGGCGAGCATCGCTGTCACGGTGTGCGCGCCGGGACGCAGCAGCAGCGCGACCAGGTCCCCGTCCTCCACACCGGCTTCGTCGCGAAGCCAGTGGGCGGCACGGGCCGCGTCCTCGACCAGCGCGCGGTAGGTGAGGGTGTGCTCACCGTGCACGACGGCGATGGAGTCGGGAGCGCGGCGGGCTTCGCGCAGGACCAGCTCGGGCACGCTCGCGAAGGCGGGGGCCGCGCTCTCCGCCTCGGCTGCTCCGTCGCCGGCGGTCGTCGGCGTCAGTGCGGCTAGCAGCTCGCCACACCGGGCGCCGGGCCGGTCGGCGTCGGTGAGCAGTGCGTCCAGCTGACGGACCAGGAGATCCGCTGTGACCGCGGTGTACAGACCGGCGTCGTAGTCGATCCGCAGTACGAGCCGGTCGGGGTACTCCTGGACGGCGAGGGCGAGGTCGTACTTGGCGGACGCCGTGTCCAGGGGCAGCACCCGCACGGTCGCGCCCGGCACTTCCTGTGCCGCGTCCGAGCGCGGCTGGTGCAGGAACACGGCACGGTACGCGGGTGCCTGAGCCGGAGTGGGCGGCCCGCTCACCGCGAGCGCCTCCATGGAGTCGAGTAGCTGCTCACCCAACTTCTGTGCGTGCAGGCCGAATTCGTCGTCGGGCAGCAGCCGGGTGCGGACCGGCAGCACCCTGGTGAACAGGCCGACCGCGTCCTCGGTGCCGGGTACGTGGCGTCCGGCGAACGGCATCCCGAGAACGCCGTCGTTCTCCGCGGACCAGGCGTGCAGCAGCAGGCTCCATGCGGAGAGCAGCACGGTGGCCGGTGAGACCGATGCGCGGACGGCGATCTCCCGTACGGCGGCGAGCCGTTCGGCGGGCAGTGTGCGCTCGGCCCAGGCCGCCGCTCCCCGCAGCCGGTCTTCGGGGCGTACGAGATCGGGCAGCGGACCGAGCGTGACCGGCTCGCCGACGAGCAGCTCCCGCCAGTAGGGGGCACGGTCGTCGAGAACCTCGACACCGGGATCGTCGGCCGTCGGTGAGGGACCGTCGGCCAGGGGCGTCCCGGCCGGAGCGGTCCCGTCGGCGTGGGCTCGATACGTGTCGAGGAGACCGGCCGCCAGGACGTCCATGGTGCGTCCGTCGGCGACCATGTGATGCACCGTCAGTACGAGGAGCGCGCCGTCGTCGTGGCGCAGCAGGTCGGCTCGGATCAGGGGCGCGCTGCCCGGGTCGAGCGGGCGCTGCGCCGCCCGGAGGGCCTCCGCGCGGGCCGCAGCGGAACGGCAGGAACCGGACAGCTTCGTGACGCCGAGCGGGATCGGCGCGGACGGCTCGGGATGGAACCGCAGGTCCCCGTCCTCGGAGTCGACACGGCCGGCCAGTACGGGGTGCCGGCCCAGGAGGCCGTCCAGAGCCGACCGCAGGGCGACGAGGTCGATGTCGCCGAGGAACTCCAGTGCCACCGGCACGTTGTAGCGGCCCGACTCCGGTTCGCAGCGGTCCGCGAGCCAGATCTCCGTCTGCGCGGCCGAGACCGGAAAACCGCTGAGGGCGCCGTTCACGTCTGGTCCTTCGAAGTGTCGGCCGCGAGCACGTCGGCGAGTCCGCGCACGGTGGGGCTGCGGAAGAACACCCGCACCGGGATCCGCCGGTCCAGCGCCGTACTGAGGTCCCTGACCACCTGGAGGGCACCCAGAGAGTGGCCGCCGAGCCGGAAGAAGTTGTCCTCGTCGGTGAACTCTTCGTGGCCAAGGGCTTCGGCCCAGGCCCGGTGCACCAGTGCGGTGAGTTCGCTGGTGTCGTGTGTCGCGGATTCGGTCGCCGTCACAGCAGTCGTGTCCTTTCGTTCTTCGCCGGGTCGTGGGCCGCGCGGGCAGGGATGCTCACGCGCTCAGGCAGGTGTCCGCCCGTCGGGCACGAACACCCGGTACGTCTCGTCGACGGAGTCCCACAGCCGGGGGAAGAGACTGCGGTCCGCCATGGCGCGTACGCCCGAAGTGGACTGGCCGCGCAGGCTCTTGGGCAGGTCCTCGCGGGTGTCGGGGCCGGCCTGTGAGGCGGTCTCGGGGTGGCCGCCGAGCTGGGACCAGACCATCCGGAGATGAATGTGCTTCCAGGTGCCGACGGCCCCATCGAGCTGGAGCAGCGCCTGGCGTACGAGCGCGAGATCAGGGGCTCGGTCGTCCCGGCCGGGCGGGACATCGCGGCCCTGGGCCTGGACAAGTCCTCGGGCGGTGAGCCCTTCGCGGGTGAGGGCGTCCTCCATCTCCTGCCACAGTGCGAGGGCGGCGCGGCGCAGGTTGCGGGCGCCGGGCGAGTCGAGGCCGGTGGTGTTCTCCGGGAACGTCTCGCGCAGCCGCAAAAGGCTCTCTTGCGGCAGGAAGTCCATGAGCAACTGCACCGCCCGCACGGGCAGTTCACCCATCGCCGCGGCCCGCTGCAGCAGTTGGGCCGCGAGGAGATAGTCACGCTCGCGCAGTTTCGCGGCGGCGCGACGCATCTCGAAGTGCATCTCGCACCACGCGTACTCGGTGATCAGATGCACGGTCTGGAACAGCCGCTGATCCGGATGGACCAGGCTGTCCTCCGGCAGCAGCGCGGACAGCGCGATGGTGAGTCGGGTGTCCTCCTCGTAGTTGCTGCCCCGGTCGTACTCGTACAGGAACAGACGGTTGCTCTCGTCCGGGTTCATCACCCGGTGGGCGGTGCCCGGTCTGCCGTTCTGTGTGCGCTTGCTCATCGTGGTGGACGCCTCCAGGCGCGTGGTGGGGGAGCAGACCGGTCAGCCGACGAGGGCGCTCTGTTGGTGCGAGGCCGGGAAGAGCCGGTTGTCCAGGACCGCCGCGAGGTAGGGGACGCCCTGGGTGTAGCCGGTTCCGGAGCGTTCGCCGATCATGCGGACCGCCATCCGGTAGTGGGTCTGCTTCCAGCGCTGGTGGACCGATTCCAGCCGGTCGGCGGCCGCCCGGAGGGCGTCGTCGTCCGCGGGGTCCATCCGCCGGTCGGCGATCAGGTCGTGCCAGGTGCCTTGGACGGTGGCCTGGCCGTCCAGTACCCGGGCGCGTACGCCGGGTACGGAGGTGTAGGCGGACGAGTCGAGCCGCGCGAGAGCGGGCGTGGAACACAGGGACTCGAAGGTCTTGTACCCGGCGGACTGGATGGCGCTGGCCCCTTCGGTGAACTCCCGGAAGGTCTGGAAGGCTTCGGGCCGCATGGTCGCCAGCAGGGAGAACAGAGGCAGGGACTCCCTCAGTACGTCCGCCACCGTGCCGACGAGGTGCGCCGCCTCCTGCGCCCGATCCGCGTCCATCCGTCGTACGGCCGTGGCCAGAGCGGTCGACATGAAACCGAACGTGGTTTCGAAGGACTGCAGGGTGCGCAGGAACAGGTACTCGTCGTGCAGCACGTACACGGGCTGCACGCTCGCCGACAGGGTCAGTTCCTGCTCCGCGGTGGCCGCACGCAGGATCTCCGCGGCGAGGAAGCCGGCAGGAGTCCGCCCGGGTACCGCGATGACCGCCGCGGGGTCCACTGTCCCGGCGGGCAGCACCCGCAGAGCCGCGGCCTCCATCACCCGCACGGCCAACCGGGCGCGCTTGCCGACCAGTTCGGGCGAGGGTGGCATGTCGTGCGGGTCGGCCGGCGTGCCGGTCAGCGCCCGCTGCTCGAAGCGGACCAGGTCGGCGAGCAGGAGCAGCAGCAGCTCGTCGCGCGAGCGCAGCGCCGCCCGCCAGTCGTCCGGTGCCGGGTGGGACAGCAGGCGCAGCGCGGTGTAACTCGTGTAGTCGTAGCGGTCGTCGTGCTTGTCGAGGACCGTGTCGAGGAACGCGCGCAGGAAGAGCACGTCATCCGTACGGGAGACGGGAACAGCGGGCTGTCGGGCCGTGAACCCGGTGGTGGGTGCTCCGGGCAGACCGTCGCGGATCGCGGCGAGCCGGTTGAGCAGTACGGCCGTCAAGAAGTGCTTGCCCACCGATCGCAGGTGCTGGAGCAGCTCGGCGTAAGGGAAAAGGGCCGGCTTGCCGGCGGCGGCCCACGTGTCCAGCTTTTCGAGAACGTCGACCGAAGACGGTGCCCTGACCGGCGAAACAGCCGCCGGAGCGGTTTCCATGGCGCGCATCAGGTAATCCACAAATTCGATGTGCGAGCTATCACGAAGAGAATCCTTTGCTCGGTTAAGCCGGACGCTGGCAAGAATTCTGCGCTCTTCGGATGCAGCTCCCAAGTCACATGTACGCGGTCACGGTCGTCCGGTCACGGGATGCCGGTACCGAATTACCGGCCCCGAATATTCGGTCCCTGTATTTCGGTCCCGAGGACTCGGCCCCGGAGTCACGTGACAGACCCCAGTGCCGAACGAGTCCGAGCAGGGCGAGCGGACGGTCCGCGTTGCGGGCATGGGGAGTCCTCCGCTGTACTGCGGACTCCTCCACGGTCCGGTCCCGGGCGCCGGGCGATTCCGCTGCCCTGTCGCCGCCCGGATCGGTTACATCCCGCTGGAGAAATTCCGGCGCCCGGCGATAGTTCCCGGAAAACAGCGGTGACGTCCCCGGAAAAGCTGCCGAATCGCGAGCCCCGACGGGAAATCGACGTCGGGTTTCCGGCAGTTCCGTGCTCCACGTCAGCGGCGACTCACTTCGCGGCGGACGTCTCCGGACGAGGCGGCAGTCCGCCGGGCGGGGCGGTGTAGTAATAGCGGCGGCACTCCCGGACCAGGGTCTGCCCGGACAGGGCGAACACGTCCGCGAAGTCCACGCCGTAGGACGTCGGGCTGCCCCCCTCCGGTACCCGGTGCAGCACCCGGCCGAGCACTACCACCCGCCCCTCGTCGGCGATGACGGTGTCCAGCTCGTGCCGCCTGAGCAGCGTCGCCTGCGCCGCGTGGGCGCTGAGCACCGCGTCGCGGCCCCGGTGCGGCGAGGCTCCGGGGTGGTCCAGCGTCACGTCCTGCTCCGTCAGGGAGGCGTACCCGTCGATGTCCCCGATGTCCAAGTAGTGGTAGGTGAGCAGCGCATGCCTCACGCAGGCTGCCGTCACTTTCGAACTGGCTGGGGACATACGGGGCTTGTCGCTGTTCATGAATGGATGACCGACCTCTCACTCTCGGTGGACGGGCGCGGCGACGCCGGCGGCTCCCACCGGGCGATCGTCCGACGGCCCGTTAACCCGCCGCTATCACCGCGGTATCCCGCAGCGCGCCCCCGTGACTTGGTCACCCGTTGCTCGGATCCTGTTCACCGCCGACCACGCGGAAGGTCCGAGTGCTCCCAGACGGCGACTGGCATGTCATGTCCCGGTCGTAACTGGCGCCCTGGTTCACCGTCTGGTCAGCGCTGTTCAGCTATTGCTCAGGGCGGCAGGCAGCCGTGTCTGGGCCCTAGACTTGGTGGTCAGGCGCTGTGGCCTGCTGTGTGACGGGAGGATTCATGGCCGGAGTGCACCTTGAATCGCGCAACCAGGCAGTGGGGTTCACCTTTCAAGTGTTGGGCGAGCTGAAAGTGTTCAGCGACCAGGGCGCCGTGTCGGTCACCGCGGGCAGGCAGCAGGTCGTCCTGGCCGCCCTGCTCCTGGAGAGCGGAAGACTTCAGAACTGCGACCATCTCATCCGGCTGCTGTGGGCCGAGGACCCGCCGGAGACCGCCCGCACCCAGGTGCAGATCTGTGTGTCGCGAATACGCAGGACCCTTGCGGCGGCCGCCGGAGGGGCCGCCATCGAGACTCGTCCTCCCGGCTATGTGCTCCAGATCAATGACGCGGCGCTCGACCTGAACGTCTTCCGGCGCACGGTCGCCGAGGCCACCGCGCTCGGCGGCGAGGGGCGGACCGCCGAGGCCGCAGCCCTGCTGCGCGTAGCGGTCGGCCTGTGGCGCGGCCCCTGCTTGAACGGCATCCCCAGCGACGAGCTCGCGCGGGTCGCCGAGCACATCGACGAGGAACGCCTCGCGGCCACCGAGTCGTTCATCGAGTTGGAGCTCGCGCTCGGTCGCCATCACCAACTGACCGCCGAAACAGCCCGGTTGGTGGGCGAGAACCCCTTGCGGGAGCGTTTTCGCGGGCAGTTGATGCTGGCCCTGTACCGCTCGGGCCGGCAGGCCGAGGCCCTGGAGATCTACCGACAGGGCCGCACCCTGCTCATGGACGAACTGGGCCTTCAGCCGGGCGAGGAGCTGCGCCGGCTCGAGCAGGCCGTCCTGACCGAGGACGCGTCCCTGCGGTTGGAGCACCTGTCCGGCACCGAACTGCGCGCTGCCGGGCGGGCGATGGGCACGCCCGGCGCCGGCCCGGACCCGGCCTCCGTCGAGGACGACCGCGCCGCCGTCCCCCGCCAACTCCCGGTCGACACCGCTGACTTCGTGGGTCACCGGAATCTCGTCGCCCGGGCGGAGGCTGTCCTCACGAACACCTCGCCGGACCGGGCCACGGGCATCGTCGTGGTCACCGGCTTCTCCGGCATCGGCAAGAGCACCTTCGCCGCCCGGGTCGCCCACCGCCTCGCCGAGTCCCATTTCCCCGACGGCCAGCTCTACTGCCAGTTGCGCGGCGGCCGCGCGGATCCCGTCGATCCCCGTGAGGTCCTCGGCCGGTTCCTGCGTGCCCTGGGCCTGCCGGGGCCCGCCATCCCGGATTCTCTGGAGGAGCGGGGAGAGGTCTACCGCAGCATGCTCGCCGCCCGGCGCATCCTGGTCGTCCTCGACGACGCCGTCGGCGAGGAGCAGATCTTCCCGCTGCTGCCCGGCGGACGCTCCTGCGGGGTGCTCGTCACCAGCCGGACACGTCTGACAGCCCTCCCCGGGGCTCATCAGATCACTCTGGGTATTCTCGACGAGCAGACGTCACTGGAACTCATCGGCAACGTTGTCGGCGCCGACCGTGTCAGTGGCGAACTGGAGGCCGCCAAGGCACTGGCCGCCACCGTCGGAGGGCTGCCGCTCGCGCTGCGCATCGTCGCCGCCCGGCTGGCCGCCCGACCCCACTGGCCGCTCGCCTCGATGGTGCAGCGCCTCGCCGACGAACGCCGCCGTCTCGACGAACTGACCCACGGTGAGATGACCGTACGGGCCAGTCTCTCCCTCACCTATGACGGACTGGCCGGCAACGACCGCACGCTGCTGCGTCTGCTCAGTCTCACCAGGGGGTCCACGTTCCCCAGCTGGATCGGCGGCGCCCTGCTCGACGCCCCGGGCGCCTACCCGTACCCGTCCGACCTCATGGAACCGCTGGTCGACGTGCAGATGCTCGACGTCACCGGGGTCGACGTCACCGGGGAGCTGCGCTACGGATTCCACGACATCATCCGGCTGTTCGCCCGGGACCGGCTGGGCGCCGAGTCGGACGAGACCGAACGGCGGGCCGCGATCCGCCGGGTCGGTGGCGCCTGGCTCGCCCTGGTCGCCGAGGCCCAGCAGCGTGTCCTCGGCACCGAGTACATGAGTGGACCGGCCGACCGCTGGAACCCGCCCGCCGACCACGTCAGGGCCATCCTCGGCCGCCCCCTGGAATGGCTCGACACCGAACTCGAGAACCTCAGCCTGACTGTGGAGAGTCTCGCCCAGGAGGGCGAGGACGGGTACGCCTGGGAACTCGCTGTCAACCTCGCCCCGTTCTACGAGGCTCGCGGCTATCTCGATCACTGGGCCCGCACCCATCGCAAGGCACTGACCGCGGTACGCCGCAGCGGCAACCTGCTCGGCCAGGCCGCGCTGCTGGCCTCCCTGGGATCGCTTCACCTCAACCGCCGCAACCTGCCCGAGGCCCGCCGGGCGTTGACCGCCGCTGTCGGCCTTTTCGAGGACCTAGGCCACAGCAAGGGGCTCGGGCTGTGCCACCGTGACCTCGGACTCCTGGAACGGCTCGCGGGTCACGAGACCGCCGCGATGGAGCTGTTCGAGGAGGCCGAACGGGACTTCGGCGTCGGCGACCCCTGGGCTCGCGCCTCCGTCCTCGTCCAGCGCGCGGTCATCCTGCTGCGGCGTGGCGACGTCCGCCGGGTGGAGGCCGAGCTCGACGAGGCGCTGGAGATCTGGCGCGGTCTCGGCTATCTCGGCGGGCAGGCCCGGGTGCTCCAGCGCGCGGGTCAGGTGCATCTGTACCGCGGGCAGCTCGACGACGCCCGCAAGGTACTGGCCGAGGCTCTCGGCATGGTCCGGGACGACGGCGACGTGATCGGCGAGGGGTACCTCCTCCACGACCTCGGCCGGGTCCACGCCCGCCTGGACGAACTCACCGAGGCGGGCTCCTACTTCGCCCGCGCCCTGTCGGTGCGCGAGGGCATCCTCGACCAGGCCGGTGCCGCCTCCGTCCGCGTCGACCTCGCAGACCTGTGCCTGCGCGGTGACGACACCGTGAAGGCCGGCGGACTGCTCACCGACGCCCTGGAGGTCTTCGACCGGCTCGGCATGGCCGAAGAAGAGGAACGTGCCGCCGGACTGCTCGCCCGGGTGACCGGTGACAGCATCGCCGGGGACCGGTGACGCCGTCACCGCAGTCGTGCACGTGTCGAGCAGAGGTACCAGTCCCCACATGAACCCGCACAGCGCTCCGGCGCCGCGGCGGCCTGCCACCGACGCCCCCGTCCGAGACCGGGAAGCGACGTTCCTGCGCGGCTTCGTTGGCCGGGAGAACGAACTGGCCCTGTTCCGCGCGGAGTTGGATCGACCGCCGGAGACAGTCCCCGTGCTGGCGCTGCACGGGCCCAGCGGCATCGGCAAGACCCAACTCCTGCGCCGGTTCGCCGTTGAGGCCCGGCGGCGCGGACGGGACGTCGTCGAGGTGGACGCGGCACGCACCGAACCCACCGAGGACGCCTTCGCGCCTGCCGCGGACGTCCCCCGCACCGGGCGGCCGGTGCTCCTCGTGGACGGTGCCGACCGGCTCGGCCCGCTGGAGGACTGGTTCAGGGACCGCTTTCTCACGGGCCTGCCACCGGGCTCGCTGGTCGTGCTCGCCGGCCGCGAACCGCCCGGCCTCCGCTGGCGCACCGACCCGGCCTGGGCCGACACCCTGGGCGTCGCACGCCTGGACCGCCTGTCCCGCGGCGAGTCGGGGCGGCTCCTCCAGGACGCCGCACCCGGCCGGATCACCGCCCGCAGCGCGCGGCTCGCCTTCGCCGCCGGCCATCCCCTCGCCCTGCGGCTCGCCGCACGGGACCGGGACGTGCCGCCCGGCGACGACTGGCAGCCCACACCCGAGGTCGTCGCGGAACTCCTTGACCACCTGGTGGGCCCGGTCCCCTCGCCCCTGCACCGGCAGGCGCTGGAGATCTGCGCCCACCTCCCCGGGACCACCGAGGAACTGCTGCGGGCCTTCCTGCCGGAACAGGTCCACGAGGTCTTCGACTGGCTGCGTCGCCTGTCTTACACCACCAGCGGCCGCGCCGGACTGAGGCTGCTGCCCGTGGTCGCCGAAGCTCTCGACCGCGACCTCCGCTGGCGCGCGCCCGACGCCTACCTGTCCCTGCACAAGGCCCTGCGCGCGCACCTCCAGACCGTGATCCGCACCCGCCCCGAGCCGGTCTCCCTGGGCGCCGCGAGGGCCTTCAACCACATCCAGACCCGTGGCCGGCGCTTCGTCGACCCCGGCCTCGACGAGTACGCCGATCCCGGGCGCGAGGCGGTGTACGAGACCACCTGTGAAGCCGAGGACCTGCCCGCCGTACGGGATCTCGCGCACGAACGCCTCGGCGCGGAGGGCGTCGACGCCGTCGACTTCTGGCTGCACCGCCAGCCCCGCGGCTTCTTCCTCTACCGCAGCGCACGTACCGGCGAAGTCGTCGGTGTGCTGGGCCTGTTGACCTTCGACCGGTGGGACGCCGCGGAGACCGCGATCGACCCGGTGGTCGCCGTCGTGCGCGAGCATGTTGCGTCACACCGGGAACTGCGCCCGGGACAGCGGGTGAACGTGGTGCGGTTCGCCCTGCTCCGTCGGCGCCCGCGCGACCTGCCGGCCACCACCACCGCCATGCTGGCCCGCGTCACCCGCGAGTTGCACGTCCAGGACCGGCTCGCCTGGACCTTCCACGTACGGGGCGGGGACGGCCCCGACTGCCTGCCGGAGTACGCGGACTTCCGCCGCCTGCCCAGTGGGCCGCAACTCGCCGCACAGAGAGTCACCCTCTTCGGACACGACTGGGGGACCACGGGAATGAGCGAATGGTGCGACCTGCTCGACGACCGGATGTTCTTCGGACTGCGCACACCCGGGATATCCAGACCGCTCCGCACGACCGTCCTGTCCCGGTCGGCCTTCGACCAGGCCGTCCACGACATGCTGCGCGTCTGGCATCAGCGCGAGCGGCTGGCCGCCAACCCGCTGCTGCACGCCGCGTTCGTCGCCCGGCGCTCCGGTGACCCGGAGGAGAATCTGCGTCGGCTCGTCGTACGGGCGATCGAGTCCATCGATCAGGACCCCAAGGCGAAGGGACAGCGGGCGGCGGTCTGGGCGACGTATGTCAAGGGCGGCAGCACGCAGCAGGCGGTGGCCCGGGAACTCGCGCTGTCCTTCAGCACCTACCGCCGCTATCTGAAACGCGGCCTGGAGCGGGTGTGCTGGCATCTGTGGGAGCAGGAGGTGACGTACGCGGCGCAGATCACCGTACTGTCCTTCGGGGCCGTCCCGGGACGGCCGCCTGGCGGTCGCGACACGTCGAATCTGCAGGTCAGAGCGGCTATCGAAGAGGGATAGCGGCGTCAAAGTGGCGTGATTACAGCCACTCCTAACTTTCCTTCCAGAAGTCCGGCAGCGGGCCGGGGGAGAGACAGGAAACCACCATGAACAGCACCTTCGCACCGGTCGTGAAGCACGTGAAGGTCCTCGTCGTCGTCGCGGCGCTGGCCGCTCTCCTGGGCTCGGCGGCGGCCGAGGCCGCGGTGCACCCGCAGCGGACGGTCACCGTGCAGGCCGACGGCAACTCCACGGACGACACGAACCCCTGGAGCTGACGGCGCGCCGGCGTTCGGCAGACACGCGGCATCCACTGGAGATGCCCGGCAACGACACCGGGGAACGGCACCGGGAGACCCACTCGGATGGCGTCCCGTCCACCGGTTCCACCAGTACCTCGGAACGGCCCACCGGAGCGAGTCATGAACGACATCCGAACCCAGCCGGACCTCGGCGCCCTTTTGAGAGGCCACCGCAGGCGCGCCGGACTCACCCAGCGGCATCTCGCGGACCTCACCACAGTGAGCGTGCGCGCCATAGGCAACCTGGAGCAGGGCAAGGTCCGCTCCCCGCGGCTGGACACGATCCGGCTGCTGGCGGACGGACTGCGGCTGGGCCATACGCAGCGCGAGACGCTGCTGGACGCGGCCCGGCGCCGCCCAGGCACTGGAGGCCATCCCGAGAATGAGGGCCGCGGCCTCACGCCCTGGCTCGTCCGGGGCCCGCTGATCGGCCGGGAAACCGAAGTGGCTGCTCTCACCGACCTGCTGGGACAGCCGGGCGGACGGCTGGTGTCCATCGTCGGCATAGGAGGGGTCGGGAAGTCGCACCTCGCCGCCGAGGGCATGCGTCGGGCCGCTGCGGACGGCACCCGGATCCTGTGGCAGGCACGCGGCGAGGAGATCCCCGCCGGCGAACTCGCCGACCGCGCCCCCGAGGAGCGGACCGTGCTGGTGCTGGACGACGCCGAACTCGCGGCCGGCGCGGCCCAGTTGGTCGCGCTGATGCACGCCCACCCCCGGCTGCGGATCCTGCTCACCGCGAGCGGGCCGTGCGGCGTTCCGGGCGAGCAGATCCTGCGCCTCGCCCCGCTGCCGGTGCCCGCCTCCGGCGCCGAGACGGACCCGGCGCTGCTGGCAGAGGTGCCATCCGTACAGCTGCTGTGCAGCCGCATCCGGGCCGGCAACCCCCTGTTTCGGCTGGACGACTCCGACGCCGTGGTCGTCGCCGAACTGTGCCGGCGCCTCGACGGACTGCCCAGGACCTTGGAGTTCGCCGGTAGTTGGGCCCTCGTACGCTCCCTGCCGGAGCTGCTCGCGGAGGTGGAGCGAAGCCCGTTCGGCCTGACCGCGCCGCCGATGACCGCGGACACCTCACGCGACCTGGTGGTCCGGCTGCGCCGTACCCTGGGCCAGCTCAGCCCGGCCGGCGTCTCCTTCCTCGCCGCCGTTGCCCGCCACCACCTCAGTTGGTCGGTCGCCGAGGCGGCGACGATCGTCGGGACGTCCGGGGCCGACGCCGCCATCATCGTCTTCACGCTGCTGACATACGGCCTGGTGCGGCCGGAGAGCCTCGGCGGTGACGAACCCCGGTTCTCGGTCCTCAATCACGTCCGCCACCTGTACGCGGAGGCGCGCCGTGAACCCCGGCGCTGGCGCGCGACGGTGATGCACCGGGTCGGTCCCGAGGACCGCGCCCGGAAGGTGGCGGTCGGCGAGCCCGGCGTGCGGACGACGTTGTAGCCAGGGTCGGCCCGTTTGACCTCGACGACGTGCCGGCCGGTCCCGTCGGTCGCCGCTTCGAGCTCCGGCGACGAGTCGAACAGGCAGCCGCTCCCGGCCGCGCCGCCGGTTCGCGGTGAGGTGTCCAGGCGCGTTGGGCCCCGTCGAGCAGGTAGGTGTCCATCCCCGTCCCGTCGATCCGGTCTTCGTGCCGCGCTCGTGGTTCTCCGCCGGACCGAGGTTCCGGCGCGGAAGCGAGTACGTGCCGGAACGCGCGTTCTCCGGCACGACGTCGACGGTGAAACCGTCGGCGTCGTAGCCGCTGATACATCTGTCAGCGCGCTCGCGGATCTCGACGTACGTGTTCCGCGGTGCGGGGTGCCGGCGGATCAGGTCGCGGACGCGGGGTGTGGCACGCACATCTGCGGCGTTGTCGTCGGGCGCCGACTTCCTCGGTCTCGGTTTCGTTCGACCGGGGGACTCCCATCGCGTCGACTTCCGCCTCCGCCGTCCAGCGCACGCACCACACGCCGATCACCGGCGCCGTCAGGCGCCGGTGATCTTCTGTGACCCGATCAGCCGGAGGCCTACGCGGCGGTGGCTGAGCGCAGGCTCAGCGGGCGCATGTCGGTCCAGGTGCGCTCGATGTGGTCGAGGCAGTCCTCCTTCGGACCGCTGACGCCGACCGCGCGCCAGCCCTGCGGGATGTCGCGGTCGGCAGCCCAGATGGAGTACTGCTCCTCGTCGTTGACGACCACGAGCCACTGCTGGGAGTTGTGCTGCATGACGATTCTCCGATCGTGTGGTGGAGCTGTTTCAGGGATGGGTGTGGAGCGAGTGGTGCGGACGGGACGTGGAAAGGGTTCGTAGGCAGGGGAATCGGTCGGTCGGGAACAAGGCTCAGGCGGCGGCGGCCTGCGGCAGCAGGATGTTCCGGAAGACCACCAGGGCGCGGTCGGCGTCGGAGCCGTCCACCCCGGCGTGCGTGACCGCCCGGATCCGGCCGCGGCCCAGTTCGGCGAGGCGCACGCCCTGCTCCCAGGCCTGCTCGATGAACCGGGCCTGCGTCAGGCCGGGGGCGTCGATCCGGAAGAACACCATGTTGGTCTCGACCGGCTCCACCACGACCCCCGGCAGCGCGGCCAGCCCCTCGGCCAGCCGGCGCGCCGTGGCGTGGTCCTCGCCGAGCCGCAGCGTCATCTCCCGTAGCGCGACCAGTCCGGCCGCGGCCAGCACCCCGGCCTGCCGCATGCCGCCGCCCAGCATCTTGCGGATGCGGCGCACGGACCGGACGAACTCGGCGCTGCCGGCGACCATCGAGCCGACCGGCGCGGACAGCCCCTTCGACAGACAGAACTGCACCGAGTCCGCGTATCCGGCGATGACGTGCACGGGGACGCCGAGGACGAGCGCCGCGTTGAAGAGGCGGGCCCCGTCCAGATGGACCGCCACCCCGCGGGCCCGAGCCAGCGCCCGGACCTCGGCCAGGTACTCCAGCGGCAGTACCCGCCCGCCGCAGCGGTTCTGCGGGTTCTCCACACACAGCACGGCGGGCAGCGCGAACTGCGGGTCCTCGGGGTCCTCCGGGAAGGCGGCTTCGATGTCGGCGAGCGCCATGGTGCCGTCGGCCCGGTTGGCCACCGGTTCGACGATCACGCCGCCGCAGTAGGAGGCCCCGCCGGCCTCGTAGACGTAGATGTCGGACTCGGCGCCGGCGAGGGCCTTGGTGCCGCGCGGGCAGTGGGCGAGGAGGGCCGCCAGGTTGCCCATGGTGCCGCTCGGCATGAAGCAGGCGTCCTCCATGCCCAGCAGCTCGGCGGCCAGTTCCTCCAGCTCACGGGCGGTGGGGTCCTCGCCATAGACGTCGTCGCCGAGCGGCGCCTTCGTCATCTCCTCCAGCATCCGGGCCGTCGGCAGGGTGAAGGTGTCGCTGCGTAGTTCGACGACGGGCGGCGCGAACGCGTCGCGGTCAGTGCTCGGCATGGAAGTTCCTCCTCGGGTTCGGATCCGGCAGCCGGGTGGTGTCCTGGCTCCGGTCATGCACCAGGGCCACCGCGTCCCGCAGGTTCTCGTCGGCGTCGCGCCAGCGGCCGGTCTCCTTGGCCAGCCGGGTGCGGTGGTCGTCCCAGCGCGGGGTGAGCTGTCCGTGGCAGTGCAGGAACGAGGCGGGGCCGGGGCCACCGCCGTACTCGGCCGCCCGCCACACGGTCCCCGGCCGCAGGTCGGCGGACTCGCCGGCCGTCGTGTGGCCCTGTGCGTCGAGAGCCGCGCCGAGCGAGTCGGCCCGTCCCTCCACGACGGCGAGGGCGGCCTCCCCGACCTGGTGGTGAGCTCGCCGGAACGGCACCCCCTGCCGCACCAGCCACTCCGCGGTGGCGGTCGCGTGTGTCAGCCCCGCGGTCGCCCGGTCCTCCATGGCCCTGGCGATCGGCCGGGCCCCGTCGTAGGCCAGCCGCAGGATCTTCACCGCGTCGATGGTGGCATCCAGGGCCGGCATCACATGGGCCATCGCCTCGGTGCCGACCGCGATGGAGTTGGTGAACGGCGTGCCCCGCATCGCGCTCACAGCGGCCGTCAGCCCGCCGAGAGCGGCGGCTGACTTGCCCTGCACATGCTCCAGGACGAAAGCGTTGCGCTTCTGCGGCATCATCGAACTCGACCCGACCAGCCCGTCGGGGATCGACACCAGCCCGAACTCCGCGCTCGACCACATCAACAGGTCGAGGGCGGCCCGGTCGAGGGTGACCCCCAGCACCACGGCCGCCGACAGCAGCCGCAGCGCGGTGTCCCGGGTGGCGATGGCATCGACCGAGTTGCGGACCGGCTCGCCGAAGCCGAGGAGTTCGGCCGTACGCCGCGGATCTATGGCGACGGTCGTCCCGCCGATCGACCCGGCGCCCAGCGGGCACAGCTCAAGCCCCTCGCCGGCCTGTGCCAGCGCCCGGGCGTCCCGCTCGAAGGTCTGCGCCAGCCCCAGCAGGTAGTGGCCGTACGTAACCGGCACGGCCGCCTGGAAGTGGGTGTAGGCGGGCATGAGCACCTCGCGATGCTCCTGGGCGCGTTCCAGCAGGACCCGGCCCAACTCGCCCAGTTCCTCGGACAGCCGGCGGTACGGTTCGCGCAGCGCCAGCTGGAGGCAGGTGACGCCGAGGTCGTTGCGGGACCGGCCGGTCTGGAGGACACCGCCGGTCTCGTCGCCGAGCGTCTCGATCAGATGGGACTCGTAGGCCAGGTAGAGACCGCGCGGGGCGGGCCTGGTCTCCAGTGGCAGGTAGTCGCTCTCGCGCAGCTCCGTGATCGCCGCCAGCAGGGTGGACGCGGTCCGTACACCGACGATCTGCCGTTCGGCGAGCATGACGACGTGCGCGAGGTCGACATGGGTGATCCGGTCGAGTTCGGTCTTCCAGCCGACCCTCGGCGGGTCGCGCCGCTCAAGGAGCATGCGGCGGATCTCGGGGGAGGCGGCGCTGCGCAGGCGGCCGGAGTCCGTCACGCCGACACCTCCTGACGGACAGTCAGGGTCGGCTTGATGCGGCGCACACCCTCGGCCGCGGCTTCCGCGGCCTCGGCGGCGGACCCGCCTCGGGCCAGCACATGTCCGATCCGGTCCCGGAAGTCGCCGCCGACGACGATCTCCGCTCCCGGCTCCCGGTAGGTCTCGACGTCGACCACGCCGGGAACGGCGCAGGCCTGTGCCACGCCCTCGAAGCCGCGCAGCCGGCCGCTGTCCTCGGCCACCACGAACCGGATCGCCGCGCCCCGGGCCACCGTGGCGGCCACCGGGGCCTCCCGGCCGCTGAACGCCGCGACCGTGGCCAGGATCAGGTCGGCCCCGGTCGCCTCCCGCACCAGCCGGGGGATCCAGCCGCCCGCCAGCCGTGGGTTGACCTCGATCAGGACCGGTCCGACGGGGCCGAGGCGCAGTTCCACGTGCGCCGGACCGAGAGCGACACCGAGGGCTCGTACGGCCGCCTCGGCGGCCTCGGTCACCGCCTCGTGCGCGGCCGGTGCCAGGGAGGCGGGGAAGTCGTGCCCGGTCTCGACGAACAGGGGCGGTGCCCCGAGGTGTTTGGCGGTGATCCCGACCACGGTGCCGTCGAGGACCTCCGCCGAATACTCCGCGCCGCTCACGAACTCCTCGACCGTGACCCGGCGCGGCACCGCCCGGCCGCGCTCGTCGAACCCGCGGTCCAGCAGGGCGCGGGCGTGCCCGGCCGTCTGCGCGGGGTCCGAGCACAGCAGCACTCCGAGGCTGCCGCTGCCCATGACCGGTTTGACGACCACCGGGTAACCGGTCTCCTCGGCCGCGGCCAGGACTTCCTCGACCGTCCCGGCCACCGTGAACCGGGGCACGCGCACCCCGGCCGCGGCGAGCCGGGCCCGCTGCGTGCCCTTGTCGCGGACGGCGGCGAGATCCTCGGGGGAGTTCGCCGGAAGGCCGAGAGCGGTGGCCGTGGCGGCCGCCGTCTCCACGTAGTAGTCGGAGCTGGTGGCGACGCCCGCGACACGCCGTCCGACGGCCAGGCGTCGGCAGGCGTCGACCACCGCGGCCACGCTGTCGGTGTCGGTGGGGACCACCTCGGCGCCGCCCACTGAGGCGTACCGGGACGGGTCGGCGGCCAGCAGTACCGGGTGCAGGCCGAGCGCGCGGGCCGCCGCGGGGAACAGCCGGCCCGTACCGGTGGTGTTGCTCTCGACGAGGACGAACACGTCCTGGGTCATGCGGTCACTCCTTCCATGAGGGCGACGACCTCGTCACGTGTACGCCGGCCCCAGGAGAACCGGGACCAACTGCCGGCGGCCTGGGAGGGGTGGTCCAGCGTGCGGGGCGCCCCGGGCGGCGAGGTGAGGAAGCCGTTGCGGCGCAGCCACACGGCGTTGTGGACAGTGTTGGTGTAGCGGTGGCCCTCGTCGGGGAAGAGCGCCATCACCCGCAGCTCCGGATGTCGCTCGGCGTACCAGCGCGCCACATGGTGCGCGGCACCACTGGTCGGCCCCATGTAGAGGGCGTGCTCGGAGTGCAGCCGCCGGGTCGCGGTGAACGCCGTCTCGGCATCCAGCCAGTGGACCTCGTCGAACAGGGTGTGCTCCAGGACGGGCGGCACCAGGCCGTTGCCCAGCCCGCGCAGTTGCCGGGGCCCGGCAGGTGCGCCGAACAGCACACTTCCCGGGGTGTCCACCCCGATCAGCTTCAACTGCGGGTTCAGTGCCCGCAGGAACGAGCCGATCCCGGACGACGAGCCGCCCGAGCCGACCGGGCAGACCAGCGCGTCGAACGTGCCCACGCTCTCCAGCAGCAGTTCGGCGACGGCACCGTACGACACCGGGTTGAGCGGGTTGTCGTACTGACCGGGGGTGTAGTACGAGCCCAGCCGTGCCTGGACGCGGGCCACCCGGTCCAGCCGGGCCTGCTGCACGCCACGGGTACGCAGTTCGGGGCCGGAGACGATGATCACCCGGGCGCCGAGCGCCTCCAGCCGGCGGCGCAGCGGCGGCTCGATCGCCGGGTCCCCGACGAGGGTCAGGGGGATGCCCTTGAGCCGGCACACCATCGCGAGCCCGAGCCCGAAGGTTCCGGACGTGGTCTCCACGACCGTGGTGCCCTCGGTGAGTTCACCGGTCTCGATGGCACTGGTGAGGATGAACTGCGCGGGCAGCAGTTTCATCAGATGGAAGGCGGCCCCGTACACGTTGGGACCGACCTGGATGACCTTCGGCAGGGCGTGACCGTCGACCGCGCTCGCGAAGGCCCTACGACTGGTGTGCGTACGGGACATGAGAGTCGCTCCCGGCTGTGTAGCGCCAATGGTCGGTGATGCGCAGTTCGGCGAGCCGGCGGGCGGCCAGCGCCGTGCGCTGCTCCACCCCGGGCTGGTGGGGTGCGAAGAGCAGGGCGGCGACCGTGCCGCTGTGGGCCACCTGCACGCCCAGCGCCTCGGTCTCCTCGGCGATCTCCAGTACGCGGTCGAAGCGCGGTACCGGCAGGAACCGTTGGTTGATGCGGGCACTCGCCGTGGCGATCCGGCCGAGCTCTCGGTGATCGCCCCGGGCCACGGCCCGGCGCATCAGGCCGCGCAGCGCCCGGAAGCATTCGATTTCCCAGGCGTTGTACCGCGCCCGCGGCAGCGCCAGCGTGTCGATCTCCGTTTCCGTCGTGGAGAAGCCGACCACCGTCAGCGGCGGCACCGGCCGGTGGAAGTCCTCGATCACCAGGCCCTCGCGGTGCGCGAACAGCACCATCCGGTCGGAGTAGACCAAGGGGTCGGTGGCCGCCTCGGCGGCGACCGCGATCCGGGCGATCCGCTCCGGCGAGAGGGTGCGGCCGACCGCGGACAGCACCGCGAAGATCGCCGCCGTCACATCGCTGGTCGACGAGCCCAGGCCGCGTCCGACGGCGACGTCGCTCCGCAGCTCCAGCTCGCCGCCGTAGTCGCTCAGACCGAGCACCTCCAGTGTGGTGCGGACGGCGCCGAGGGCTTTCGTCTTCCACGCCGGGGTGACCGTCAGCTCCGGCTGCCATGGGCTCAGCCGCACCACCGCGTTGCTGGCGAACAAGGAACAGGGGAGCGTCACCAGACCGCGGTGGAGTACGCCGTCGTCCTCGAACACCCCCTGGAGCAGTTCGCCGTGGTGGCTGGGGGCGGTTCCGGTGCCTATGAGCACGCCGTGCTCCAGGTGCGGGGGCACCAGCTCCCTCTGTGCCGGGCCGTGCATGTCCTGTACGGACAGCAAGTCCTGGCTCTGCACGCCGTTCTTCACCTACGCCTCCTTGAACGTACGGGTGTGGGAATGGAGGTGTCGCGTCCTGCCTCGTCGGGCGGGCCCGGGGACGCGGGGCCGTGGCGGCCCCGCGTCCGGCCGGCGTCGTCGCCCCTCACGTGGCCGCGGCCTGGTGGGGTCGGACGATTTCGGCGATCCGCGCGGCCAGTTCACCGACGTGGGGCGGGTGCACCATGTCGTGGTGGTTGCCCGGCACCGGCGCGGTGGCGACCGCGCCCCGGGTCAGCGCCCGCCAGGCGTCCGGGTCGACGTCGGGGCTCTTGAGGGTCGGGTGGGCCTCGGAGACCGTGATCAGATGGACATCGGCGTCGAGGACGGTGCCGGGCCGGTATTGTCCGGCGGCCACCCCGTTGGCGCGGGCCACCTCCACCATGCGGCGCACGGCGGTGGACTCGATCCGGTCGGGCAGCCGGCCGTCCTGGTGGGACCGCCGGACCAGGGCGGCGATCAGCGCGTTGTCGTCGAGCGTGTCCATCTGCTGCGCCGACAGTCCGGCGTCGGCACCGAACCGGGAGAGCACGTCCTCGTCGCCGACGAGGTCCGCGGACCCCGGCACCGGCGAGTCCAGCAGCACCAGCGCGGCGACCTTCCGGCCCGCCCGCTCCAATCGCGCCGCCATCTCGAAGGCGACGACACCGCCGAACGACCAGCCGCCGAGCAGCACCGGACCCTCCGGCACCACCTCGGAGATGTCGGCCAGATAGCGCTCGGCGATCTCCTCGACGGTGCGCAGCGGCGCCACGTCGGTGTTGTACCCGACCGCCTCGACGCCGTACAGGTCGACGTGGCCGTCCAGTTCCCTGGCCAGACCCATGTAGGAACTGACACCGCCGCCGTGCGGGTGGACCAGGAACAGCGGCGAACCGGTGGTCGGTGAAGCCGACGCCAGGGGCACCAGCAGCCGTTCGGAGACGGCTGACATCCCGGGCAGTGCCCCGCACAGCGCCTCGATCGTCGGCGTCCTGAAAAACGTGCTCAGCGGCACGCTCACGCCCAGCTCCCGCCGTACCGCCTCGACCAGTTCGAAGGCGCTCAGGGAGTTGCCGCCCGCAGCGAAGAAGTCGTCGCGCACGCCCACCGGTGACCGGCCGAGGACCTGCTCGCAGAGCGAGGTGACCCGCAGCTCCAGCGAGTCCCGGGGCGCGACCGGCTCGGTGCTTCCTTCCGCGGCCGGCTCGGGCAGCCGCTTGCGGTCCACCTTGCCGTTCGGGGTGAGCGGCATCCGGTCCAGGCCCACCAGCACGGCCGGGACCATGTACTGCGGCAGCCGCTCGCGCAGGAAGCCGCGCAGGCCGGGCTCGTCGGGCTCGCCCCGCCAGGACACGTAGCCGATGATCCGCCGAGCCATGTCCTCGCCCGAGGTGATCACTGCGGCCCGCGCCACCGCCGGGTACTGCTGGAGGGCCGCCTCAATCTCGCCCAGTTCGATCCGGTGGCCGCGAATCTTGACCTGGGAGTCCTCCCGGCCGATGTACTCCAGCGTGCCGTCGGTGCGCCGACGGGCCAGGTCGCCCGTGCGGTACAGCCGGCCGTCGGCACCGAACGGGTCGGGCACGAACCGCTCCGCGGTCAGTCCGGGCCGTCCGGCGTAGCCGCGGGTGACGCCCACGCCGCCGATGACCAGTTCGCCGACGGCCCCGACCGGCACCAGCCGCATCCGGTCGTCCACCAGGTGCACCTGGGTGTTGGCGATCGGCAGCCCGATGGAGACCGGTCCCGCTGTATCGTCCGGGACGATCCGGTGCAGCGTCGAGTAGACGGTGGTCTCGGTCGGCCCGTACAGGTTCCACAGCCGCGACACGCGCGGCGCCAGTTCCCGGGCCAATTGCGGGGAGAGCGCCTCGCCGCCGGTGACGGCCTGGAGGTCGCCGCCCTGCCAGCCGCCGAGCAGCAGCAGATGCCAGGTGGCCGGGGTCGCTGCCAGGACCGTGGCGCCGGACTCCGCCAGCGCGCCGGCCAGGGCGGCGCCGTCCGAGGCGGTCTCCCGGTCCACGACGACCATCCGGGCGCCGCTGACCAGCGGCACGAACAGCTCCAGCACCGACGCGTCGAACGCCACGGTGGTCACCGTGCACAGCACGTCGTCACCGGAGAGGCCGAGGGTACGGGCGATGTGCAGGGCGAAGTTGACCAGGCCCCGGTGAGGCACCATCACCCCCTTGGGACGACCGGTCGAACCGGAGGTGTAGATGACGTACGCCAAGTCGTCCGGCCGCAGCGTCACCGGCGCCGGCGGCTCTCCGGGCGGCAGCGGCGGCGGCGCGCCGATGTCCACGACCCGAACACCCGCGTCCAGTTCCAGCCCGGCCACCAGCTCGGGTCGCCCCAGCAGCAGCCGCGCCCCGCTGTCCGCCAGCACGTACGCCAACCGCTCCGGTGGATAGTCGGACTCCAGAGGGAGATAGGCCGCGCCCGACTTGAGGACCGCGAGCAGCGCGACCAGCAACTCCGGGGACCGCTCGACCATCACGCCCACCGGGGCGTTCCGGCCCGCGCCTTGGTCCCGCAGCACGGACGCCAACTCCGATGCCCTGCGCACCAGTTGGGCGTAGGTGAGCTCCGTGCCGTCCAGGCCCCGTACGGCCACCGCGTCCGGCGTGAGCTCGGCCTGCCGGTCCACCAGCTCGGGCACGAGCAGGGGAGATTCCGGTGCGGCGGTGTCGTTCCAGTCGGAGAGCAGCAGCCGTTCCTCGGCCGGCGTCAGCAGGTCCAGATCGCCGATCCTGGTCTCGGGGCTCCGCACCGCGTGCGCCAGGATCCGCTGGTAGTGCTCCGCGAACCTGTCCATGGTGTCGGCCTCGAAGAGCTCGGTCGCGTAGGAGATCAGCACCTCCATCCGGCGGTCCTGTGTCACCACGGTGACGTCCAGGTCGAAGCGGGCGGTGTCCGCCTCGACCGGCAGCGACCGGGCCGACACCCGGGGCAGCCGCAGCAGTGAGGTCTGCTCCTCGACCAGGTTGAACAGCAGCTGGAACAGCGGGTTGCGGCTCAGGTCGCGCTCCGGCCGCAACTCGTCGACCAGCACGTCGAACGGCACGTCCTGGTGCTCGTACGCCTCCAGCGTGGTACCCCGGACCCGGGAGAGGAGTTCGGCGAAGGTCGGATTGCCCTCCAGGCCGGTGCGTAGCAGGACCGTGTTGACGAAGAACCCGATCAGGCCCTCCGTCTCCTGAAGCGTGCGACCGGACATCGGCACGCCGATCGTCACGTCCCGGCTCCCGGTGTGTCGGGAGACCAGGGCAGCGAACGCCGAGAACAGCACCATGAACGGCGTCACGCGGTATTTCTGGGCCAAGTCCCGCACCCCGTCGATGACTTCGGCGTCGATCACGTGGGAGACCCGGGCACCTTTGCCGCCGCGCACCGCGGGCCGCGCCCGGTCGCCGCGCAGCTCCGTCGGCGTCGACCCGGCCAGGGTCCGTTTCCAGTGCTCCACCTCGGCGACCGCCTCCGGCGTCTCCAGCCGCCGGGCCGCCCAGTCGGCGTAGTCCCCGTACTGAATCGGCAGCTCGGGCAGATCCGGACGGCTGCCGGCGGTCAACGCCGTGTACGCCTCGGACAGTTCCCGCCACAGGATCTGCATCGACGCCGCGTCCACCGCGATGTGGTGCACGACCACGGTGAACAGCCAGCGCTGATCGGGGAGTTCGGTGAGCCGCGCGCGCAGCCACGGGCCGGTGGCGAGGTCGAACCGCCTCTGGATGTCCGCGTTGCTCAGCCGGTACGCCTCGTCATAGGCCGGCCCGACCGTCAGGTACCGCAGATCGGTGTGCCGGAGCCGGATCGCCGACGCCGGTCCGACGCGGAGCCGCGGGCCGCCGGTCGCGTCCTGCGCCACTCTGGACCGCAGGACGGTGTGCCGCTCCACGACGAGCCTCAGCGCCGCGTCGAGCGCGTTCGCGTCGAGCAGCCCGGTCAGTTCGAAGACCTGCGCCATGTTGTATTCGACGAGTTCGGGACGGAGGTGTTCGAGCAGCCACACCCGTCGCTGCGCCGCGGAGAGCGGCGCGTCCAGGGCAGGACCCGAGCCGGTCTCCCGCCGTACGGTGTCCACCGCGCGTTCCACGATCGGACTTGTGGTCATCAGGGTGTCCTCCCGTCGGCCGTACCGGACGTGGGCAGGAGGTGTCCGACTGCTTCGGCCATGGTGTGGATGGTGGGGTTGTCGAAGATGAGGGCGAGGGGGATGTCGGGGGAGAGGGCTGTGCGGAGTCGGGAGATGATGCGGGTGGCGAGGAGTGAATGGCCGCCCAGGGCGAAGAAGTTGGCATGGACGTCGAGGTCGGGTTGGTCGAGTACTTCGGTCCAGATGGCGGCGACGAGTTCTTCGGCCGCTCCGCTGGCTTGGGTGGTGGTGTCCTGTGCCGCCGCCTTTGGTTGGGGCAGGGCTCGGTAGTCGGTCTTGCCGTTGGCGTTGACGGGGATGCGATCCAGCACGGTGATGCTGGACGGGATCATGTAGAGGGGGAGTTGATCGCTGAGGTGGGTGGCGAGGCCGGCGGGGATGTCTTCGGCCGTGTCCTCGGTGGTGATGTAGGCGGCGAGGCGGTGGTCGCCGGGGGTGGGTTCCCATTTGGTGACGACGGCGTCGCGGACGTGGGGGTGACGACGGAGGGTGTGTTCGATCTCGGCGGGTTCGATGCGGATGCCGCGGATCTTGACCTGGCTGTCGGCGCGTCCGAGGAAGGTGAGGGTGCCGTCGGGGCGTCGTATGCCGCGGTCGCCGGTGCGGTAGAGGCGCAGGCTGTTGGCGAAGGGGTGCGGCGGGAAAGCAGCCGCGGTCTTGCGGGCGTCTCCGAGGTAGCCGCGGGCCAGACCCACCCCCGCCAGATAGAGATCGCCGGGTACTCCGTCGGGTACTGGGTTGAAGTGCGCGTCCAGGAGCAGGACTTGGTTGTTCGCGATGGCTTCGCCGAGGGGTACTTCGCTCGCCTGCTCGTCCTGGGGGACACACGTGTGGCTGGTGGAGTCGATAGAGACCTCCGTCGCCCCCCACTGGTTGTGCAGACGGGCCGGAGTGTGGGCGAGACGGTCATGGAATACGGCCACCAGGTCGGGGCGGAGGGCTTCGCCGCTGGAGATGACGTGGCGGAGGTGGGTGAGGGGTTGTCGTGCGGGGGTGATCTCGTCGAGGAAGAGGGCGAGCATTGAGGGGACGAAGTGGAGGGCGACGATGTCGTGTTGGGTGCTCCAGTTGGCGATGGCGCGCGGGTCGCGGTGCAGGCCGGGTGGCAGCATGACGATGGTGGCGCCGGCGATGAGGGGCCAGAAGATCTCCACAGCCGAGTCGTCGAAGCTGAGGACTGTTTTGTGCAGGACGTTCTCGCCGGGGTTCAGGGGGTATTGGGCCTGCATCCATTGCATGCGGTTGGCCCAGCCCGCGTGGGTGGAGGCGACTCCCTTGGGGGTGCCGGTGGAGCCGGAGGTGTAGTAGACGGAGACGAGGTTGTCCCCGGTGACACCGCTGTCCGGCGCGGTCGGTGAGGACTCGGTGAGTGTTCCCGGACCGCAGTCCAGAACCGTGATCGCACTGTCCGTGAGCAATTCGGCGCGCTGCCCGTCCACACACACCACGGGCGCACCCGCATCGGTCAGGAGTCGCACCGCACGGCCGACCGGGAGGTCGGGGTCGAGTGGCAGGAAGGCGCCGCCGGCTTTCACGATGGCCAGGAGGGTCACCGTCATTTCTACGGACCGGTCCATCCACAGACCCACCGGGGTGTCCGCACGGACCCCCGCAGCCTGCAACCGCCCGGCTAGATGGTTGGCGCGGCCGGTCAACTCCCCGTAGGACAGGGTGGTTTCGGAGTCCGTGACCGCCGTGGCATCCGGGGTCGCCGCGGCGACGCCGTCCACCAGATCGCCCAGCAACCCCTCCGGGAACTCCACCGATTCACCCAAGCCAGCTGCCAGGAGCCGGTCGCGCTCGCCTTCGTCGACCATGTCGACACGGGAGACGGGCCGGGCGGGAGCAGCCAGCGTGTTGCGGAGGAAGGTGACGAAGTGCCGCATCAGCCGGCTGATCGTCGCGGGTTCGAAGAGGTCGGACTCGTAGTACGCGACGCCGGTGAACGTGTCACCTGTCCGGGTGAGGGCCACGGTCAGGTCGAACCGTGACTTGCCGTCGATCAGTTCCACCCGTTCCGTCGTCAGACCGGGCAGCACCAGGTCGTCCGTCTCTTCGTCGCCCAGGGAGAAGAGCACCTGGAACAGCGGGTTGCGGCTGGGGTCCCGCTCCGGCTGGAGCTCCTCCAGCAGTGCCTCGAAGGGGAGTTCCTGATGCTCGTAGGAGGCGATGGTGTTCGACCGGGTCCGGGCCAGCAGCGCCTCGAACGACGGGTCGTCGGCCAACTCGGTGCGGATCAGCAGGGTGTTGACGAAGTAGCCGATCAGCTCGTCGAGTTCGGGTCGCACCCGGCCGGCGATCGGTGTGCCCAGGGTGACGTCCCGGGTTGTGCTGTGCCGGGCGAGGACCACGCTGAACGCGGCGTTCAACGTCATGAACGCGGTCGCGTTGTGCTCCCGCGAGAAGCGGTTGACGGCCGCCCCCAACTCGCCGTCGACGGTGAAGGAGAACTGCGCGCCGTTCCCGGACCGTACGGCGGGCCGAGGCCGGTCCGTGGGCAGTTCGTCGGCGCTCGCTCCCGCCAACCGCTCCCGCCAGTGGTCCAGTTGGTGCCGCAGCCGATCCTGCGTCTGGTGGACCCGGCTCCACGCCGCGTAGTCCCCGTACTGGAGGGACAGCGGCGGTAGGTCCGGCTCGCGGCCGGCCGCCAGAGCCCCGTAGGCCCGGGACAACTCCGACCACAGCACCCGCATCGATGTGCCGTCGATCGCGATGTGATGGACTACCAGCACGAGCAGCGCGTCGTCCTCGGCCAACCGCACCACGGCGACCCGGAAGACCGGACCGACGGCCAGCGAGAGCGGTTCGCGCATCAGCTCACGCGCGAACTCGACGCCCGCCGTGTGCCGTTCACCGGCGCTGTCCCCGGCCGCGTCATGCACCAGGACCGGGACCGGCGCGGCTGGCTGCACCCGGGGGACGGGGGCGCCGTCCCGCTCGTCGAAGACCGTCCGCAGCACCTCGTGCCGCCCGGCGACCACCGTGAAGCTCCGGGCCAGCACATCGACGTCGAGAGCGCCCCGGACCCTGATCACGGTGGACGTGTTGTAGCCCGGCATCATCTGCTCCAGGAACCACATCCGCTCCTGCGAGTACGACGCCACGCGCACGTCCGGATCGGCCACCGGGATCGCCGTCCCCGGCGCTTCGGCGCGCTGCGCAGCGCCGGCCCGTTGGAGCAGCGACCTGACCTGCGCACGCCGCGCTTCCTGAGGGTCGGCCGGGGGACCCGCCTGGGGAATCCGGGCCGTGGTCATGAGTGGGTCCTCTCGGTGGTCGCGCTCGCGCTCGCAGCCTCGGCCGGATCCGTTTCCGGGTCGCCGACGGCGTCCAGCAGCAGGTTCTCCAGAGCGGTCGCCATGGTGTGGATGGTGGGGTTG
>NZ_JAENRY010000759.1 GCF_016612545.1 Streptomyces sp. MBT65 | reverse complement strand
GGGCAGGGGTGGGGGTGGGGGTAGGGGTTCCGACGAGTTACGGGTACACCGCTCCACCGGTCTTCACCGAGAGCTGGGTACCCCAGACGTACGAGCCGATCCATCCCCAGGCCGAGTACTCCGAGTATGTGGAGTACTCAGACCCCCTCTTCGGACCGATGCCCACCACCCTCCCCGACGGTCGTCCCCTGTTCCGGGACGAGGTCCCCTGGAGCGGTATCTGACAGTTGCATAGAGGGTTCACACGCCTGTCTCAGTCCATTACTATGGACCGAGCAGTGCATCGTGATGGACGAATCCCGAGCTGAGCCCCTTGGAAGCCCCGTGAGCATTCCCGGTACGACGTCGACGCCGACCACCGCCCCCGCGGCCACTCCGGCCGCCGTCCCGCGCCGCGCCGGTTCGCTCGGGCCGGTGGGTCTCGTACTGGCCGGGGGCATCTCGGTGCAGTTCGGTGGCGCGCTGGCGGTGACGCTGATGCCCAGGGCGGGGTCGCTGGGTGTGGTGACGCTCCGGCTGCTGGTGGCGGCGGTGGTCCTGCTCGTGGTCTGCCGCCCGAGCGTGCGCGGTCACTCGCGCGCGGACTGGGGCACGGTCGTCGCCTTCGGCATCACGATGGCCGCGATGAACGGCCTCTTCTACCAATCCCTGGCCCGCATCCCCCTCGGCCCGGCGGTGACGCTGGAGGTACTGGGCCCGCTCGCCCTCTCCGTCCTGACATCCCGGCGCGCCCTGAACGCCGTATGGGCGGGACTGGCTCTGGCCGGCGTCTTCCTCCTCGGCGGCGGAGGCTTCAGCAGCCTGGACCCCCTGGGTGTGGCCTTCGCCCTGGGCGCCGGCGCCATGTGGGCCACGTACATCATCTTCAGTGCCCGCACGGGCCGCCGCTTCCCGCAGGCCGACGGTCTGGCGCTGGCGATGGTCGTGGCGGCGGTGGTGTTCCTGCCGCTGGGCATCGTGGAGTCGGGCTCGAAACTCCTCAACCCCACGACGATCGCCCTCGGCTCGGCAGTGGCGGTCCTCTCCTCCGTCCTCCCCTACACCCTCGAACTCCTGGCCCTACGCCGCCTCCCCGCCTCCACCTTCGCCATCCTCATGAGCCTGGAACCGGCGATCGCGGCCACGGCGGGTTTCCTGATCCTCCACCAGGCGCTGTCCGTTCCTGAGGCCATGGCTATTGCGCTGGTCATTGCGGCGAGTATGGGGGCGGTGCGGACGCAGGTGGGGCGGGGGAAGGTGAAGGTCGAGGCGTAGGTGTTGCTGTGGCCGTGGGGTGTGGTGTGACCGTTGG
>NZ_JAENRY010000758.1 GCF_016612545.1 Streptomyces sp. MBT65 | reverse complement strand
AGACCGCCGAGGTCGGCGCCAAGCTCGCCGTCGTCGGCGCCCCGGGTGCCGCTCCGGCGGCTGCCCCGGCCCCCGCCGCCCCGGCGCGGGCGCCGGGGCGGCGGGGGCCGGGGCAGCCGCCGGAGCGGCACCCGGGGCGCCGACGACGGCGAGCTTGGCGCCGACCTCGGCGGTCTCGTCCTCGCCGACCAGGATCTCCAGCAGGACGCCGGCGACCGGCGAGGGGATCTCGGTGTCGACCTTGTCCGTGGAGACCTCGAGGAGGGGCTCGTCCTCCGCGACCTCCTCGCCGACCTGCTTCAGCCAGCGGGTGACGGTGCCCTCGGTGACCGACTCGCCCAGTGCGGGCAGCACGACATCGGTACCGGAGGCGCCGGCCGCCGCTCCGGCGGCCGGGGCCGGGGCAGCGGCGGGGGCGCCGGTGCCGTCGTCGATCACGGCCAGCTCGGCGCCGACCTCGACGGGCTCGTCCTCGGCCACCT
>NZ_JAENRY010000757.1 GCF_016612545.1 Streptomyces sp. MBT65 | reverse complement strand
CCGTTGGTGGGGGCGGGGAGGTTCGTTTCGCGCACCCAGCAGCGCAGGAGGTTCTCGACGGCTGCGGTCTGGGCGGCGGTGTGGGGGTCGGGGTGTTCCAGGGGGTCGGCGATCGTGCCGCGCGGTTGGCCGACTTCCGGGCTGCGGGGCTGCTGCCGGGGCACGGATTCGCCAGAGGACGACGCTGACGCCGACTCCGTCAGGGTCCGCGTGTGTCGAGGGCTCGCCTCGTAGGAGTGGCCGTCAGAGGTGGGCGTGAGGTTCAAGACTGTCCTCGGGAGGTGTTTCGGAGTGGGAATCGTGTGGGGTCGAGTCCTGGTGTTCTGGGGCGCGTTGGGCTTGGGCGATCTGCAACTGGTGTTGCAGACAAGCCGAGTTGGTGTCTGGCTGCGCTGCGTCCTCCAGCACGGGCGACACGGCGTAGCAGTGACGACTGGCGCCCCCGTCCACCCTCGTGCTCCCCGCCCGCCCGCCTATGTACCAAGGC
>NZ_JAENRY010000756.1 GCF_016612545.1 Streptomyces sp. MBT65 | reverse complement strand
GCTGGCTGCATCTGGTGCTGCTCGTCGACGACGGTCTGTCCATGCTGCTGTGGCACCGGCTCGGCGCCGAGCTGAGGGTCCTGCTGGAGCCCAGCTCGGCGCCGAGCCGGTGCCACAGCAGCATGGACAGACCGTCGTCGACGAGCAGCACCAGATGCAGCCAGCGCTCCCGCACCGGGCGCTGCACCACGTCCGGCAGCCCGGTCTCGGCGAACTGGGTCGCGGTGCGCTCCTCGTCGATCTCCAGCCGGTGCCGGCTGTCCAGACGGCGCCTGAGCGGCCGCAGCGCACGGCTGACGGCCAGTTCGTCGGCGAGCGCCTTGCCCTCGGGCACCCGGACCGGCATGGCCCTGCGCGGCTCCGGTCCGGCCCGCCCGCTCCACGGGGCCGGGGTCTGGCGGGCCGCCGCGTACAGGGTCGGCGGGATGAGGTCCGGCAGGTCCGGGTCGTCGGGGTCGGGCGGCGGCTCGGCGGGCCGGTCCGGTTCGGGGG
>NZ_JAENRY010000755.1 GCF_016612545.1 Streptomyces sp. MBT65 | reverse complement strand
ATCACGTCACATACCGCCCTCTCATATCGATGGGCGTGGCCACACACCGTCACACGTGCTCCTCCGCGGAGGCGGTGATGACGGGTTCGGGGCCGGCTGGCAGGAGTTCAAGCAGGAGGGTCACAGCCTCTTCGGCGGTCTCGACTTCGCCGATCACGGCGAAAGGACTGCGTTGGCGAACCTTGAACCGGCCGTTGCGCAAGGGCTCGATCGATCCGCCATGCACAATCCAGGGGTAGCTGGTGGAGCTGCTGAAGAGCAGGGCGAAGTGGCTGGTGAACGGATACAGGCGCCGGAGTCGTGGTTGAGCGGCGGCAGCCTCCAGCAGCGGAACGATGCCCGGATATGGGCGCCCGGGCGTGCGGATCTGATGTACTGCATGCCTCCACTGCCAGCTGAGCCGTAGGGACTGCCAATGAGCCTCGACAACGTCAGCCGGTCCGCGACTGCGTTCTGCAATTATGTCTGGCAGAACTAGGGCCCGTCTTCAAACTGAT
>NZ_JAENRY010000754.1 GCF_016612545.1 Streptomyces sp. MBT65 | reverse complement strand
GGGGTGGGGCGGGGCGGGCGCCGGGGCCGAGGGGGAGTTCGTGGGGTTGGGGGGTGCGGGCGCGGGGGCGGGCTGGGGGGATGCCGGGCGGGGGGCGGTCGTAGCGGGGCCGGGGGTGCCGTAGCCACCGGGCGCACCAGCGCCGTAGCCACCCGCCGTACCACCGCCGCCACCGCCTCCGTAGGAACCGCCCTGTTGTGGGGGCGGGGTGCCGCCGCCGGACGGGTCGACGATCGCGTCGATCTTCCAGGTGACGTTGAACTGCTCGGTCAGCGCCTGCTTCAGCACGTCCTCGCTGCCGCTGCTGTTGAAGTTGTCGCGCGCGCCGGCGTTGACGAAGCCGATCTGGAGGGTCGTGCCGTCGAAGCCGGTGACCTGCGCGTTCTGGCTGAGCAGGATCCAGGTGAAGCGGCGGCGGTTCTTCACCACTTCCAGGATGTTCGGCCAGAGCATGCGGGGGTCGAGGCCGCCGGCCGGGGGTGGGGCGAGGGCCGCGGCCTGCGG
>NZ_JAENRY010000753.1 GCF_016612545.1 Streptomyces sp. MBT65 | reverse complement strand
GGCGTGGGGGGTAGGGGGATTGCACGGGACCATTTCCTTCCAAGCCGCAGGACGGCACACGAATGCCCGACCATCGGAAAGCAGGTGCTTGATTGGTGCATACCTATGAGCTGTCAGAAACGACCCTGACCATTGCCTTCTCACGACTGGCCTCACGAGGTGGCTCACACTCGCACAAGCGCCCGACAGGAAACAAGGAGTTCGGGTGACCGATGTTCAAAACGCTACGAATTCAGATTGGTTACCGCGGGTATCCACAGGCGTCTCCACACAATCTCCAACTCCCCCGCGAACTAAGGGCGGCGCACAGGGAACTCCGATGTTTCTCTCGGGGTGCTCTCATCGGGGCGGTCCACCATGGGTTCATGATCACCCCCCACTCTTCAGCCACCCCCGCACCCGCCCCCGGCTCCGCCTCCGTCCCCACGGTCCGCAGGGCGGTCGTGCCGGCCGCCGGGCTCGGCACGCGGTTCCTGCCCGCGACGAAGGCGACCCCGAAGGAGAT
>NZ_JAENRY010000752.1 GCF_016612545.1 Streptomyces sp. MBT65 | reverse complement strand
GGCGGCGACGGCTTCCCGACGCTGGGCCAGGGCACGGGTGACGTGGTCGGCACGGACGACCTCGCCGCGCTGGCGCAGTACCTGACGTCCCACTCGTCGGCGGCGAGCCCGCTCGCGCCCCCGGCGGCGAACCGGATCACGATCGTGCAGTAGACGACCGACCCCTCGGGGGCCCGGTGCCGCAGGTCGGCGCCGGGCCCCTTCCTTTTTCCCGTTCTAAATTCTGTGTAAGCGCGGGTTCAGTTCCGCGAACCGCATAAGAATCTTCCACAGCAATCACTCAGGAAGGTCTAAGCGGAAAAGGCTTTTCCTGCGTCGGAAGTCCAGTAGTGTTTTCCATGTCGAAAGCGAACAGCGCAAACGACTGAAGCAAAAGGAGAGCACGATGAGCTTCCACAAGATCGCCCCGGTGAAGAAGCACAACAAGCCCGCCCCCGCCCCCAAGAAGGCCCCCCAGAAGCCCGCTCCGGCCCCGCAGCGCCCCCCCGCCGGCCACAAGTAACCCC
>NZ_JAENRY010000751.1 GCF_016612545.1 Streptomyces sp. MBT65 | reverse complement strand
CCCCAGGGCAACACCAGTTCCCCCTACGCCAACCACCGCGCTCACCGCCCCTCCCTCTCCACCCGAGCCGTGGTCCTGGCGGCCGCCGACCCCGCGAACGCCTACGGAGCCGCCCTCCCCTGGCCCGAGCCGCCGACCGGTGCCGGGCACAAGGCGGGGCGCAAGGCGGGCTCTCTCGTAGTGCTGGTCGAGGGTGAACTGACGCTCTACATGGAGCGCGGCGGCAAGACCCTGCTCGCCTGGCCCTCCGCACCGGACACCACGGCCACGGAGGACCCACGCCTCCAAGCGGCCGCCGAGGCCCTCGCGGCAGCGGCCCGAGCCGGTTCCCTCGGCACGGTCACGGTGGAGCGGGTCAACGGCGCCTCGGCCCTGACCTCCCCGATCGGCACCCTCCTGGAAGGAGCAGGCTTCATCGCAACACCACGCGGCCTGCGCCTCCGCGCGTGAACCAGCACAAGGTCCTCCGGGGTCCGGCCACTCATCACCCCGAGCCAGCCCCTACCC
>NZ_JAENRY010000750.1 GCF_016612545.1 Streptomyces sp. MBT65 | reverse complement strand
CCCCCACAGCCGGCCCCCCGCTCCGCCGAACGAGCGGCACAGACACCGGCACCGGCCCCAACACCTCAGCATCCAGAGGGAGTTCAACCGCCGCAAGAAACTCCGCCACCGCCTCCGGACCCCCGGAAACCGCAGCCATCCGAGACACCGGCGGAAACCCCAACTCCCCCCGCTCCCCGAGCTCCCGCACCGCATGCCCCACGGGATCCCACCGAACCAACGCCTGCACAGGCCGCAAGGTGGGTTCCGCGACCACGACAACGGTCCCCCCGACCCCCTGCGGCCGCACCAGCGAACCCGCCGCGATCCACCGCCGCAACGCATCCTCCCCGGCCCGCAGATCAGGCCGCCCGAGCATCGCCCACCCGTCCAGCAACAACGCCGCCGCATACCCCCCGTCGGCCACCGGCTCGGCCCCCGGCGTACTCACCACCAACGCAGGCGACCCCGGCACCGTGTCGAGCACCTGCTCCCGCCCGGACGTCCGCACCGGCACCGCCGGAAACGCC
>NZ_JAENRY010000074.1 GCF_016612545.1 Streptomyces sp. MBT65 | reverse complement strand
CAGTCGAAGGAACCTCCCGCCCCCAGACCCTCCCCCCTGGCACGCACCGCGAGGCGGGCGGGTTCGCGTGGGCGACGCCCGCCGGGTGGCGGCGGGATCTGAAGACGGGGGCCGAGGTGCACTACACATCGCCGGACGGCACCCAGGAACTCGTCGGCAAGTCGTCCCTCGCCCGGGGCGAGTTGATGGAGACCTGGGAGGCCTCCGAGCGGAACGCCCGACAGGGGGCGGACTACCGCAAGATCCGGCTCGACAGGACGACGTTCCGCGGTCGGCCGGCGGTGATCTGGGAGTACACGTTCACGCTCAGGGGCACCGCCTGGTACGCCCGGCTGCTCGGCTTCGACGAGGACGGGAAGTCGTACCAGATCAACACCTGGTACCAGCCGGACGTGGAGACCCAGGCCCTGAAGACCTACGACAAGGTCAGGAACAGCTTCGTCGTGCTGTGAACGCCCTCAGCCCACAGACACCTTGTCGGTGTCGGGCTCCGGGTCGGCGGCCGTGAGCGGCTCTCCGCCCCGCATCCGCTGCTTGATCACCGAGACCGCGACCACGGCCAACGCGACCATCAGGGACAGCAGAACGGTCGTACGGCCGCTGCTCTCGCCCTCCGTGTCGGTGAGCATGTAGCCGAGGACGAACACGATCAGGGCGATCGTCGCCCAGGTCAGATACGGGAACAGCCACATCCGTACGACGAGCTTCTCCGGCGACTCGCGCTCGATGATCCGGCGCAGACGGAGCTGCGACGCGCAGATGACCAGCCACACGAACAGGGCCACCGCACCTGAGGAGTTGACGAGGAACAGGAAGACGGTGTCCGGGAAGGCGTAGTTGAAGAAGACCGCTACGAAGCCGAAGACGACCGACGCGATGATCGCCGCCATCGGCACACCGCGCGAGGTGGTGCGGGCGAACGCGGCCGGCGCGTCACCGCGGCCGCCGAGCGAGAACGCCATGCGGGAGGCCGTGTACAGACCGGAGTTGAGGCAGGACAGCACCGACGTCAGCACGATGAAGTTCATGATCTGACCGGCGTGCGCGATGCCGAGGGAGTCGAGGGCGGCGACGTACGAGCCCTGCTCCTTGATCGACGGGTCGTTCCAGGGGAGCAGACAGACGACGACGAGGATCGAGCCGAGGTAGAAGACGCCGATGCGCCAGATGATGCTGTTGGTCGACTTGGTGACCGCGCGCTGCGGGTCCTCCGACTCACCGGCGGCCAGCGTCGCGATCTCGCTGCCCATGAAGGAGAAGACGACCAGCAGGACGCCGGTCAGGATCGCGCCGGGACCGTTCGGCAGGAAGCCGCCGTGGTCGGTGAGGTTGCCGAGGCCCGCCTTGTCGGTGTGGGCGCCGGGCAGCACGCCGAAGACCGCCAGCGCGCCGACGACGATGAACGCGCCGATCGCCACGACCTTGATCCCGGCGAACCAGAACTCGAACTCGCCGTAGGAACCGACCGATACGAGGTTCGTGGCGGTCAGCACCACCATCACGATGAGCGCCCAGCCCCACTGCGGTACGGCGGGGATCCACCCTTCGAGGATCTTGGCGCCGGCGGTCGCCTCGACGGCGAGCACGACGACCCAGAAGAACCAGTACAGCCAGCCGATCGAGAAACCGGCCCAGCGGCCGAGCGCGCGGTCGGCGTGCGCGGAGAACGAGCCGGACGTGGGGTTCGCGGCCGACATTTCACCGAGCATGCGCATCACCAGCACCACGAGCGTGCCGACGAGCGCGTAGGAGAGCAGGATGCCGGGTCCCGCGGTCGCGATACCGGAACTGGAACCGACGAACAGACCGGCGCCGATGACGCCACCGATCGCGATCATCGACAGATGTCGGTTCTTGAGCCCTGCCTGGAGGCCGGAACCATCAGTCATGGGGGGAATTCCTTTGCACCGGGTTAACAAGACGGTCCAGTGAATCGGAGGCAAAGGGATTATTGAACCTTTGATTCCTGATCGTTACTTGAGGTTTTCTTGAGGTTCCTTCGGGTGGCTGTAGTGTTGCCGTCCGCTTTCCGGATCAGCCCCCCGCGCTGCTGCCCCGAAACAGGCATGTCACACTCGACCCATGCGCGTGTATCTCGGCTCCGACCATGCGGGCTTCGAACTCAAGAACCACCTCGTCGAGTGGCTCAAGGAGGCGGGTCATGAGCCCGTCGACTGCGGGCCCCACATCTTCGACGCCCAGGACGACTACCCGCCCTTCTGCCTCCGCGCCGCCGAGCGCACGGCCGCCGACCCCGACGCCCTCGGCGTCGTCATCGGCGGCTCCGGCAACGGCGAGCAGATCGCGGCGAACAAGGTGAAGGGCGTGCGGGCTGCCCTCGCCTGGAGCGAGGAGACCGCGTCGCTCGGCCGGCAGCACAACAACGCGAACGTCGTCGCGGTCGGGGCGCGGATGCACTCGCGCGAGGAGGCGACGAAGTTCGTCGAGACGTTCGTGGCCACGCCGTTCTCCGAGGACCCGCGGCATATCCGGCGGATCGAGATGCTGGTGGAGTACGAGGCGACGGGGAAGCTGCCGGAGATTCCGGCCCACCACCCGAAGCAGTAGAGAATCAGCCCCTTGGGAGCTTTTCGAGGCCCACCCGTCAACTGACCTCGGCGGGTGGGCTGGTGGGAAAGGGAGTTCGTGAGGTGCCAGAAGGGCACACGATTCACCGGCTTGCACTGGACTACGGCGCTCACTTCACAGGCCGAGCCACTCAAGTCACGAGTCCCCAGGGCAAGTTCAGCGACGCCGCCGAGCTGCTGAACGGTTCGGAACTCACCCGCACCGAAGCCCACGGCAAGCATCTCTTCCTGGGTTTCCGGGACGCCGACTGGATCCACATCCACCTCGGCCTCTTCGGCAAGGTGACCTTCGGCCCAGCCCCCGTACCCCCGCCCACCGACACCGTCCGCCTACGCCTCGCGAACGACACGTCGTACGTCGATCTCCGCGGCCCCACCACTTGCGCCCTCATCACGGACACCGAGAAGCAGGCGATACACGACCGCCTCGGCCCCGACCCGCTGCGCCCGCCGCAGGACACCGACCCGGGCGCCGCGTACCGCCGTATCTCCCGCAGCCGTACGACGATCGCCGCACTCCTCATGGACCAGAAGGTCATCGCGGGCGTCGGCAACGTCTACCGCGCCGAGGTCCTCTTCCGGCACGGCATCGACCCGTACCGCGCGGGCAAGGACCTCACCCCCGCCGAGTGGGACGCGATCTGGACCGACCTCGTCGGCCTGATGCGCGAGGGCGTCCGCACCAACCGCATCGACACCGTCCGCCCCGAACACACCCCCGAGGCGATGGGCCGCCCGCCCCGCGTCGACGACCACGGCGGCGAGGTCTACGTCTACCGCCGGGCCAACCGGCCCTGCCACATCTGCGGCGGCGAGATCCGCACCGCCGACCTCGCCGCCCGCAACCTGTTCTGGTGCCCCAACTGCCAGAAGCCGTGAGCCGGTTCTAGAAGCCGTGCGGCAGCCAGGGTGCGACCGTCGAGCCGAACGCCAGTGACGCCTCCGCCAGCGCCCCGGCCCGCAGCTCCCGCACCCGCCCGGCGCCCGCGAGCGAGACGAGGGACACCCCGCCGAGATACGCGGCCCCCAACTCCCGTACGGACAGCGCGAGATCGGCCTCCTCCTCGGTGCGCTTGCAGGAAGCCGCGCCCTTCGCGTCACTGGTGAGCCGCCAACGCCCTTCGTTCCAGGGGCAGAAGGCGTCCTCGACCTCGAACACGACGTCCACGGGCGCCTGGTACGTGCGTGCCTCCAGTGCCGCCCCGAGGTCCACCAGCCGTACGTGCAGCGAGTCCCGCTGCCGGATCGCGCACCGGCGGATGTCGGAGACGAGATGCTGCCAGGCGTCGTCGACGGGTCGGCTGTACATCGCCACCTTCCCCGTCAGGTCGATCTCACAGAGGAACCGCCACAGCGCCGCGTACGACGCCGGATCCAGCGCCTCCAGATCCCGCAGCCGTACGGTCCCCTTGGGGCCTTGCAGGTCCCACTCCGGCTTGACGAAGTACCGCGTGTAGCCGACGACTTCACCGTCCCGCTCGGCGAGCACGCACTGGAGCGGCGACGAACCCTGCCGCTCGCTCTCCGGGTCCAGGAGCGGCTCGTTCTCCCACCCGGGCCGCCGCGCGAGCATCCCCGGCCGCCCGGCCACCTGCCGCGCGTACACCGCCTCGCACCGGTCGCGTGCGGCGGCGGGGTCGGCGAACCGGAGCCGTACGTCGTCGGTGCCCGGCGGCACCGAGAGCCGGACGCGGTCGGTGTCGATCTCGGCGGCCATCGCCATCGTCGCGATGCCGTACCCGAACCGGCCGTAGATCACCGGCTCGGAGGCCGTCAGTACGGCCAGCGGCTCGCCCAGGGACCGTACGTCGTCCAGCTGCCGGCGCATCATCGAGGTGAGGATGCCGCGGCGCCGGTGCGTGGCGGCCACGCTGACCATCGTGACGCCCGCGGCGGGCACCGAGGCGCCACCGGGCACGGTGAGCCGGAAGCTGAACGCGCCCGCCGTCGCCACGCACGCGTCCCCGTCCCAGACGCCGAGGGAGCGGTCGAACTCGGTGAGCCCGCGCGTCAGCTCACGCTCCTCGGACGACTCCGGGACGGCGCCGAAGGCACTGACGAGGTTGTCGTACCAGGTGTCCCACTCGTCCTGGCGCAGTACCCGCAGCTCGGTCCGCCCGGTCGGTGTGTTCTTCGCAACTGTGCCCATGGACCATGCCTATCAGCGCATTGCGGGACGAGCCAGGGAATTTCCGCCGGGGGCCCGCACAGCGGCCTCTGGTGAAGTTCACTGTGAAGTTGAACCTCGCAGGGGGGACAAGTGGGACCTCCCGTGCCAAGCGGCTGGTCGGATGGATAGGGTCCCGAACTAATGGCAGCAGGACGAGAGCGGCGCGCGGAGGCCGACACGTTCATGGCCCGGTTGAGGAAGCTGGTTCACCGGGTCCGCACCGGCCTGCGCAGAAGTGCCGTGGACTACTTCCGCGGGGACGGCTCGGACTGGGTCGCGCTGGCCGGGCTGCTGATCACGATCCCGGTGATCGTGGCCATGACCCTCGCCAACCCGGTGTGGTGCTCGCCGAACGCGCTGGTCCTCCCGATCGTCGCGGGCGGCCTGTTGCTGCGCCCCGCGAGCCTGCTCGGGCTGTACGCGGCGGCGGCCACCGGCCTGATCGTGGAGTCGGTGAAGCTCGGCCCGTACACCGAGGGCCCGGCGCGGGTGACCCCGGGTGTGGTGCTCGTGGTGGCCGCGTGCGGTTTCTTCGGGCTGCTGATCGCGCAGTTCCGCAGCCGGGTGGGCGTGCCCTGGCGGCGCGGCGGCACCATGCTGTTCGACCTGCGTGAACGCATCCGGGTGCAGAGCAAGCTCCCGCAGCTGCCGCAGGGCTGGCACCGGGAGATGGCGCTGCGGCCGGCCGGCGGCCAGTCGTTCTCCGGCGACTTCGTGGTCGCGGCCCGGACCAACGGCGGCCGGACCATGGAGGTCGTCCTCACCGACGTCTCCGGCAAGGGCATGGACGCGGGCTCCCGCGCCCTGCTGCTGTCGGGCGCCTTCGGCGGCCTGCTCGGCTCGCTGCCCCCGCACGCGTTCCTGCCCGCCGCCAACGGCTATCTGCTCCGCCAGGACTGGGACGAGGGCTTCGCGACCTCGATCCACCTCGTCCTGGACCTCGACTCCGGCGACTACGAACTCTTCTCCGCGGGCCACCCGCCGGGCCTCCAGCTCAGCGCGGGCAGCGGCCGCTGGGAGGAGAAGGCGGCCGAGGGGCCGTTGCTGGGTGTGTACGACGGCGCGCAGTTCGACCCTGTGAAGGGGACGCTGCGGCCCGGGGACGTGTTGATGCTGTTCACAGACGGTCTGGTGGAGACCTCCGACCGCGACATCGTCGAGGGCATCGACCGCCTCACCGGCGAGGCCGACCGCTATGTCGCCGGCGGCTTCCACGGCGCCGCCTGGCATCTGATCGAGGCGGTCGCCAAGGACGTCAACGACGACCGGGCCCTGCTGCTGGTCTGCCGCGAAGGCCCCACGGCGGCCGCCCAGGCGCTGCCGCGGTGACCGCGCTCCTCACGCCGACCGAGGTCGAGACCCTCGCCCGCACCGCCCACGAGGGCCAGACCGACAAGGCGGGGCGGCCCTACGCCGAGCACCTCCAGGCCGTGGCGGAGGGCGTACGCGCGCGGGGCGGGGACCCGGACCAGATCGCGGCGGCCTGGCTGCACGACTCCGTGGAGGACGACGCACTCACCGAGCGGTGGCTGGAGGAGGCCGCGCTGTCCCGTCGTACGAAGGACATCGTGCTCGCGGTCACCAAGCGGGCCGGCGAACCCCCGGAGGCGTACGCCGGGCGCATTCTCGCGACCCCCGGCGCGCTCCTCGTGAAGGAGGCGGACCTGGCGCACAACGCGGACCCGGCCCGCCTCGCGGTCCTCGACGAGATGACCCGGAACCGGCTGACCGAGAAGTACGCACGGATGCGCGCACTTCTCGGGATCGCGGTCGACCTCTAGGCGTTGACCTTCTCGCGCACGATCGGCCGCTCCAACCGCCCGCGGTCGCGGGCGAGTTCGGCCGCGTCGCGCTTGAACGCCCACGCCATGTCCGGCTCGATCACCGAGCGGAACACCCGTCGTACGGGCGGGGTGCACAGCAGCGTGACGGCGGTGGCCGCGAGCACGGTCACCAGGGCGACGCCGTAGGGCCGGTGCAGCCAGGCGTGGTCGTACAGGCCGGCGTAACCGGCGCCCTTGATCAGGAAGCCGTGCAGCAGATAGCCGTACAGCGTGCCCGCGCCGAGCGCCGTGAACCACGTCGTGCGGCCCGGCACCCAGGAGTAGAAGCCGGCCGTCAGCAGCAGCGAGCAGCCGAACATCAGCAGCATCATCACCGGCCCGGCCCACCAGGGCGCGCCGAACTCCTGCGCGGAGTCGTGGTGGTAGACCCAGCCGGCGTTCATCCGCGGCACCGCCCAGTAGCCGACGACCAGCGCGCTCACGAACACCGGCACGGACAGGACCCGCGCCGCGCGCCGGCGCACCCACCGGAAGTGCTCGGGCTTCAGCACCAGACCGAGCACGAAGTACGGCAGGAACTGCGCCAGCCGCTGGAGGTCGAAGTCGTCGGTCATGTCCGGGGTGCAGGACGCGAGCATGGCGATGCCGAGGGCGATCGGCAGCGGACGGCGGACCAGTTTCCAGATCGGGGTGGTCAGCCGCCAGATGAACAACGCGCAGAGGAACCAGGTCAGATACAGCGGATCGAGGAGCGTGATCCGCTGGTGCGGGTCGTCGTTGGCGTAGCGGCTGAACAGCGAGTAGGCGATCTCGAAGAGGACGTACGGCAGCGCGACACCGGTGAGCAGCCGCTTCAGCCGGGCGGGGCTCATGTCGAAACTGCGGGAGAAATAGCCGGAGATGACGATGAAGGCCGGCATGTGGAAGCTGTACACCACCAGGTACAGCCCCTGAAGCACTCGGTCGCCGCCCTTGAGGGGTTCCCAGGAGTGCCCGACGGCGACCAGCAGGATCGCCAGGTACTTCGCGTTGTCGAAGAACGCGTCGCGCGGTTTGGTCAGTTCGCTCGTTTCGTTCTGTTTGCTCTGTTCGTTCTGGCCCGCGGGCGTGTCGGCGTGGAACATCTGAGGCACCCTAGCGTTGCCTGTGGAAATCACGGAAACCATCGGACGCGCGTCCGGAATCTGCTCAAGATGTCATGATTCATACCGATCAAAAGGCGCAAACCGGCACACGGGAAAGGCCTGTTCGTGTGCGGGCGCCAAGCGTGCGAACGACCTGCGAACGCGTCCCTTCCGAACCTTTGCGACCAACGATGCGTCAGCTGCCGCATAGGTGGGCCGCGTTGGTGGCACGATGGTTCTGGCGGGGTGCGCGGGGTCGCGCCCCGGGCCGGGAGAGCGGACCGACCGAGGGTGTGATCAGTTGTGGCCATTTCACTGTCTGTGGTGCTGCTGTTGGCGATCATCCTGGTGGTGTTGATCCGAGGGGGATCGATCAAGGCGGGCCCAGCCATAGTCGCGATCCTCTTCGGCTTCTTCCTCGCCTCGACCGGCATGGCACCGTCCATCAACCGGTTCCTGAACTCGATAGCGGAGACGATCAACTCGATCAGCTTCTGAGCCGTCGCTCTGGGTCGTCCCGGGAACGACTCAGGGCCAGGTGGGGAGGAAATACCCTCCGACCTGGCCCTGAGATGCCTGGAGCGGGCGACGGGAATCGAACCCGCGTAGCTAGTTTGGAAGACTAGTGCTCTACCATTGAGCTACGCCCGCACACGACGCGCCGCAGGTCAGAAGACCGCGGCACACAAGGCATCGTAGCGGGTCGGGTGCCCTCCGCGCACACCGCCTTTTCCGTGCCTCGCCCGCCCCGCGCACTCCGCTCCGCCCGACGTCCCGCCCCGCGCTCCGCCCGGCACCCCGGCGCTTGTGAAATGCGGAGGCCCCACCGTCTGCGGGCATGTACCCTACGTGTCGCACCAGACGGGGTGTGGCGCAGCTTGGTAGCGCGTCCGCTTTGGGAGCGGAAGGCCGTGGGTTCAAATCCCGCCACCCCGACCACATGCCGGACCTTCGGGGCCGGCAGCAGGACCGGTACCGGACCGGCAGCAGGATCGATACCACACGAGGACCTCGCGAGATCGCCTTTTGGGGCGTCCAGCCGCTGCGGCTACTATGCAAGCTGCGCGCCCGTGTGTCTCTCACACTTTGAAGTCCTCCGGGCGACCAGAAACCGCCGGACCTGTCTGGGTCCGCAACCCAAGAAGTCAGCCCCCAAGGAGACCGAACCGTGAAGAGCGCCGTGGAGACCCTGAACCCGACCCGGGTTCGGCTCAGCATCGAGGTGCCCTTCGAGGAGCTCAAGGACAGCCTCGACGCGGCGTACAAGAAGATCAACCAGCAGGTCACGGTGAAGGGCTTCCGGAAGGGCAAGATCCCGGCGCGCGTCATCGACCAGCGGTTCGGCCGCGGTGCGGTCCTGGAGGAGGCGGTCAACGACGCGCTCCCGAAGTTCTACACCGAGGCGGTCAACGAGGCGGAGCTCAACCCGCTCGGCCAGCCCGAGGTCGACATCACGGAGCTGAAGGACGGCGAGACGCTGAACTTCACCGCCGAGGTCGACATCCGCCCGACCATCGAGATCCCGGACTACTCGGGCATCGAGGTCGAGGTCGACGCCGTGGCCGTCAGCGAAGAGGACATCGACGAGTCCGTCGAGCAGCTCCGCGAGCGCTTCGCCTCGACCTCCCCGGTCGAGCGCGCCGCCGTCGAGGGTGACGTCGTCACCCTCGACCTGGAGGCCAAGGTCGACGGCGAGGTCCTCGAGGACGGTGTCGCTGAGGGCGTCTCCTACACCATCGGTTCCGGCGAGCTGCTCGAAGGCATCGACGAGGCCGTGACGGGCCTGGAGGCCGGTGGCGAGGCCACCTTCGCCTCCGAGCTCAAGGGCGGCTCCGCGGCCGGCCAGGAGGCCCAGGTCACCGTCAAGGTCACCCAGGTCGCCGCCCGCGAACTGCCCGCGCTGGACGACGAGTTCGCCCAGCTCGCCTCCGAGTTCGACACCCTGGAGGAGCTGCGCGCGGACAGCCGCAAGCGCCTCGAGAACATGAAGCAGTACGACCAGGCCACGCAGGCCCAGGAGCGCGTCCTGGACAAGCTGCTGGAGCTCGTCGAGGTTCCCGTCCCCGAGAAGCTGCTCGAGGACGAGATCAACACCCGTAAGCACAACCTGGAGCACCACCAGCTCGGTCAGATGGGCCTCGACCTCGAGAAGTACCTCGAGATCCAGGGCAAGACGGCCGAGGAGTTCGACGCCGAGACCAAGGACGCCGCGGTCAAGGGCATCAAGACGCAGTTCGTCCTCGACGAGCTCGTCAACAAGGAGAAGCTGAACGTCAACCAGGAGGAGCTCACCGAGCACCTCATGCGGCGTGCGGCCTCCTCCGGCATGTCCCCCGACCAGTTCGCCCAGGCGGTCGTCGAGGGTGGCCAGGTTCCGCTCCTGGTCGGCGAGGTGGCCCGCGGCAAGGCCCTGGCCGTCGTGGTCGAGGCCGCCACCGTGAAGGACACCAACGGCGAGATCGTCGACCTGGAGGACGAGGACGAGGTCGAGACGGCCACCGAGACGGTCGAGGCCGTCGAGGCCGCCGCCGAGGAGCCCTCCGAGGAGCCCACCAAGGCGTAAGCAGGCACACAGGGGCCCTGGGGACATGCTCCCCGGGGCCCCTGCCCTTACCCGGGTCTCACCGGCGGCCCTTACCCGGGGTCTCACCAGCGCCGCGCATGCGCTCACAGCGAACAGTTCCCTTTGCGGGATTCCCCGGAGGGACCCGCGCGTTAGGGTCCATGAATACGAGGGCAGGGGAGTCCCCGTTGCCCCCGGCAGTACACGTGAGACGGCCCGGCGCCGTCGTAAAGACGAGCAGGTGGATACGTGACGAATCTGATGCCTACAGCCGCCGGCGAGCCCTCTTTCGGTGGCCTCGGCGACCAGGTCTACAACCGACTGCTCGGTGAGCGGATCATCTTCCTCGGCCAGGCGGTCGACGACGACATCGCGAACAAGATCACCGCACAGCTCCTCCTCCTTGCCTCCGACCCGGACAAGGACATTTTTCTCTACATCAACAGCCCCGGTGGCTCGATCACGGCCGGCATGGCGATCTACGACACCATGCAGTACATCAAGAACGACGTGGTGACCATCGCCATGGGCATGGCGGCCTCGATGGGCCAGTTCCTGCTCAGCGCGGGCACCCCCGGCAAGCGCTTCGCGCTGCCGAACGCCGAGATCCTGATCCACCAGCCCTCGGCCGGCCTCGCCGGTTCCGCGTCGGACATCAAGATCCACGCCGAGCGGCTGCTGCACACCAAGCGGCGGATGGCGGAGCTGACCTCCTTCCACACCGGCCAGACGGTCGAGCAGGTCACCCGCGACTCGGACCGTGACCGCTGGTTCGACCCGATCGAGGCCAAGGAGTACGGCCTCATCGACGACATCATGCCCACGGCCGCCGGAATGCCGGGCGGCGGCGGCACCGGGGCAGCCTGAGGCCCCAGGACAGCCCCCAGCCGACCGCCACAGCCCCCAGGAGAGAGACAGTGAACGACTTCCCCGGCAACGGCCTGTACGAGCACGCACGCGCCGAATACACGGCTCCCGCCGCCGAATCCCGCTATGTGATCCCGCGGTTCGTGGAGCGCACCTCGCAGGGCGTGCGTGAGTACGACCCGTACGCGAAGCTCTTCGAGGAGCGCGTGATCTTCCTCGGTGTCCAGATCGACGACGCGTCGGCCAACGACGTCATGGCGCAGCTGCTGTGCCTGGAGTCGATGGACCCGGACCGCGACATCTCGATCTACATCAACAGCCCCGGTGGCTCCTTCACCGCGCTGACCGCGATCTACGACACGATGCAGTTCGTGAAGCCGGACGTCCAGACGGTCTGCATGGGCCAGGCCGCGTCCGCCGCCGCCGTCCTGCTGGCCGCCGGCACGCCGGGCAAGCGCATGGCGCTGCCGAACGCGCGCGTGCTGATCCACCAGCCCTACAGCGAGACGGGCCGGGGCCAGGTCTCCGACCTGGAGATCGCGGCCAACGAGATCCTCCGCATGCGTGGCCAGCTGGAAGACATGCTGGCCAAGCACTCGACGACCCCGCTGGAGAAGATCCGCGAGGACATCGAGCGCGACAAGATCCTCACGGCCGAGGACGCCCTGGCGTACGGCCTGATCGACCAGATCATCTCCACCCGGAAGATGAACAACGCCGACGTCCGCTGACCCGGACCTGTATCGTCCACCACCCCTCGGCACGGTCCACGTGGAAGTGAACCGTGCCAAGGGGGGCCCGAACGGGGGGCCCGGCAAGGTACCGTCGGACATAAGGCAGCACCAGGAGCCGCTGGACCCAGGCGGCTCCCAGGCGAAGGGGAAGCACACCGTGGCACGCATCGGTGACGGCGGCGATCTGCTCAAGTGCTCGTTCTGCGGCAAGAGCCAGAAGCAGGTCAAGAAGCTCATCGCAGGGCCCGGTGTGTACATCTGCGACGAGTGCATCGACCTCTGCAACGAGATCATCGAGGAAGAACTCGCGGAGACGAGCGAGGTGCGCTGGGAGGAACTCCCCAAGCCCCGCGAGATCTACGAGTTCCTGGAGGGCTACGTCGTCGGCCAGGAGTCGGCGAAGAAGGCCCTCTCGGTCGCGGTGTACAACCACTACAAGCGCGTCCAGGCCGGTGAGAACGGCGGCGGCCAGAGCCGCGAGGACGCCATCGAGCTGGCGAAGTCCAACATCCTCCTGCTCGGCCCCACGGGCTCGGGCAAGACCCTCCTCGCCCAGACCCTGGCCCGCATGTTGAACGTGCCGTTCGCGATCGCCGACGCGACCGCGCTCACGGAGGCGGGCTATGTCGGCGAGGACGTCGAGAACATCCTGCTGAAGCTCATCCAGGCCGCCGACTACGACGTCAAGAAGGCCGAGACGGGCATCATCTACATCGACGAGATCGACAAGGTCGCCCGCAAGAGCGAGAACCCGTCGATCACCCGTGACGTCTCCGGCGAGGGCGTCCAGCAGGCCCTGCTGAAGATCCTGGAGGGCACGACGGCCTCGGTCCCGCCGCAGGGCGGCCGTAAGCACCCGCACCAGGAGTTCATCCAGATCGACACGACGAACGTCCTGTTCATCGTGGGCGGGGCCTTCTCGGGCCTGGAGAAGCTCATCGAGTCCAGGGCCGGCGCCAAGGGCATCGGCTTCGGGGCGACGATCCGCTCCAAGCGGGAGTTGCAGGCCAAGGACCAGTTCGAGGACGTCATGCCCGAGGACCTGGTCAAGTTCGGCATGATCCCCGAGTTCATCGGCCGGCTGCCCGTCATCACCTCGGTCCACAACCTGGACCGCGAGGCCCTGCTCCAGATCCTCATCGAGCCGCGCAACGCACTCGTCAAGCAGTACGAGCGCCTCTTCGAACTCGACGGCGTGGAGCTGGACTTCGAGCGCGAGGCCCTCGAAGCCATCGCCGACCAGGCCATCCTCCGCCAGACCGGCGCCCGCGGCCTGCGCGCCATCATGGAGGAAGTCCTCCAGGGCGTCATGTACGAGGTCCCGTCCCGCAAGGACGTGGCCCGGGTCGTCATCACCGCGGACGTCGTCCTCTCGAACGTCAACCCGACCCTGATCCCGCGCGACGCGCGGGGCCGCGGCCCGGGCGAGCAGAAGACGGCGTAACGGCTTCATCTACGACACGAAGGGCGCCCGGTCGGTCAACTGACCGGGCGCCCTTCGTAGTTCACTGGGGGCGGCTAGCGCGTCACCCGAACTTCCTTGCGCAGCTTGGTGGTCATGCTGACGGCGGTGTCCTTCGACACATCGCCCGTGTTGTCACCGGGGGAGACCATCGCGATGGTGCTGTAGTCGGCCCAGGCGCAGAACCAGTCGGTCTGCGTCTTCTTGGTCAACTGGTTGGTCGCCTTGGCCGCCTGGCACTTCATCACCGCGCCGTCGACGTCGACCGACTCGGGCTCGCCGACCAGCTCGCTCTTGCCCGTCGCGCTGCTGCCGGCGGAGTTGCTCTCCTTGACGTCCTTCTGGATGTCCGCGAAGAACGCGTCCAGCGCCGCCTTGGGGTCGGCGATCTTGCCGTAGGCGCCGATGACCGAGATGCCCTTGGCCGTGAGGAGTTCGGTCTGGCCCGGCGCCGTGGAGGGATCGTCCGGGTCGTACCCGCTCAGGTCGGCCGTCGTGTAGGCGCCGAAGACCGCGGTGCCGTTCTTGACGCCGCTCTTCTCCAGGTCCTTCACGGTCGACGAACCGTTGTCGCTGGTGTCGCCGTCCTTGGTGGCCCGGTTGTAGTCGCCGAGCACCTTCGCCGGCGTCGTCAGCTTGTGCGGGCCGTCGTCGGCGAGGCCGGAGGACCCGGTGTAGCCGAGCACGAAGTACACGCCCACGCCGACGGCGGCCACGACCGCCACCGCGCCGATGATGAGCCCGGTCTTCTTCTTCCCGCCGGGCGGCGGCTGCGGAACACCGAACGGGGGCTGCCCGTAAGGCGGTTGGCCGTACGGCGCCTGCTGACCGTACGGCGGCTGCGGCTGGCCGTAGGGCCCCTGCGGGGGCGGGGGCTGCTGCGGGTAGCCGTAACCGGGCTGGGCGGGAGGAGCCTGCTGGGGGTAGCCGTAGCCGGGCTGGGGGACGCCCTGCGGCGCCTGCTGGGGCGGCTGGCCGTAGGGACCCGGCTGACCGTACGGACCGGGCTGCTGGGGCTGCCCGTCGTACGGGCCCGGCTGGTTGTAGCTCATTTCTGGGTTCCCCTCCAGATACTTATGTGATCCCGACATCCTGGCCCAGTCACAGGAACCGCATGGCATCGGGGGCCGCACCGTTACAGAACAAAGGCGTTTCGGGACACCCCCGGGACACCCCTAAACTGGGCCCGTGACCGAGAACGCTCAGCAGCAGCCACCAGCGCCCGACTCCGAACTGCCGACCCAGTACGCGCCGGCCGAGGTAGAGGGGCCGCTGTACGAGCGCTGGGTCGAGCGGGGGTACTTCGAGGCGGACGCGAAGAGCGAGAAGCCGCCGTACACGATCGTCATCCCGCCGCCGAACGTCACCGGCAGCCTGCACCTCGGGCATGCCTTCCAGCACACGCTGATGGACGCCCTGACCCGCCGTAAGCGCATGCAGGGTTTCGAGTCGCTGTGGCTGCCGGGCATGGACCACGCGGGCATCGCCACCCAGAACGTCGTCGAGCGCGAGCTCGGCAAGGAGGGCAAGTCCCGGCACGACCTCGGCCGGGAGGCGTTCGTCGAGCGCGTCTGGCAGTGGAAGGACGAGTACGGCGGCAAGATCCTCGGCCAGATGCGCCGCCTCGGCGACGGCGTCGACTGGACCCGTGAGCGCTTCACCATGGACGAGGGCCTCTCCCAGGCCGTCCAGACCATCTTCAAGCGGCTCTACGACGACGAGCTGATCTACCGCGCCGAGCGCATCATCAACTGGTGTCCGCGCTGTCTCACCGCGATCTCGGACATCGAGGTCGAGTACCAGGACGACGACGGCGAGCTCGTCTCCATGAAGTACGGCGAGGGGGACGACACCATCGTCGTCGCCACGACCCGCGCCGAGACGATGCTCGGTGACACCGCCGTCGCCGTCCACCCCGACGACGAGCGCTACAAGCACCTCGTCGGCCGGCACATCAAGCTGCCGCTCACCGACCGCACCATCCCGGTCGTCGCCGACACCCATGTCGACCCCGAGTTCGGCACGGGCGCGGTCAAGGTGACCCCGGCCCACGACCCGAACGACTTCGCCATCGGCCAGCGCCACGACCTCGAAGCGCTGACCGTCATGGACGAGCGCGGTGTCATCACCGTCCACGGCCCCTTCGAGGGACTGGACCGTTTCGAGGCCCGCTCCGCGATCGTCGCCGCGCTCCGCGCCGACGGCCGGATCGTCGCCGAGAAGCGGCCCTACGTCCACTCGGTCGGCCACTGCTCGCGTTGCAAGACGACCATCGAGCCGCGCCTGTCCATGCAGTGGTGGGTCAAGGTCGCCCCGCTCGCGAAGGCGGCCGGCGACGCGGTCCGCGACGGCCGCGTCAAGATCCACCCCCAGGAGATGGAGAAGCGCTACTTCGACTGGGTCGACAACCTCCACGACTGGTGCATCTCACGGCAGTTGTGGTGGGGCCACCGCATCCCGGTCTGGTACGGCCCGGACGGCGAGGTCGTCTGCGTCGGACCGGACGACGAGCCGCCCACCGGCGAGGGCTGGACCCAGGACTCCGACGTCCTGGACACCTGGTTCTCCTCCGGCCTGTGGCCCTTCTCGACCCTCGGCTGGCCCGAACAGACCCCGGATCTCAAGAAGTTCTATCCGACGGACGTCCTGCTCACCGGCCACGACATCATCTTCTTCTGGGTCGCCCGGATGATGATGTTCGGCCTGTACGCGATGGACGGCGAAGTCCCCTTCAGGACCATCGCGTTGACGGGTCTGGTCCGCGACCAGTTCGGCAAGAAGATGTCCAAGTCCTCGGGCACGGCGGTCGATCCGCTGGACTGGATGAACGCGTACGGCTCCGACGCCGTCCGCTTCACCCTGGCCCGCGGCGCCAACCCCGGTACGGACGTGCCGATCGGCGAGGACTGGGTCCAGGCGTCCCGGAACTTCGCCAACAAGATCTGGAACGCGACGCGCTTCGCGCTGATGAACGGCGCGACGACCGAGGGCGAACTCCCGCCCGCCGAGCGGCTGTCGGCCACGGACCGCTGGATCCTCTCCCGCCTCAACAAGACGGTCTCCCAGGTCGACGCGCTCTACGACGACTTCCAGTTCGCCAAGCTCTCCGACGCGCTCTACCACTTCGCGTGGGACGAAGTCTTCGACTGGTACGTCGAGTTGTCGAAGACCACGTTCATGGCGGGCGGCGAGCCCGCGAAGGTCTCCGGCCGCGTCCTGGGCGAAGTCCTCGACGTCACCCTGAAGTTGCTGCACCCGATCGTCCCGTTCGTCACGGAGACGCTCTGGACGACGCTGACGGGCGGCGAGTCGATCGTCGTCGCGGACTGGCCGAAGGACAGTGGCTTCCGCGACGAGGCCGCCGAGCGTGAGATCGAGACGCTTCAGCAGGTCATTACCGAGGTCCGCCGTTTCCGCGCCGACCAGGGCCTCCAGCCCGGCCAGCGCGTCTCGGCCCGCCTCACCCTGACCGGCACGGCCCTCGCCCCGCACGAGGCCGCCATCCGCCAGCTCCTCCGCCTCCAGCCGGAGGGCGACGCCTTCGCGGCGACGGCCACCCTGCCGGTCGGGGGTGCCACGGTCGCCCTCGACCTCTCCGGCACGATCGACGTGGCGGCGGAGCGGAAGCGCCTCGCGAAGGACCTGGCGGCGGCCGAGAAGGAGAAGGCCCAGGCGACGGCCAAGCTCGGCAACGAGGCGTTCCTGGCCAAGGCCCCGGACAACGTGGTCGACAAGATCCGAGGCCGCCTGTCCAAGGCGGACGAGGACATCGAGCGCATCAATGCCCAGCTGGACGGCTTGCCGCAGGCGTAAGCGTTTCTACGTGGGCGAGGGCCCCGGTGCTTCCTGGCACCGGGGCCCTCGCCTGTGTAGGGGATATGCGGCTCCGCCACGTGCGCGCGGCCGGCCTCCACCGGCCCGCAGACGAAAGAACACCCCAACCTCCGTAGACTGACCCATGTGACTGACAGCGACCCGTTCGACGAGATCATCGAGGCCGAGACAGACCGCGACCCCGACCTCGCGGTCATCGAGGCCGGCAGCCGAACCCTCCGTACCCAGGGCACCGGCGCGCCTCAGGCCGACGTACCCGGGCGCCCTGAAGACCCCGCCCTGGACAAGGCCCTGCGCGAGGTCGAGGCAGAGCTGGCCACCCGCTGGGGCGAGACCAAGCTGGAGCCCTCGGTCACCCGGATCGCCGCGCTGATGGACGTCTTGGGGGACCCGCAGCGGTCGTACCCCTCGATCCACATCACGGGGACCAACGGCAAGACGTCCACGGCCCGCATGATCGAGGCCCTCCTCGGCGCCTTCGAACTCCGCACCGGCCGCTACACGTCCCCCCACGTCCAGTCGATCACCGAACGCATCAGCCTCGACGGCGCCCCGATCTCCGCCGAGCGCTTCATCGAGACGTACGACGACATCAAGCCGTACATCGACATGGTCGACGCGCAGCAGGAGTTCAGGCTGTCGTTCTTCGAGGTGCTGACCGGGATGGCGTACGCCGCGTTCGCGGACGCGCCCGTCGACGTGGCCGTGGTCGAGGTCGGGATGGGCGGCACCTGGGACGCCACCAACGTCATCGACGCGGACGTCGCCGTAGTCACCCCGATCGATCTCGACCACACCGACCGGCTCGGCGGGACGACCGGTGAGATCGCCACCGAGAAGGCCGGGATCATCAAGCAGGACGCGACCGTGATCCTGGCGCAGCAGCCGGTGGACGCGGCGCAGGTGCTGCTGAAGAAGGCCGTCGAAGTCGATGCGACCGTGGCCCGTGAGGGGCTCGAGTTCGGGGTCGTGGCGCGGCACGTCGCCGTCGGCGGGCAGCTGATCACCCTGCGCGGGCTCGGCGGGGAGTACGAGGAGATCTATCTCCCGCTGCACGGGCCGTACCAGGCGCACAACGCGGCCGTCGCCCTGGCCGCCGTGGAAGCGTTCTTCGGGGTCGGTGCGCAGCGGCCCGATCCGCTCGCGATCGACACCGTCCGGAAGGCGTTCGCGTCCGTCACCTCGCCCGGGCGGCTGGAGGTGGTGCGGCGGTCGCCGACCGTTGTGCTCGACGCGGCGCACAACCCGGCGGGCGCCCGTGCGACCGCCGAGGCCGTGGCCGAGGCCTTCGACTTCAGCCGCTTGATCGGGGTGGTGGGGGCCAGCGGCGACAAGAACGTGCGCGGGCTGCTCGAAGCCTTCGAGCCGATGTTCGCCGAGGTCGTCGTCACACAGAACTCCAGTCACCGCGCGATGGACGTGGACGAGCTGGCGGGCATCGCCGTCGAGGTGTTCGGCGACGAGCGGGTGCAGGTCGAGCCGCGGTTGCCGGACGCTCTGGAGGCCGCGATCACGCTGGCCGAGGAGGACGGCGAGTTCGCGGGCGGCGGTGTGCTCGTCACCGGTTCGGTCATCACCGTGGGTGAGGCCCGACTGCTCCTGGGGAGGGGCTGACTTTCCGTGCGTACGCTCTGTTCTTCGACACTCATCGGCGAGTTCTTCGTGATCGGTTTCGCCGGTCTGGTCGCCATGAAGGACCCCGATCTGACCACGGCCACGGTGTGGACGGTCAGCGGGATCGCGATGTTCCTGTCCGTCGCGCTGTGCGCCGTGGTGACCCGGCCGGGCGGCATCGCGCTCGGCTGGGCGCTCCAGATCGCGCTCATCGCGTCGGGCTTCGTCGTCCCGTCGATGTTCTTCCTCGGGGCGATCTTCGCGGCCCTGTGGTGGGCGTCGGTGCACTACGGCCGGAAGATCGACGAGGCGAAGGCGCGGTTCGCGGCGCAGGCCGCGCAGGCCGACTCCGCCACTCCCGGCGCGGCGTGACCCCACTACACCTGACGTTGCGTAATGGGCGCATGGACACGCCCTGTAGCCTCGGCCTTGTCGTGAGACGACCGTGACACGACCGTGAGCCGACCCGCACCATCATGATCAGAAGGAGTCCCGTCGTGACCCAGCGCACCCTCGTCCTGCTCAAGCCCGACGCCGTTCGTCGTGGCCTGACCGGCGAGATCATCAGCCGCATCGAGCGCAAGGCCGGCTGGCAGATCACCGCGCTGGAGCTGCGCACCCTGGACCAGGACACCCTGGAGCAGCACTACGGCGAGCACAAGGGCAAGGTCTTCTACGAGCCGCTGATGGAGTTCATGGCCTCCGGCCCGGTGCTCGCCCTGATCGTCGAAGGCGACCGGGTCATCGAGGGCGTACGTCAGCTGGCCGGTCCGACCGACCCGATCGCCGCCGCGCCGGGCTCGATCCGCGGCGACTTCGGTGTCATCGTGCGGGAGAACCTGATCCACGCCTCGGACTCGGAGGAGTCCGCCGAACGCGAGGTGAAGATCTTCTTCCGGGGGCGTTCCTGAATCTCCATCAGTAACCCACATGCCTGACCAGGGACGGCCGCGATTTTCCGGCCGTCTCTTGGCATATGCGTGCCGATCGGGGGAACGAGTGCCCCCGTTGGGCCGTCTCCACAAGCGAGGCGCCGCCTCACATGCTGACAATGGCGAAGACCCTCGCGCAGTGTTCGTGATGGCGCGTCTACGATGGAAGCCTTCACGTCACTGCACCCACTTCGCCGACCTGAAAAGCCCTCAAAAGCTCCCAGGAAGGCCAGACGAATCCTGATGGGGAACTCAATGTCGTTCATCGGCCGTGACATGGCTGTCGACCTCGGGACCGCCAACACGCTGGTGTACGTCAGGGGTCGCGGGATCGTACTCAACGAGCCGTCCGTCGTCGCGATCAACACCAACACCGGTGGCATTCTCGCGGTCGGCTCCGAAGCCAAGAAGATGATCGGGCGGACACCCGGCAACATCGTCGCCGTACGTCCGCTGAAGGACGGTGTCATCGCCGACTTCGAGATCACCGAGCGCATGCTCCGCTACTTCATCCTGAAGATCCACAAGCGGCGCTATCTGGCCCGCCCCCGTGTCGTCGTCTGTGTGCCCTCGGGCATCACGGGCGTCGAGCGCCGTGCCGTCATCGAGGCGTCGTCCCAGGCCGGGGCCCGCCAGGTGCACATCATCGAGGAGCCCATGGCCGCGGCCATCGGTTCCGGCCTGCCGGTCCACGAGGCCACGGGCAACATGGTGGTGGACATCGGCGGCGGCACCACGGAGGTCGCGGTCATCTCGCTCGGTGGCATCGTCACCGCCCAGTCCATCCGCGTCGCGGGCGACGAGTTGGACAACGCGATCATCCAGCACATCAAGAAGGAGTACTCGCTCCTTCTGGGTGAGCGGACGGCTGAGCAGATCAAGATCACGATCGGTTCCGCTTATGACCTCGACGACGACCAGCACACCGAAATCCGCGGCCGGGACCTGGTCTCCGGTCTGCCCAAGACCGTCGTCATCTCCGCCGGCGAAGTCCGCAAGGCGATCGAAGAGCCCGTCAACGCGATCGTCGACGCGGTGAAGACGACCCTCGACAAGTGCCCGCCGGAGCTCTCCGGCGACATCATGGACCGCGGAATCGTTCTGACCGGCGGTGGAGCCCTGCTGAAGGGTCTCGACGAGCGGCTGCGCCGGGAGACCGGAATGCCGATCCACATCGCCGAGGACCCGCTGGACAGCGTGGCGCTCGGCTCCGGCAAGTGCGTCGAGGAATTCGAGGCGCTCCAGCAGGTTCTGGACGCCCAGCCGCGCAGATGACGTAACGCTTCGATTCCGCCGTACGGGATGATCCCCTCTCGTGCGGCGGATCGTTGATACGGAGGCATAGGCTCCGTCATAGGCCTCTGCATTCATCCGCTCGCACAACACCTGCATACCTGAACCTCTGCACATCTCTATGAGGAAGGCACGGCCGCCGCACGTGAGGGACACACGAGAGAGCCGGCTGCTCCTGGTGCTGCTGATCGCCGTAGCGTTCGCGTTGATCACGGTGGACATCCGGGGAGGGCAGGACTCGCCGGTCGACGGTGCCCGCCGGGCCGCGGCCACCGTGTTCGGCCCGATCGAGAACGGTGTGTCGTCCGCCGTCAACCCGGTCGGTGACGCGGTCTCCGCGGTCCGCGACTCCGGTGAGCGGCACGACCGGCTCGCCGTCCTGGAGAAGGAGAACGCGGCCCTCAAGGCGAAGCTCGGCAGCGACGACCGCAACCGCAGCCGCCTGACCCAGCTCGACAAGCTGCTGAAGGTGGCCGGCGAGGGCCAGTACGGCATCAAGGGCGCCCAGGTCATCGCCATAGGAGCGGCCCAGAGCTTCTCCTGGACGATCACCATCGACGTCGGCGCCAACGACGGCATCAAGCGCGACATGACCGTCCTGAACGGCAACGGACTGGTCGGCCGCGTCACCACCGTCGGCCCCGACTCCGCGACCGTCCTCCTCGCCAACGACCCCGACTTCACCGTCGGCACCCGCATGGAGGGCAGCGACGAACTCGGCTTCGCCTCCGGTGAGGGCGACGGCCCGCTGCGCGTCGAACTCCTCAACGGCAAGGCGGAGGTGAAGAAGGGCGACCGTCTGGTCACCTTCGGCTCGGAGGCCGACAAGCCGTTCGTGCCCGGTGTCCCGGTCGGTGTCGTCTCCCGCGTCGACCCCTCCGGCGGCGGCCTGACCCGCACGCTGTACGTCACGCCGTACGTCAACTTCACCAAGCTCGACATCGTCGGCGTGGTCGTCGAGGCCCCGAAGAAGGACCCGCGCGACACGGTCCTGCCGGCCAAGCCCAGGCCGACCCCGATCCCGACGGTGACCGTCACGGTCACCCCGTCCGCGAACGCGCCGGTCGACGGCCAGCAACAGCAGTAGGAGCTAGGAGCCCTTCCCCATGCGCGTCAACCGGATCCTGCTCTCCGTGCCGCTGGTCGTCGTCGCCCTCGTGATCCAGGTGAGCGTCCTCGCCCGCCTCCACCTCCCGGGCGCCGTCCCCGACCTGCTCCTCCTCACGGTCCTCGGCCTGGCCATGGTCTACGGCCATGTCGCGGGCTCGCTCATCGGCTTCGGCGCGGGCCTCCTCGCCGACCTGGCCCCGCCCGCCGACCACGCGGCCGGCCGCTACGCCCTCGTCCTGTGCGTCATCGGCTACCTCGCGGGCCTGGCGAAGCCGGAGAACGGCCGGCTCAAGTCGGCCACCGGCCCGATGGCCGTCGTGGTCGCCGCCGCGATCGGCGCCACCGTGCTCTACGCCGGTGTCGGCGCCCTCGTCGGCGACACCGCCGCCCGCCATGTCGGCCTCGGCAGCCTGCTGTTCACGGCCGCCCTGTACGACCTGCTGCTCGCCCCGTTCGTCGTCCCCGGTGTCATGGCGCTGGCCCGGCGCGCGGAGAACGACCCGCTCGCCGAGACCAACGCCGCCAAGTCGGCCGACATCTCCTCGGGTTGGCTCTCCTCCGGCACCGGCCTCAAGATCGGCGGCCAGCGCGGTGGCCTGCGGATGAAGACGGCCCGTGCGCGGGTGGCCCGGGCCGGGCGCATCAAGGGGGTCAAGCGGCTTTGAGGGCAGGGGAGTTGGCGCTCGGGCACACAGGTCCGTCGTATATGACTCATACACGCACGTACCCGCACTGAGAGGGGGAGGCAGCACCAATGACCAACATTCCGGAGACCGGACGGACTCCACGGGTCCAGATCAGGCTCGTCGTCATCCAGATTCTCGTCCTCTCCCTCCTCGGCACCCTCGGCGGGCGCCTCTGGTACCTCCAGATCCGTGAGGGCGCCGCGTACCAGAAGGAAGCGTCCGGCAACCACGTCCAGCAGGTCGTCGAGCCCGCGGTGCGCGGTTCGATACTGGACGCGCGGGGCGTGCCCCTCGCCGACAACGAGACCCGGCTGGTGGTCTCCGCCTCCCGCACCGACCTGCTGAAGCAGGCCGACGACGGCAAGGCCGTCCTCACCAAGCTGGCCGGAGTCCTGGGCCTGAAGCCCGAGGACGTCATCCAGAAGGTCCGGCTGTGCGACGCGAAGACCCCGCAGCCCTGCTGGAACGGCTCGCCGTACCAGCCCATCCCGATCACCGACGAGGCCACCGCCAAGCAGGCCCTCCAGATCCGCGAGCGCGCCGAGGACTTCCCCGGCATCACCGCCGAGCCCGAGGCCGTACGGCGCTACGCGGCCCCCGGTGACGCCAACGCGGCGCAGGTGCTGGGCTATCTCTCGCCGGTCACCGACGACGAGATCACCCAGGCCAAGGACTCCGACTCGCCGTATCTGCGCTCCGACCAGGTCGGCCGCTCGGGTCTTGAGCGCGAGTACGACAAGGAGCTGCGCGGCAAGGCCGGCGTCACCCGCTACGAGGTCGACAACCTCGGGCGCGTGATCGGCAAGGCCAAGTCCGATGCCCCGGAGCCCGGTTCGAACCTCGTCACCAGCATCGACGCCCGGGTGCAGCGGGTCGCCGAGTACCAGCTCGACAAGGCGATGAAGACCGCCCGCGAGCAGTTCGACAAGATCACCGGCGAGAACTACAAGGCCGACTCCGGTGCCGTGGTCGTGATGGAGGCCAAGACCGGCCGGATCGTCGCCATGGCGTCCGCGCCGACGTACGACCCGAACGTCTGGGTCGGCGGCATCTCCGCCAAGGACTACAAGAAGCTCACCGGCAAGAACTCCGACTACCCGCTGCTGAACCGGGCCATACAGGGTCAGTCGGCGCCCGGTTCGACGTTCAAGGTGGTCTCCACGGCCGCCGCGGTCGAGGCCGGCTACACGTGGGACGGCGGCTACCCCTGCACGAGTTCGTACTCGGTGGGCGGCCAGGTCTTCAAGAACTTCGAGGGCGAGAACTTCGGCCCCATCTCCCTGGGCCGCGCGCTCGAGGTCTCCTGCGACACCGTCTTCTACGGCCTCGCGGACGCCCAGTGGAAGAAGGACGGCGGCATCAACCCGAAGAAGGGTGAGCCCAAGGACTACTTCTACAAGGCGGCCCACCAGTTCGGCCTCGGCAAGACCACCGGCGTCGACCTCCCGAACGAGGTCACCGGCCGCATCCCGGACCGCAAGTGGAAGCAGGAGACCTGGGAGGCCAACAAGGCCTACTGGTGCAAGACCGGCAAGAAGGGCGGCACGTACGTCCAGCAGATCGCGTACGAGAACTGCCTCGAAGGCAACAAGATGCGCGAGGGCGACTCGATCAACTACTCCATCGGCCAGGGCGACACCCTCGTCACCCCGATCCAGGAGGCCATGATCTACGGCGCGCTCGCCAACGGCGGCACCGAGTACGTCCCGACCATCGGCAAGGCGATCGTCAGCGCCGACGGCAAGACCGTCACGGAGATCAAGCCCAAGGTGAAGGCCAAGCTGCCGATCAGCGCGGCCACGCACAAGGGCATCGACAAGGCCCTCGCGGGCGTGGTCACCAGCGGTACCGCCGCCTGGAAGTTCCAGGGCTGGCCGCAGGACAAGATCGAGCTGCACGCCAAGACGGGTACGGCGGAGGTCTACGGCAAGCAGACGACCTCGTGGTTCGCGACGTACACCAAGGACTACACGGTCGTCATGACGATCGCCCAGGCCGGTACCGGTTCGGGCGCCTCCGGTGAGGCCGTGCGCAACATCTACAACGCGATGTACGGCGTCCAGGCCGACGGCTCCATCGACAAGAAGAAGGCGATGCTGCCCACCCCGCAGAAGAGCCTCCCGAAGGTCCGCGCCGACGGCACGATCGCCTCCCCGAAGATCACCGCCGACCCGGCCAAGGAGCTGGAGAAGCAGCAGGAACAGGCGACCCAGGGCGGGGTCACGGCCGCGGACGACACCCAGCAGCCGGCCGTCGCGCCCTCGCCGTCCACCACCAACAGCAACACCCGAAGGCGCCCGCGCAGAAGGGGAAACCGGAGGATGCTCACATGACCGGCAACAGCTTCTCCGTCTCCGGATACGGGCCCGACCGGGCCGGCTGGACCCGGGTCTTCTCCCGTGACTCGCTGGCCCGCCGACTGGACTGGCCGATACTGCTCTCCGCGATCGGCCTGTCCCTGATCGGCTCGCTGCTGGTCTACTCGGCGACCCGCAACCGCACCGAGATCAACCAGGGCGACCAGTACTACTTCCTGATCCGGCACCTGATGAACACCGGCATCGGCATCGGCCTGATGATCGCCGTCGTCTGGGTCGGCCACCGCACCCTGCGCGTCATCGTCCCCTTCCTGTACGGCGCCTCGGTGCTCGGCATCCTGCTGGTGCTCACCCCGCTCGGCTCCACGGTCAACGGCGCGCACTCCTGGATCGTGCTCGGCGGCGGCTTCTCGCTCCAGCCCTCGGAGTTCGTGAAGATCACGATCATCCTGGGCATGGCGATGGTGCTCGCCGCCCGGGTCGACGCGGGCGACAAGCCCTACCCCGACCACCGCACGGTCCTCCAGGCCCTGGGCCTGGCCTCGGTCCCGATGATGATCGTCATGCTGATGCCCGACCTCGGCTCCGTCATGGTCATGGTCATCATCGTGCTCGGCGTGCTGCTGGCCTCCGGCGCCCCCAACCGCTGGATCTTCGGCCTGCTCGGCGCGGGCGCCCTGGGCGCGGTCGCGGTGTGGCAGCTGCACATCCTGGACGAGTACCAGATCGCCCGCTTCGCCGCCTTCGCCAACCCGAGCCTCGACCCGGCCGGCGTCGGCTACAACACCAACCAGGCCCGTATCGCGATCGGCTCCGGCGGCCTCACCGGCGAGGGCCTGTTCCACGGCTCGCAGACGACAGGCCAGTTCGTCCCCGAACAACAGACGGACTTCGTCTTCACGGTCGCGGGCGAGGAGTTGGGCTTCGTCGGCGCGGGCCTGATCCTCGTCCTCCTGGGCGTGGTCCTGTGGCGCGCCTGCCGCATCGCCCGCGACTCGACCGAGCTCTACGGCACGATCGTCGCCGCCGGAATCGTCGCCTGGTTCGCCTTCCAGGCCTTCGAGAACGTCGGCATGACACTCGGCATCATGCCGGTCACCGGTCTGCCACTGCCCTTTGTGTCGTACGGAGGCACGTCGATGTTCGCGGTGTGGGTGGCGGTGGGGCTGTTGCAGTCGATCAGGGTCCAGCGCCCCATGTCCGCCTAGCCGCTACCTGCGTATTCGCTCGGGTTTCCCCACGGTTCATTTGGGACGCCCCCTGCCATCCCGGCTCGTCAGCAACTAGATTCGGTTCATGGCGGACACCCAGCGCGAGATCGAGCGTAAGTACGAGTCCGACGAGAGTGGTCTGCCCGACCTGACCGGCGTCGCCGGCGTCGAGGCCGTCATCGACAAGGGTGTCGCGCACCTGGACGCCGTGTACTACGACACGGCCGACGAGCGGCTCGCCGCCGCCTCGCTCACCCTGCGCCGCCGCACCGGCGGTTCCGACGCGGGCTGGCACCTGAAGGTGCCGGTCGCGCCCGGGGTCCGCGACGAGATCCGGGAACCGCTCTCCGACACCGTGCCGCGCACCCTTGCAGGGCTGGTCCGCGCCCGGGTGCGCGAGGCCGAGCTTCAACCCGTCGTCCGCCTGCGCTCCGACCGCGACATACGGCACCTCGTGGGCGCGGACGGCGCGCTGCTCGCCGAGGTCAGCGTGGACGCCGTGCGCGCGGAGCGCCTCACCGACGGCGGCGGCACCGCCCAGTGGACCGAGATCGAGGTCGAACTCGCCGACGGCGGCGACCCGGTCTTCCTCGACAAGGTGGAGAAGCGGCTGCGCAAGGCGGGCGTACGGCCGTCGTCGTCCGCGTCGAAGCTGGCGCGGGCGCTGGCGGAGACGCGTCCGTCGGCTTCGGGCAAGAAGAAGCGCAAGACCTCCGCGCCGGCCCCGCAGGACCCCGTCACGGCCGGCGACCACGTCCTCGCCTACGTCCGCGCCCAGCGCGACGCGATCCTCGAACTCGACCCGGCCGTACGGCAGGACGCGTACGACTCCGTGCACCGGATGCGGGTCGCCACCCGCCGACTGCGCAGCACGTTCCGCTCGTACGGCAAGGTGCTCGACCGTACGGTCACCGATCCGATCGGTGAGGAACTGAAGTGGCTGGCAGGCGAGTTGGGGGTGGACCGCGACCGCGAGGTGCTGACCGAGCGCCTGACGACGGTCCTCGCCGAACTGCCCGACACCCTGATCTCCGGCCCGGTCCGCACCCGCCTGGACACGTGGGCGGGCGCGCGGCGCGGCGGGTCACGCAGCCGGCTGATCGGCGTCCTCGACTCCGAGCGGTATCTCACGCTCCTCGACACTCTGGACGCGCTGGTCGCCGAGCCGCCCCTCCTGAAGGACGCGGCCGGGGCACCGGAGAAGGTGATCGGCAAGGCCGTACGCAAGGACTTCGGGAAGGTCTCCGCGCTCGTGGAGGAGGCGATCGAGGCGCCGCCCGGCGCGGACCGTGACCTAGCGCTGCACGAGGCCCGCAAGAAGGCCAAGCGGACCCGGTACGCGGCGGAGGCGGCGACGCCCGCGCTCGGCGGCCCGGCCCGCGCGCTGGCGAAGTCCATGAAGTCGCTGACCAGCCTGCTCGGCGAGCACCAGGACAGCGTGATGGTCCGGGTGACCCTGCGGGAGCTGTCCGCGGTGGCGCACGCGGCGGGGGAGAGCTCGTTCACGTACGGGGTGCTGTACGGGCGCGAGGAGCAGCGGGCGGCGGCGGTGGAGGCGGCGTTGCCGGAGGCGTGGGCCGAGATCGTGGCCGAGGGGTCCGCGGCCGGGGCTTAGTCGGGGAGGGGGGAGGTCCGGGG